>NZ_VFTH01000003.1:0-422472 GCF_006439375.1 Mesorhizobium sp. B4-1-1
CGATGATCTCGAACTTGTAGGGCTGGCCCGCGCCGAGATCGGGAATGAACAATTCCCAGATGCCGGTATCCCTGCGGTCGCGCATGGTGTGCCGGCGGCCGTCCCAGTCGTTGAAGGCGCCGACCACGGAGACGCGCCTGGCATTGGGCGCCCAGACGGCGAAATGCACGCCGGTGGCGCCCTCGTGTTCGACGATGTGGGCGCCGAGCTTGTCGAACAGCCTCAGATGCGAGCCTTCGGCCATGTAATAGTCATCCATCGGACCGAGCACCGGGCCGAAGGAATAGGGATCGGTCAGCCACCAGTCGCCGCCGGCGTTGCCGGCGTGATAGCGCAGCGGCTGGCGCTTGCGGATCGAGACCTTGCCCTCGAAGAAGCCGGCATCGTCGCGGCGGGAAAGCGCGCCGACCTCCTTGCCGGTCAGCGTATAGGCGGTGACGAATTCCGCATTGGGCACGAAGCAGCGGGCGACAAAGCCCTTGCCGGCTTCCTGCACGCCCAGGACCGAGAAAGGATCGCCATGCGTTCCGGAGACAATCGCCGCGACATCGCCGGCTGGCGCCAGTCCGTCCGGCCCGCTTGTCGCAGCGGTCGCGCGCGGCTTCCTCATCAGGCGGTGTTCCCTCCCCGGGCGTTATTTTGTTTTGTGCATGTCGTTGCCCCAAAACCGCTACGCACTTTTGGGCGACATGCACGACACCACATTGTTCGTGATCTCATGCAATCATATCAGACGGGTACGTTCCAGATTTCTTTCGCATATTGGCGGATCGTGCGATCGGACGAGAACCAACCCATGCGGGCAACGTTGTGGATGGCGCGTGCGTTCCAATCGGGGCTGTCGCGCCAGACGCGGTCCACCTCGCGCTGGCAGGCGGCGTAGGAATCGAAGTCGGCCGCCACCATGAACCAGTCGCTGCTGTAGAGCCCATTCATGAGGTCGCGGTAGCGATTGGGGTCATCGGGCGAGAAGACGCCGGACGAGATCGCCGCGACGGCCTGCGACAATTCAGGGGACGCCTCGATGATGCCGCGCGGATTGTAGCCATTGTTGCGCCGATCGGCGACCTCGGCGGTGGTGAGGCCGAAGATGAAGATGTTGTCGTCGCCGACATGTTCCTTCATCTCGACATTGGCGCCGTCGAGCGTGCCGATGGTGAGCGCGCCGTTCATGCCGAACTTCATGTTGCCGGTGCCGGATGCTTCCATGCCGGCGGTCGATATCTGCTCGGAAAGATCGGCGGCGGGCATCAGCATTTCGGCCAGGCTGACATTGTAGTTCGGCACGAACACCACCTTCAGCAGGCCGCGCACCGACGGATCGCCGTTGATGACTTTCGCGACGTCGTTGGCCAGTTTGATGATCAGCTTGGCGTTGTGGTAGCTCGGCGCTGCCTTGCCGCCGAAGATCTTGACGCGCGGCATCCAGTCCCGCTCGGGATGCGAGCGTATCTGGTCGTAGAGCGCGATCGCCTCGATGATGTTGAGGAGCTGGCGCTTGTATTCGTGGATGCGCTTGACCTGGATATCGAACAGCGCCGAGGGGTCGAGCCGAATGCCGAGCCGGTCGGCGATCAGGTTGGCGAGCTTCACCTTGTTCTGCCGCTTCACGGCGGCGAATTTTTCACGGAAAGCCGCGTCGTCGGCGAGCGGATCGAGATCCTTGATCGCCTCGATGTCGTCCATGAAGCGGTCGCCGATCGCCTCGCGGGCAAGCGAGGTCAGGCCCGGATTGCACTGGATCAGCCAGCGCCTGGGCGTGATGCCGTTGGTCTTGTTGTTGATGCGGTCGGGATAGAGCTTGTGGAGATCGGCGAACACCGTCTCCTTCATCAGCTCGGTGTGCAGGGCCGAGACGCCGTTGATCGAATGCGAGCCGACGAAAGCCAGATTGCCCATGCGCACGCGGCGGTCGCCATTTTCCTGGATCAGCGAGATGCGGGCGATCTGATCGCTCGAGAACTGGTTGGTGGCGCGGGCCTCGAGCAGCACCTGCGCATTGATGGCATAGACAATCTGCATGTGGCGCGGCAGCAGACGTTCGAACAGCGGCACCGGCCAGCTTTCCAGCGCCTCGGGCAACAGCGTGTGATTGGTATAGCCGAAGGTGCGCTTGGTGATATCCCAGGCCTGGTCGAAGTCCATGCCGTGGACGTCCATCAGGAGCCGCATCAGCTCCGGCACGGCGACCGCGGGATGGGTGTCGTTGAGGTGGATCGCCGCCTTGTCGGGCAGCGATTTCAGATCGCCATACTGGCTGAGATGACGCTGCACGATGTCCTGCAGCGAGGCGGTGGAGAAGAAATACTCCTGCCGCAGTCTCAACTCCTGCCCGGCCATGTGGGAATCTGCCGGATAGAGCACGCGCGACAGCGCGTCGGCCTTGTTGCTTTCGGCCAGCGCGCCGATGTGGTCGCCGGCGTTGAACTTGTCGAGCAGGATCGGATCGATCGGCATACCGGACCAAAGTCTCAGCGTGTTGACGCGCCTGGCATGCCAGCCGGCGACGGGCGTGTCGTAGGCAACCGCCAGCACATGCTCGGTCGGCTTCCAGACGTGGCGTTCGAGCCGGCCGTCCTTGGAGGTGATCGATTCCACCGAGCCGCCGAAGCCGACCTCGAAGGAGCGCTCGCGCCGCTCGAACTCCCAAGGGTTGCCGTGGTCGAGCCAGGTCTCCGGCAGCTCGACCTGCCAGCCGCCGTGGATTTCCTGGCGGAACATGCCGTTGGCGTAGCGGATGCCGTAGCCATGGGCGGGGATATCGACGGTCGCCATGCTTTCCATGAAGCAGGCGGCGAGACGGCCGAGGCCGCCATTGCCGAGCGCGGCGTCCGGTTCGAGCCCCGCGATGAGGTCGAGGTCGACGCCGAGGGAGGACAGCGCCTCGCGCATGTTCTCCATCAGGCCGAGATTGGAGAAGGCGTCGCGCATCAGGCGCCCGATCAGGAATTCCAGCGAAAGGTAATAGACGCGTTTTTCCTGCTGGTCATAGGCTTCCTTGGTTGCCTGCATCCAGTGGTCGACGATGCGGTCGCGGACGACCTTGATCGAAGCCGTCAACCAGTCATAGGGCGTGGCGACGGTGGTGTCCTTGCCGACCCGGTATTTGAGCGACAGCAGGACTTCCTCGGCGAGCGTCTTGGGATCGGGATTGTCGAGGACTGGGACTTCGATCGTCATGGCGGATGTCATTTCGTCTCTCGTTCAACTGGCCTGATCATAGCGGCTTTCACCGTTCCTCCCAGCCTATCTTAGTGCGTTGCAGCATAGGTTCAATCGATTTAAGCGGGCCGCGTTCCACATCCCCGCGACAATGCGGCGCGATCAGGCCGCCAATACCTCCGGCGGTGCCTTGGCGCCGGTCATGAAGGCGACGGCGTCGGACATTGTATATTGCTTCGGATCGATGACGGCGAGGCGACGGCCCAGGCGATGGATGTGGATGCGGTCGGCCACCTCGAAGACATGCGGCATGTTGTGCGAGATGAGCACGATCGGCAGACCGCGCTTCTTGACGTCGAGCATCAGCTCCAGCACGCGGCGGCTTTCCTTGACGCCGAGCGCCGCGGTCGGCTCGTCCATGATCACGACGCGGCTGCCGAAGGCGGCAGCGCGGGCCACAGCAACACCCTGGCGCTGGCCACCCGACAGCGTTTCGACCGACTGGTTGATGTTCTGGATGGTCATCAGCCCGAGCTCGGACAGTTTCTCGCGGGCGATGCGCGCCATGGCCGAGCGGTCGAGCCTCCTCAGCCATTGCCCGGCGAAGCCCGGTTTGCGCAGTTCCCGGCCAAGGAACATGTTGTCGGCGATCGACAGCGCCGGCGACAGGGCCAGGTTCTGGTAGACGGTCTCGATGCCGGCCATGCGCGCCTCGATCGGCGAGCGGAAATGCACCGGCTGGCCGTTGAGCTCGATCGCGCCGGAGTCCGGGATGACCGCGCCGCAGAGCGCCTTCACCAGCGTCGACTTGCCGGCGCCGTTGTCGCCGATGACGGCAAGTATCTCGCCCGGCATCAGGTCGAAATCGGCATTGTCGAGAGCGACCACCCTGCCGTAGCGCTTGTTGAGGCCTTTTGCCTGCAGAATGGGGGCCTGAAGAATGGACTGCGTGCTCATGCCGAAATCTTCCTGATCCACTGATCGATGGTGACGGCGAGGATGATGAGGATACCGACGGTGAACTCCTGCCAGAGCGAGTCGACGCCGGCGAGCGCCAGGCCATTGCGGAAGACGCCGACGATCAACGCGCCGAACAATGTCCCGACGATCGAGCCGCGGCCCCCAAACAACGAGGTGCCGCCGATCACCACGGCGGTAATGGCATCGAGATTGGCGGTCTGGTTGCCGAGCGGGCTTGCCGCGCCGATGCGACCGATAAGCGCCCAGGCGGCGACGGCGCAGATGAAGCCGGCCAGCGTGTAGACGGCAATGAACACGCCGCGGGTGTTGATGCCGGCGAGGCGTGCGGCTTCGTCGTCGTCCCCGGTTGCGTAGACATGGCGGCCGAAGGCGGTGCGGTTCAACACATACCAGATGATCAGAGCCGTCAGGATCATGGCGATGGCGCCGTAGGTCAGCACCGCGCCGCCACCCAACCTGATCGTATGGCCCAGCCACTGCAGCAGCGGTCCCGCCGCCTCGATGTCCTGGGCGCGCACGGTCTCGGAATGCGAGACGTAGATGACCATCGCGCCATAGACGCTCCAGGTGCCGAGCGTGACGATGAAGGGTGGCAGCTTGATCACCGCCACCAGCAGGCCGTTGATCAGGCCGCAGACAAGACCGGTGAGCAGGCCCAGCACGAAACTCAATTCGACCGGCACGCCGTAGGTTACGGTCAGCCTGCCCATGACGATGGACGACAGCACCATCATGGCGCCGACCGAAAGATCGATGCCGGCGGTCAGGATGACCAGCGTCTGGGCGATGCCCAGAAAGGCGATGATGGTGACTTGTTGCAGCACCAGCGAAAGATTGAACGGCGCGAAGAAGCGCCCGCCCGCCGCGACCGAGAAAATCAAAACGCCGATGACCAGGACAATGAACGGGATGGCCGTGGGATATTCGTGCAGGAAGCGCTGCAGGTTTTTTACAAATGAACCCCGGTCCTCATCAAAACTCGCCACGGACTGGTCGTGGCCCTGAAGGCCGCGCTCGGCCGAGACCGAGCCGGTTGTGTCGTCGCTCATCTTTATCCCCTCCCAGGATCCCGTGCTTCGGGAAAGGGCGGCCGGAGCCGCCCTTTCAGTGAGTTTAGTCCGTTATTGCGGGTCTTAGGAAGGCGTCAGCCCCAGCAAAGTTCCGCGCCCTTCTTGCTGTCGATCGACTCGACGCCATTGACGGGCTTGTCGGTGATCAGCGTGGCGCCGGTGTCGAAGAACTCCTTGCCGGGGGTCGGCTTTGGCTTTTCGCCGGTCTTGGCGAACTTCTCGATCGCTTCCATGGCCATGGCGGCCATCTTCAGCGGATATTGCTGCGAGGTCGCGCCGATGACGCCGGCCGCGACATTCTTGACGCCCGGGCAACCGCCGTCGATCGAAACCACCAGCACCGAGCCGTCATCCTTGCCGGCCGCCTTGAGCGCCTGGTAGCCACCGGCCGCCGCCGGCTCGTTGATCGTGTACATCACGCTCACGTCCGGGCACTTCTGCAGCAGCGTTTCCATGGCGGTGCGGCCGCCATCCTCGGCGCCGCCGGTCATCTCGTGGCCGCAGATGCGCGCGTCGTCCTCGTCGCCGTATTTCTTCGGATCCTTGATGTCGATGCCGAAGCCCTTCATGAAGCCCTGGTCGCGCAGATAGTCGACGGTCGGCTGGTTGGTGGCGAGGTCGAGGAAGGCGATCTTGGCGCTCGAGGCCTTGTCGCCAAGCGTGCCCTTGGCCCACTCACCGATCAGCTCACCTGCCTTGAAATTGTCGGTCGCGAAAGTGGCGTCCGCCGCGTCGATCGGATCGAGCGGCGTGTCGAGCACGATGACCAGCAGGCCAGCATCACGCGCCTTCTTGATGGTCGGCACGATGGCGCTGGAATCGCTCGGCACAATGGCGAAGCCCTTGGCGCCGGCCGAGATCAGGTTCTCGATGGCCGCGACCTGGCTGTCATTGTCGCCGTCGAACTTACCGGCAAAGGTCTGCAGCGTGAGGCCGAGTTCCTTGGCTTTGGCCTGCGCGCCTTCGCGCATCTTGACGAAGAACGGGTTGCCCTCGGTCTTGGTTATCAGGCCGACGATGTCGGCGGCATACGAGGCCGTGGCCATCGCGCCGTAAAAGGCAAGACCGGCAACGGCCGCCTTCAGGATAGTCCATTTACGCATGATTTCCTCCCAGTGAACCACTCCGGCGCCGGCCAACCGGCGCCTGCGGAGCGCCCACCGAAGTTCTCCCAGTATGGGCGCGATGTCAAAAAGACACCAGTCCGTAACCGCTGTCAATAATTAAATCACTCTTATTTATTATTGACACTCTTGCGCTGTTCACCCATTCTGAACGAAAAGCATCGAGGGGAAACAGACGGGAGGAACAGGGTGGAGACCGGCATTGCGAGGCACGGTTCGCCCGAGGCTTTGGAAAGCCGGCTGCATCGCGGCACCAACCAGAGCGGCATGCGCGACCACAATGAGCGGCTCGTGCTGTCCCTGGTGCGCCAGCATGGCAGCCTGGCCAAATCCGACATTGCGCGCATGACCGGGCTGTCTGCCCAGACAGTGTCGGTGATCATGCGCGAGCTCGAGGAAGACAAGCTGCTCGTGCGCCAGGCGCCGCTGCGCGGCAAGATCGGCCAACCTTCGATCCCGATGGCGCTCAATCCGGAAGGCGCCTTTTTCATCGGCCTCAAGATCGGCCGCCGCAGCGCCGAGCTCGTGCTGATAGACTTCCTCGGCAATGTGCGCGCCATGCTGCAGCATTCCTACCGCTATCCCGCACCGCGCGAGACCGTCGAGTTCGTCACCGCCGGCATCAAGACGATGCGCGGCGAGCTGGCGCCGGCGCAGGACAAGCGCATTGCCGGGCTCGGCATCGCCATGCCGTTCGAGCTATGGAACTGGGCAGACACGGCCGGCGCGCCGCGCGAGATCATGGACGAATGGCGCCATCGCGACATCCGCGCAGACATCCAGGGGCAGTGCGAGTTCCCCGTCTACCTGCAGAACGACGCGACTTCGGCTTGCGGCGCGGAGCTCGTCTTCGGACGAGCGGGCGGAGCGCGCGATTTCGTCTATTTCTACATCGGCGCCTTCGCCGGCGGCGGCATCGTGCTCAACGGCCGCCTCTACAGCGGGCCGAACGGCAACGCCGGCGCGCTGGGCTCGATGCCGGTGCCCGGGCCGGACGGCAAACCGACGCAGCTCATCGACGTCGCCTCGATCGCGATGCTGGAAAGGGCGCTCTCCGCCAAGGGCATCGACGGCACCTATCTGTGGACCTCGCCGCAGGAATGGGGCGAGATCGGCGCCGATCTCGACGAGTGGATCGCCAGCGCCTCGCGGGCGCTCGCCTATGCCATTGTCGCTGCCTCGTCGGTCATCGATTTCGAAGCGGCGGTTATCGACGGCTGGATGCCGCTCGAGGTGCGGCGCCGGCTGGTCGATGCCGTCACGGAAGCGATCGCCCGCATCGATGCCGAAGGACTGAAACTGCCTGTCGTGCGCGAGGGAACGGTCGGCATCCACGCACGCGCCATGGGCGGCGCCAGCCTGCCGCTCTCCGAGCGCTTCCTGATCGGACCGAATACGTCCGGGGGCGCCTGACCATGCTGATCGGCATCCCGCCGCTGCTCGGGCCCCGGTTCCTGGCGACGCTCAGGGCAATGGGCCATGGCGACGAGATCGCGATCGTCGACGGCAATTATCCGGCCGAGGAACAGGCGCGGCGGCTGATCCGCGCGGACGGCCACAACGTCATAGCCGTCCTCGACGCCGTGCTCAGCGTGCTGCCGGTGGACGAGGCGGTGCCAGAGGCGCTGTTCCGTGCCTCGGTCAAGGGCGACCCGGCGCTCGCCGACCCCGTGCATCGCGAGATGGAAGCGGTTTGCGCCAGGCGCGCGCCGGGCCACAAGGTGGTTGCGCTGGCCGGGCCCGACTTCTATGCACGCGTCAAGGCCGCGCACGCCATCGTGGCGACCAGCGAACCCAGGCTCTTTGCCAACATCATCATCCGCAAGGGCGTGATCCATCCGCCGGAGACCAAGACGACATGATCCTTTGCTGTGGCGAAGCCCTGATCGACATGCTGCCGCGCACCACGACGGAAGGCGAAGCGGCCTTCGCGCCCTATGTCGGCGGCGCGGTGTTCAACTCGGCGATTGCGCTCGGCCGGCTCGGCGCCCCGGCAGGCTTCTTTTCCGGCCTCTCCTCCGACCTGTTCGGCGGCCAATTCCGCGACGCGCTCGGCGCCAGCAAGGTGAGTTCCACCTATGCGCACACCTCCCCTCGCCCGACCACGCTCGCCTTCGTGCGGCTCACCAACGGCCAGGCGACCTACACTTTCTATGACGAGAACACCGCCGGGCGCATGCTGACCATCGAGGACCTGCCGAAGCTCGGCTCGGAAATCGAGGCGATGCTGTTCGGCGCCATCAGCCTGATCTCCGAGCCGGCGGGCTCGGCCTATGAGGAATTCATGCGACGCGAGCACCAAAGCCGCGTCATGATGCTCGACCCCAACATCCGGCCGAACTTCATCCCGGACAAGGCCAAGCATCTCAGACGCATCCGCGAGATGATGGCGATGGCCGACATCGTGAAATTGTCGGACGAGGACCTCAAATGGTTCGACGAGGCCGGCTCGCACGAGGATGTGGTGCGCAACTGGCTGGAGCGTGGGCCCGAGCTGATCGTCGTCACCCATGGCAGCGAAGGCGCCGTCGGCTACAGCAAGGCGCACAAGGTCACGGTCATGCCGCAGAAGGTGAAGGTCATCGACACGGTCGGCGCCGGCGACACGTTCAATGCCGGCATCCTGGCCTCCCTGCATGAGCAGGGTCTGCTCACCAAGGCGGCGATCGGCAACCTTCCGGAAGAAGCGATCCGCAAGGCGCTGGAACTTGGCGCCAGCGCGGCGGCGGTAACGGTTTCGCGAGCCGGCGCCAATCCGCCCTGGCGCCACGAAATCGCCTGATCCGGCGCGGGGACGGACGCGAGCCCATCCTTCGCGGCCGATCACTTTATGTTTCCCATCGGTGGAACGACGCGACAAGAGGGGCAGGAAAACACCTCTCAAAGCTCGGATTTCCGGCTTTTTCAGGCATTGCGCCGGCAAAGTCGGTAACACGCTGCGACACATAAGCAATCTGCGCCGGCCGCCGCCGGCTTTCTCAGCCGGTTCAAGTCTGTTACCAGCGGGCCGGTTTTACAGGCATTGAGGCCGACATGCAGTTCATCGATCTTGGCGCACAGCGCGAACGTATCCGCGACCGGCTGAAGGTCGCTATCGACAAAGTCGTCGAGGACGGCCGCTATATCCTCGGTCCGCAGGTCACCGAATTCGAGAACAAGCTGGCGGCCTATATCGGCGTCAAGCATGTGGTCGCCTGCGCCAACGGCACCGATGCTCTGCTTCTGCCGCTGTTTGCCGCCGGCATCGGCCCGGGCGATGCGGTGTTCGTGCCGAGCTTCACCTTCGCCGCCACCGCCGAAGTGGTGGCGCTAGCCAAGGCCGAGCCGGTCTTCGTCGACGTCGACCGCGACACCTACAACATCGATATCGCCAGCCTCGAGGCGGCGATCGAGATGATCAAGAAGGAAGGAAGGCTGAAGCCGAGGGCGATCATCCCCGTCGACCTGTTCGGGCTCTCCGCGGACTACGAGGCGATCATGGCGATCGCCAAGCGCGAGAACCTTCTGGTGATCGAGGATGCCGCGCAGTCGATGGGCGGTTCCGCCGACGTCACGATGTGCGGCGCTTTCGGCCATGTCGGCTCGACCAGCTTCTATCCGGCCAAGCCGCTTGGCTGCTATGGCGACGGCGGCGCCATGTTCACCAATGACGGCGCGCTGGCCGACAAGCTCCGCTCCTTCGCCTTCCACGGCAAGGGCGAGACGCAATATGACAATGTCCGCGTCGGCATCAATTCGCGCCTCGACACGCTGCAGGCGGCGATCCTGATCGAAAAGCTCGCCATCCTCGAGGATGAGATGATGGCGCGCCAGGTTGTCGCCGACCGCTATGCCAAGGGCCTCGGCGACATCGTCAAGGCGTCACGCAATCTTGGCCATGGCCGCTCGGCCTGGGCGCAGTATGCGATCGAGACGCCGAAACGCGACGGGCTCAAGGCGCATCTCGGCGAAAAGGGCATTCCGTCGGTGATCTATTATGTGAAACCGCTGCACGAGCAGGTGGCCTACAAGGACTATCCGCGCACGCCTACCGGCCTTGCCGTCTCGGAAGCACTGCCCAAGCAGATCCTCTGCCTGCCGATGCACGCCTATTTGAGCGAGGCCGACCAGGACCGCATCATCGAGACGATCCGCAATTATATCGGGTCGAACTCGGCGCATGTGGCGGCGGCTTAAAGCCTGAAAGGTCGGCGCCGGGCGCCTCTGTCCCGCCGGCATCGATAATTGGCAACGCTGCCCTAAGCCGCGCTCTTCCCCGTTGCGATGAAATGCGGGTTGGCGAAATCGCTGTCGCTGGCCTGGTTGCGCTTGCCGTAGACCAGCGGCTCGCCTTCAAGGGTACGGGTCATGCCGCCGGCGGCGCGCAAGACCGCGTCGCCCGCCGCCGTATCCCATTCCATGGTGCGGCCGAAGCGCGGATAGACGTCGGCTTCCGCCGCGGCGAGCAGGCAGAATTTCAGCGACGAGCCGACCGAGACGATCTCGGCGGCGCCGAGGTCGCGGATGAAGGCATCGGTTTCAGGCGTGTTGTGCGAACGGCTGGCGACGACGGCGAGCGGCGTGCCCCCCGCCCGCACGGTGATCGGCCGGCGGCCGGCAATGCGATAATCGGCATCGACCTCGAGCGCCTCGGCCTTGCCCGGCCGTCCGGTGAAAAAACGCCCAGTGCAAGGCGCGAAGACGACACCGATTTCCGGCACGCCATGGCGGACCAGCGCGATGTTGACGGTGAAATCGGTGCGGCGATTGACGAATTCCTTGGTGCCGTCGAGGGGATCGATCAGGAAGAAGGCGCCGCCGAGATCGGGCGTCGCAATGCCTGCAGCCACCTCTTCCTCGGCCACGCAGGGAATGTCCGGATAGGCGGCGCGCAGGCCGGCGAGGATGATCTTCTCGCTTTCGCGGTCGGCTTCGGTCACCGGCGAAGAGTCTGCCTTGCTGTCGACGGCGCAGCCCTCGTGGAAGACCCGCATCACCTCGCGCCCGGCCTCGAGCGCCAGGCGCTCGAAAACGCCGAGCATCGCCTCGTCGTCAGATACCGCCGCCATTGTCGTACTGCTCCTCGGCAATGTCGCGCTCGGTCAGCCAATGTTCCAGGGCTTCCGCCATCTCCTGCGGGCTCCTGCCGAGAGTCTTCAGGTGAATTTCCGGATTCTCCGGCGCTTCATAAGGAGAATCCACGCCGGTGAAATTCTTGATCTCGCCGCTCAAGGCGCGCGCGTAAAGACCCTTCGGATCGCGCCTTGCGCATTCCTCGAACGGCGTGTCGACAAACACCTCGACGAACTCGCCCTCGGCCATCAGCTCGCGCGCCACGCGCCGCTCGGCGGCGAAGGGCGAGATGAAGGAGACGATGACGATCAGGCCGGCATCGGCCATCAACTTGGCCACCTCGGCGACACGGCGGATGTTTTCCACGCGGTCGGCGTCGGTGAAGCCGAGATCGCGATTGAGGCCGTGGCGGACGTTGTCGCCGTCGAGGATATAGGTGTGTCGCCCGGACGCGAACAGCTTCTTCTCGAACAAATTGGCGATGGTCGACTTGCCGGAACCGGAGAGCCCGGTGAACCAGAACACCGCCGGACGCTGGTTCTTCAAGTCGGAACGGCCGCGCTTGCCGACATCGAGCGACTGCCAATGGATGTTTTCGGCGCGGCGCAGCGAATGCAGGATCATGCCGGCGCCGACGGTGGCGTTGGTGATGCGGTCGATCAGGATGAAGGCGCCGGTGGTGCGGTTCTCGGCGAACGAATCGAAGGCGATCGGCGCGCGGGTCGAGAGGTTGCAGACGCCGACCTCGTTGATGTCGAGCGACTTCGCCGCCTCACGCGCGAAATCGTTGACGTTGACCCGGTATTTCAGCTCGGTGACGGTGGCGCTGACCTGATCGGTTTCGGTGCGCAAGACGTAGGAGCGGCCAGGCAGCAGCGCCTGCTCGTCGAACCAGACGATGTTGGCGGCGAACTGATCGGCGACCTGCGGTCTTGCCGAGGGCGACACCAGCATGTTGCCGCGCGACACCTCGACCTCGTCCTCGAGGACGAGCGTGATCGCCTGGCCGGCGACCGCCTGCTCGAGATCGCCGCCCTGCGCGACGATGCGCTTGACCCTGGACGCCTTGCCCGACTTGGCGACGACGACCTCGTCTCCTTCCGAGACAGTGCCCGAAGCGATGGTGCCGGCAAAGCCACGGAAATCGAGGTTTGGGCGGTTCACATACTGGACGGGGAAGCGGAAGGGCAGCTCGACGGCGGCCTCGTCGACCGACACGGTTTCGAGATGCTCGATCAGCGATGGCCCGGAATACCAGGGCGTGCGCTCGGAGCGGCTGGTGACGTTGTCGCCGAAGCGCGCCGACATCGGGATCGGCGCGATGCTGACGAAGCCGAGCTCCTTCGCGAACTCGCCATAGTCGGCGACGATCCGGTCGAACGCGGTCTCGTCGAAGCCGACGAGATCGATCTTGTTGACCGCAAGCACGATGTGGCGGATGCCGAGCAGCGAGGCGATGATCGAATGGCGCCTGGTCTGGCGCAGCACGCCCTGGCGCGCATCGATCAGCACGATGGCCAGATCGGCGGTCGAGGCGCCGGTCGCCATATTGCGCGTATACTGCTCATGGCCGGGCGTGTCGGCGACGATGAACTTGCGCTTCGGCGTGGCGAAGAAGCGATAGGCGACATCGATGGTGATGCCTTGCTCGCGCTCCGCCTCCAGCCCGTCCACCAACAGCGCGAAGTCGATGTCGTCGCCGGTGGTGCCGTGCTTGCGCGAATCCTTCTCGAGCGCCGCAAGCTGGTCCTCGAAGATCTGCTTGGTTTCGGAGAGCAGACGGCCGATCAGCGTCGACTTGCCGTCGTCGACCGAGCCGCAGGTGAGAAAGCGCAGCAGCGACTTCTTCTCCTGGGCGGCCATGTAGTCGCGGATCGAATCGGTCGGGGCGAGGCTCTTGGCCATGATGTGGCGCATTATCAGAAATAGCCCTCGCGCTTCTTCTTTTCCATAGAACCTGCCTCGTCGCGATCGATGAGGCGACCCTGGCGCTCGGAGGTGCGGGCGGTCAGCATCTCGCCGACGATGGCCTCCAGCGTGTCGGCGTCGGACTCGATCGCGCCGGTCAGCGGGTAGCAGCCCAGTGTGCGGAAGCGCACGAGCCGGTTCTCGACCGCTTCGCCGGGGCGCAGTTGCATGCGGTCATCGTCCTTCATGATCAGCATGCCGTCGCGCTCGACCACCGGCCGCTCCTTGGCGAAATAGAGCGGCACGATCGGGATGTTCTCCTGCAGGATGTACTGCCAGATATCGAGCTCGGTCCAGTTGGACAGCGGGAAGACGCGGATCGACTCACCCGGCGCGATGCGGGTGTTGAAGATCTTCCACATTTCCGGCCGCTGGTTCTTCGGGTCCCAGGCGTGCTGGGCGTTGCGGAAGGAAAAGATGCGCTCCTTGGCGCGCGACTTCTCCTCGTCGCGGCGGGCGCCGCCGAATGCGGCATCGAAGCCGTATTTGTCGAGCGCCTGGCGCAACGCCACCGTCTTCATCACATGGGTGTGGGTGTTGGAGCCATGATCGAAGGGGTTGATGCCCTCGCGAACGCCATCCTCGTTGACATGGACCAAAAGGTCGAAGCCAAGCTTCTGCGCCATCTGATCGCGAAAGGCGATCATCTCGCGGAACTTCCAGGTGGTGTCGACATGCAGGAACGGGAAAGGCGGCTTGGCCGGATAGAAGGCCTTCATCGCCAGATGCATCAGCACGGACGAATCCTTGCCGACCGAATAGAGCATCACCGGCTTAGAGAAAGATGCCGCAACCTCGCGGAAGATGTGGATGGATTCGGCCTCGAGCCGCTGCAGATGCGTGAGCGCGATATTCATGGAGCGTCGAGCGTTCTCTCGTGCCGTGGAGCGGAAATCTTGCATTTGCAGGCGGCAATTCCATACCGCCCGGGCGCAAATTTCACTTCGGACAAACTGTTTCGTGCGGGCGTTCTACCAGATCGGCGCTGCCGATAACAATGCAAGACCCGCGCGGCGCGCCGCGATTAGAGAACGAATTTTCCAAGCGCAGCGGGGAAAAGCGGAAAATCCTGCCAGAGCTATCGAAAACGAAAGCCCGTGGCGTCCAGGGAATTCCGGAGTCCCCGATCCTCGCCGGATCGGGATTTCTGCCGCAACATCGTCGACCGCACTATCGCGGAGCGGCGCCAGCCGCTATACGGGCTCGGGGAACGGGCAAGGCGCGGCAAACGGATCGGCGAGGCGGCCTCTGGCTGGCTCCATGGATCCGGGCGCAACCTGGAAATTTGCGAAGCAAGCATTTGAACCCGTTTACAACGCTCCGGCGCCACCTCACGCCCGCACAGATCAACGTCTATTTCTCGATCGTCTGCTTTTTTTCGCCGCCGGTGCTTGGATCGCTGGTCAGCATCGCTTTCAATGCCGGTGGCGTGTGGTCCGCGATGCTGTTGGCCGCGAAACGGCGACGCTTCAACGTCGACCGGCCGATGCTCGCCTTGACGGTGGCGATCTATGCCTATTGCGCGGCCATGGTTCTGGCTTCGATCGTCAACGGCACGCTGGCCGCCGATCTGCGGTTTTTCCTGCCACTGATCACCTTCCTGCTGTTCCCCATCTCCTATTCGACCTGGAGCATCACCGAGAAGAGCGCGCTGGCACGCATCGCCATCCTGGCCAGCACCGCGGCCTGCTTCGGCGCGCTGGCGATGGCCGTGTTCCAGTATCATCGGCTCGGTGTGAGGGCGGAGGGCGGCGCCGGCAATCCGATCGTCTTCGCGACCGTTACCTGCCTTGCCGTCATGACATGCCTTGCCGGCGCGCTGTCGGGCATCGAGAAACGCTGGAAGCTGCCGGTCCTGGCGGCGATCGCCGGAGCCATTGCGATTGTCTATTCGGGATCGCGCATGATCTGGGTGGCCGTGCCGATCGCCAGCATCGTCGTGCTTCTCATCAACCGCCGCCGGTTCACCGGCGCCAGCCTGGCACGCTTCGTGGCGATCGGCGTCGTAGTCGCCCTTGTGATCGCCGCCATCGGCTCCCGTGCCGTGCTGGATAGAACCGACTTCCTGGTCAGCGACTGGGATGCGCTGAACGCCAATGGTGACCATTCGACGGCGCTCGGCCTGCGCGTGGCGATGTGGGAAATCGGCTTTGCCGCGTTTCGCGAGATGCCGATTTTCGGCCATGGCATCTCGGCGAGCCGTGCGCTGATGAAGCAGGGTTTTCACGAGCAGTTCGGGCTAAGCGCGGGTTTCAGCCATTTTCACAATGGCTTCCTGACCGCGCTGGTCGAGGCCGGTCTGCTTGGGGCGCTGGCCTTGGCGTCGATTTTCGTCGTCGCCGCCTGGAACGCGGCACGGACACTGCGCCTCAGCGCCGATCCGGTGGAGCGGTTCGGCGCGACGATGGTCCTTGTCGCGGTCATCACCTATCTCACCGGCGGAATGGCCGGCATCCTGGTCGGCCACGACATCCTCGATGCAACGCTGATGGTGTTCCTGATCTCGGGGACCTACCTTGCATCCGGGCGGACGGCAGCGCCAACTGGGAAAAGCGCGCCTGCGGCGGCGCCGGACGCCAGCCTGCGACCATGAAGGTCCTGGTCACCGGCGCGACAGGCTTCATTGGACGCCGGGTCGTCAGCCGGTTGCGCGAGGCCGGATTCGGCATACGGATCGCCTCCCGCCAGCCGCAGCAACTGGCGGGCGTGGACGATGCCGTCGCGCTGCCCGGCGCCGATGCGTCGGACGAAGCCTTCCTGGCGCTGATGCGCGAGGTGACGCATGTCGTCCACTGTGCGGCGCTCAACAATGACCGCAACGCCGGCGAGGCCGACTTCCAGGCCGTCAATGCGATGCTGACCGGACGGCTCGCCCGGGCGGCGGCCGCGCGCACCGACGGGCGCTTCATCTATCTCTCCTCGATCCGCGCCGTGGTGGGCGCCGGTTTCAGCGGCACCATCGACGAGACCACACCCCCCGCCCCGCAAGACGCCTATGGGCGCTCCAAGCGCGAAGGCGAGATCAAAACGCTGGAGGCTTTCGCAGCGGCAGGGCGCGCCGGTGCGACGGCGTTGCGGCTGCCACCGGTCTATGGCGAAGGCATGAAGGGAAATCTGCGCGCGCTGACGCGCCTCGCTGCCAACGGCCTGCCGCTGCCAGCAGCCGCCCTGACAGCGGTTCGCTCGCTCGTCTCGCAAGACGCCGTGGCCGGCGCCGTGACGCATCTTGTGACCCGTCCCGCGCCGCCGCGCCCGATCTATGTGCTCAGCGATGCTTCTCCGGTTGCGATGGCCGAAATCATCACCGCGTTCCGGCGCGGATACGGCCGGCCGGCCCGGCTTTTCCCCATGCCGGCCTGGCCGCTGCGGCTGCTGGCCACGCTGCTTGGCCGGCAGGCGTCATGGCAAGCCTTCATGGCGACGCAGATCTGTGACCCGTCCCTGCTGGCCTCGGAAGGCTGGATGCCGGAAACCGACACGCCCGGCCGGCTTGAGGAATTGGCGCGGCAGGCCGGTCAGAACGATTCCGGGAAGCGGCCAGGCTCGGGGCCTTCGCCGTAGCTTTCCGTCCGGAAGCGCTTCAAAAGAACGTACCCAGCAATATCTTGAGGTCCAGGCTGGTCGAGGCGGCCTTGATGTAGGCCGCGTCGGTTTCCGCGCAAAGTTTTGGATCAGACATGTCGATCCCCTTGATCTGCGCGAGCCCTGTGATGCCTGGAAGTGCGGTGAGCACGCCCAGTTCCCTGCGCCGTTCGATCAGTTCCGCCTGCGTCGGCAGGCATGGACGAGGGCCGACAAGGCTCATCTCGCCCTTGAGCACGTTCCAGAGCTGCGGCAATTCGTCGATCTTGGTTGCCCGCAGCACCTTGCCGACCGCGGTGACCGAACCGGCCGGCGCCTCGTGCGTGGGCAAGGAAGGCGTTGCGCGATACATGGTGCGCAATTTGCGGCAGGCAAAGAGGGCGCCTCCCCGGCCGACGCGGATCTGCGAGAAGATGGCGGGGCCGGCCGATGTTGCCCGGATTGCCAGCATCGCGACAAGCAGGACGGGAGCCGCCACCACCAGCATCGGAACAGCGACCGCGAGGTCAAGCGCGCGCTTCGCGGTCATCGCTCAGATCCGGCGCCAAAGGAAGGCGACGTAGAGCCCGAGCGTCCCCATGAATGTCTGCCGGTAGACGCCGCTTTTGCCGAGCAGGCCGAAGCGCTTGAAGACACTGCCTTTGCGCGCCCTGATGAACAGGCGAAGGCAAAGTGCCGCATCGCGCGCGATGAGGTCGCGGTTGACGGCGAGGCCGCGCAGATTGCTGTCCGTCCAGGTGGCGAACTGGCCCTTGAACAGACGTCCCAGTCTTGAAAACCTCGCCCTCCAGGAGACATTGGCGCCGACCAGGTTTGCCGCATGCTGCCGGTATCTCACCAGCGGCCGCGGCTCGTAGCGGACCTTGCCTCCGGCGGCGGTGACGATGAGATAGGCCCACCAGTCATGGCTGACGAATTCGGTTCTCGCCGATGCTTTCGCCAGGAGCTGACGCGCCGCGCGGTTGAAGAGCATGGTGTTGCCGCCCGCGATGCTCTGCACCAGCGCATTGCGGAAGGACGGCGGGCGACGAAACAGCGGCGAATAGCCGGCCGGGACGCCGGTCTGCGAGATGGTCGCCGTACGCGAGCAGAACAGGAGCGGCGTTTCGATGTCCTCTCCCTCCATCCAGCGGATTGCGCTCTCCAGCCGGTCCCGCTCCCAGACATCGTCCTGGTCGCAAAAGGCATAGAAATCGGCATCGATGCTCGGATCGATGATCATCGAGCGGAAATTGGCGGCGAAGCCCCTTTGCGGGCCTTGCAAAAGGGTGAGGGACCCCTTGATCCAGCGGGATCGCCACGTCTCGACGATTGCGGTCGTGGCGTCCGACGAGCCGTCGTCGGAGACCCAGAGATCGACGAGCGGCCAGGACTGCGTAGCCAAGGATTGCAATTGTTCGCCGATATAGGCCGCGCCATCCTTCGTGCCCATGAGAACGGCCACGCGCTGATCTTTTCTGGTCACGGCTCTGAAATCACTTGCCCGAAGGGTGCTTGAACAGGTTTCAATGGACAATTGCGGGCGTACGGCACAGGTTTAAAGCGCACAGTACGCTTTAAGTTTTTGATCTTACGCATGTCTTTGTCCCGAAACCGGTTTCCACTTTCGGGAGACATGCTAACCAGCCTGCCCGGCCGTTTTCGGCGACGCCTCTTCACGCGCGCCGCTAACAGCTTCTTCCACCCCGTAGAGCCCTGCCAGGATGGCAAGCGCGGCGCCCTTGTCGCGATCGTGCATCGCGGCCACCAGCGCCGGCAGGGCCGCCTCGATCTTCGGCCATTCGATGACGCCGGTCCTGAGGCCGAAGATCTTGGCGGTGTCGAGCTTGACGACCTCCTCGTTCTCGGCATGCAGCGTCTCGTGCAGCTTCTCGCCGGGCCTGATGCCGGTGAAGCGGATCGGAATGTCGGTGTAGGGGCTTTTGCCGGCCATGCGGATCATGGTTTCAGCGACTTCGAGGATCGGCACGGGCTTGCCCATGTCGAGCATGTAGATGGCGTAGTCATCCGCGCCCCGGCGCTGCTCGGCATCGGCGGCCGACATGATGACGAGGTCGACGGCCTCGGCCACGGTCATGAAATAGCGGGTCATGCGCCGGTCCGTGATGGTCACCGGCCCGCCGGCCTCGATCTGCGCCTGGAAGATGGTCGCCACCGAGCCGTTGGAGCCGAAGACGTTGCCGAAGCGCACGGCGATGAATTTCGTGCCCGAATGACGCAAACCGGTGGCGCCGCCATGGCCGTTCGCTGCGCCGGCACGCGGCGGCGACGCCGCCGCCTGGGTTTCATGCAGCGAGGAGACGACCTGCTCGGCCGCCCGCTTGGTGACGCCCAGCACCGAGGTCGGGTCGACGGCCTTGTCGCTGGAAATCAGCAGGAACTGCGGCACCCCGCATTCGGCGGCGATCTCGGCGCAGGCGAGCGTGCCGAAGACATTCGTCTCGATCGCCGCTTCCCAGTTTTCCTCGAGCAGCGGCACGTGCTTCAGCGCCGCGGCATGGAAGATGATCGCGGGTTTGAACTCGCTGACGAGGCGCGTCATGTGAGGCCGGTCGGTGACGTCGACGATGCGGCTGGTGAGCCGGTCGCGGTCGCCGTCGTCGGTCTGCTGATCGAGCTGGAAAATGCCGAACTCGGAATTGTCGGCCACCAGCACCGCCTCGGCGCCCAGTTCCAGCGCGCGCTTGACCAGCACGCGGCCGATGGAGCCGGCGCCGCCGGTGACCATCACGCGCTTGCCGCCGACGAAGGCGCCGATGCGCGTGATGTCGGTGGCGACCGCCGAGCGGCGCATGATTGTTTCCATCTCGACGGCATCGAGAACCAGCTTGCCGCCCAGCCCCAGTTCCGACAGGCCGGAAAACTGGACGACGGCGATGCCGCTGTGGCGGGCGACGCGCACCAGCTCGGCATAGTCCTCGATCTCGCGCTCGACCCCCTGGCCGAAGATCAGGAGGTCGAGGTTTTCCGTACCCTTGACATATTCCTCCAGCACCTCGACCAGGCGCGGCCGCAGCGCCACGACCGGAACGCCCTGGATCTGCGTGCCGAGCGGCGCGTCGCTCTCGGTGGCCATGATGCCGGCGATGGCGTATTCCGCCGGCATGGCCGTGCGGGTGAAGCGAACGATCAGGTCCGCCTCGCCCAGCCGGCCGATGAACAGTGCCTGCTTGGTCGAGGCATCGCCGGCGGCGCGGCGCAGGATGCGCCAGCTCGCGCCGTCGCGCAGGAAGCGATAATAGAGCCTGGGCGCCGAAATGATGGTGAAGGAGACCAGGAAGAAGACGATGAACTGGCGCTCGTTGAGGCCGGCGACCGGCTGGAAGAAGAAGCGGAAGGCAAGCGAGGCCAGATAGAGAACCACCGTCAGGCCGCCGCAGCCCTTGAGGATGTTGAAGAAGTCGGGCGTGGAGGCAAAGCGCCAGACGGTGTTGTAGAGGCCGCTGGATCGGAACAGCAGATGGGCGACGAGCACGATGAGCGCCCAGCAGGCCAGCCCGCCGGAAGAGAGCGCGTCGAAGGAAAGCCGCGACTGCGACAGGATGAGGCTGAGCGCCACCGCGACCAGGACCATGACGAGGTCCTGGATCATGATGATGGCGCGCCGCATCCTCGGTCGGATTCCCGATACGGCTTCTACGTAGGCGGTCATTGGGTGGCACTGAACTCCAGGCGCGGAGATGCTATCAGAACGGCCGCGGACAAAACATCGTCCACCGCCACTTCAGATTGCAATTCCCCGACCCCGTCGCCCGGTTATCGCCTTAGCGCGGAGAGGACGGGAGGGCTAGCGGTTTTTTTGGCTGAGTGAACGTGCCAATGACTTGTCTCGAAGCAGCAACAAGCCAAGCCGAACTGTTGGTGACATCGGGAAACTGTCCAATAGACTCCGCTAATAGATGTCAGTGGACGACAATCCGGCTTCACTAAGCCGCACCACGTTGCCATAAGCTTGTCGCCATGGCTATGAAAGAGGGGCTTGGCGGTCGTGTGGGCGTTAGACGAAACACTAGAACAATAACTGTGGCACCACAGCGATGATTTCGGCACTGAACAGCGCGCTCGACGATATATTCGGGGCGATGAGGCTGCGAAGGGTATGGATTGCCCTCGCGCATGAGGATATCGGCGACCAGCACCGGCGCACCACGCTTGGGCCGCTTTGGCTGCTGGTCAACTATCTTGCCTTTGTCGGCACCTTCGTTTTCGTGTTCCAGCCTGCGGGCAAGGATGCCACAGGCTATACCGCCTACGTCGCGATTGGCTTGATGGTGTGGTTCTTCCTGATGGAGGTCATCTCGCTGAGCGTGTCACTCTTCAAGCGCGAGGAGAGCTTCATCGAAGGCACGACGCTTCCGCTGTTTGTCTATGTGATGCGATTGACCGTACAATCTGCGATCCGAGCCGGATACGCGATTGCAGGTTGCATTGTCATTCTATTGCTGACTGGCTCGGGGCTGACTATGGCGTGGCTGTGGTCGCTTATGGGGCTTCTCCTGATCCTGTTGGCTACACCGGCTCTCATCACCGTCTTTGCGTTTACCGGCGCATTCTTCCCGGACAGCGAATTCATCGTCGGCAACCTGATGCGCGTTGGAATGTTCTTCACACCCGTGTTCTGGGTTTATAATGGGCAAGACGCCATCCAGAGGTACGCATATCAATGGAATCCATTCGCCTACTTCCTGGACGTTGCACGCACCCCGATCCTCAGCGGCCAGTTTCCGAGTAATGCCTTCGCCGTCACAGGCATGGTAGCCTTGGCTATGTGGGCGATCGCGCTGTTGTTGCTTGGCAGATATCGCCGCCAGGTCGTCTTTTTGATATGAGTTTGTGATGGTTTCCATAAAACTGGACAACGTCAGCCTGGTCTACAAGCTGCACGAAAGACTGACGCTTTCGGCGCGGGATCGGCGTTTGGGCCCAACAGGCGGCAGAATTGAAGGTTCCGGCCGAAGGCAGTTCGTTCAGGCGCTCGACGGCGTCGGTTTCGAACTCAAGGCC
The DNA here is from genome assembly GCF_006439375.1 of Mesorhizobium sp. B4-1-1. Classification (NCBI taxonomy): domain Bacteria; kingdom Pseudomonadati; phylum Pseudomonadota; class Alphaproteobacteria; order Hyphomicrobiales; family Phyllobacteriaceae; genus Mesorhizobium; species Mesorhizobium sp. B4-1-1. The sequence goes on from NZ_VFTH01000003.1 coordinate 21,944, forward strand.
GGCGACCGGCTTGGCCTTGTAGGCCCGAACGGAGCTGGGAAAACAACACTGCTGAAAGTCCTCTACGGCATCTACGAGCCTTCCGGAGGGAGCGTCGCGATCGAAGGTAAGGTCGATGCTCTTTTCAACATCAACATCGGATTTCGCCGCGAAGCGACGGGTCGCCGGAACATCGTATTGCGAGGCCTGATTAACGGATGGTCGGAAGCCGAGATCGAAGAAAAGATGGAAGACATCATTGCCTTCAGCGAGCTCGGCGATTTCATTGACCTTCCATTCAAGGCCTACAGCCAGGGTATGGCGGCGCGGCTCGCTTTTTCGGTGGCGACAGCGCTTGAACCCGAAATCCTGCTGATGGACGAATGGATCGGAGCAGGTGATGCTTCTTTCCAAGAAAAGGCCAAGAGGCGCATGGACGAACTGGCCGAAAAGGCAGGCATCATCGTTCTGGCGAGCCACAGCGAAAGCCTTATTCAGAGCGTGTGCACCAAGCGGCTGACGCTCAAAGGCGGCCGGGTGGAGTCGCTGACGCCGGTGCCGATCAGGTCTGCCGAAGCGGTTTTGGTCAACCCCTAGGCTCAGAGCGTTCTCCAAAATGACGCCAGCCTGTTGCGACCGAGACGGAATCTCAATAGTTGCGCTGTGGTCCTGGCTTTCCGCTGCTTCCGCGATGCAAGTATTCTTAACTGAGTCATGTCAGAATCATCTGAATTTCCGAATGTTCGCGGGCGAACACGCTGGAATGAATAAGACACTGTCGAGTTGTTGATGACGAAGCCGAATGCCGTTCCGATGAATGATCTCAAGCGTCTGTACCAGCGCTATGAGGTTGAAATCGCGCGCGAAGTAGCGAGCACGCTGCGGTCCGGATGGTGGCTCAATGGCGTAGCAGGGAAGCGATTCGGAGCGAACTTTGCGACGTTTGCAGGAGTCTCGGATTGCATCCTCGTCGCAAACGGAACGGACGCCCTTGAACTCGCTTTACGCTCTATCGTCGGGCTTGACGATGCGCATGGACGCGAGGTGATCGTGGCGGCGAATGCCGGGGGATATGCCAGTTGTGCGTGCTGGCACAACGACCTCATTCCACACTACGTCGACATCGAACCGGCTAGCCAACTTGCAAGCGTCCGATCGGTGCTGGAAGCGGTGAGTACCGACACGGCTGCGATTGTCGTTACCCATCTTTACGGCGGCGTGGTCGATGTTCCCGCTATCCGGGCAGGACTTGTCAATGCCGGAATGTCGCACATCCCGGTCATCGAGGATTGCGCCCAGGCACACGGTGCTCGCATCAGGGGTGAAATGGTTGGATCACTTGGAGACATCGCCACTTTCAGCTTCTATCCGACTAAAAATCTCGGCGCGATGGGTGACGGTGGCGCAGTCCTCACCTCCAACCAAAGACTGGCGGAGCGCGTTCGTCAGCTTCATCAATATGGCTGGAGTTCCAAATACCATGTGGCCCTGCCAGGAGGGCGCAACTCTCGCATGGACGAGGTCCAGGCAGCGATTTTGGATGTATTTCTTCCGGACTTGAACAGCCGCAACGAACAACGCCGCAGCATCGTTAGCCGATTTAGGGCTGTTACCGGGCGCCGGCTCAAATTCCTCGACGGCGGCAACGGCGCCGTCGCACACCTCGCGGTTCTGCTATGTGACGACCGGGGCGCATTCCGCATCTTCATGAAGGAGCGCGGCGTCGATACCGATGTCCACTATCCCGTGCTCGATTGCGATCAGGTCGGTTGGGCTACTTTGCCCATGAAAGGGACCGAAAATCTCGCAATCTCCCGGGCAAGCATCAGTCGTCTCTGTTCCGTTCCGTGCTACCCGGACATGACGAATGATGAGGTCGAGCAAGTGTGCAGAGCCCTCATCGAATGGGAGGCAATGTGACTGCGCGCTCTCTTGTTTTTCCCATCTACCGCAACGAGCTGAACATCCCTTCCCTTTTGCAGGCTGTCGCCAATTTCGACGCCATGTATAAGGGCGACATCGAGTTTGTCTTCGTCATCGATGGATCGCCCGACCAGTCGGGCGGCCTGCTGGTTAGGGCTTTGGAGGACGCCAGCTACAGATACAAGATCATCTTCCACAGCCGGAATTTTGGCTCCTTCACGGCCATTCGGACGGGCCTCGAACACGCGTCCGGCAAACATGTGGCCGCGATGGCGGCCGACCTCCAGGAACCGCCCGAACTCATTGTCGAATTCTTTTCGATACTGGAAAAGGATACGGCTGACGTTGTGTTTGGCCGCAGAACCGGTCGCGACGACCCCCTTTTGACGCGCTTCCTGTCCCGAGCCTTCTGGAGCGTTTACCGCAGGCTGATTATGCCCAGCATGCCGAGTGGCGGCGTCGATATATTTGCCTGCAACCGCCAGGCGCTCGATGCGATCCTGTCAATCGAGGAGCCAAACAGCTCGCTTGTGGTTCAGCTGTTCTGGGTCGGATTCAGGCGGGAGTTCGTGCCTTACCGGCGACGCGAGCGGGAGCATGGGAAGAGCGCCTGGGGCATTGGGCGCCGGCTCAGATATATGATGGACTCGATCTTCTCGTTTTCCGACTTTCCGATCGTTCTTACACTCTGGGTGGGAATTGCGGGCTGCATTCTCAGCCTTGTGTTTGCTGTAATCACCGTCGTCGCCCGCTTGCTTGGCAGGATCGACCCTGCCGGGTACACGACACTGGTTCTGCTTATCGTGGGATTCGGGTCAGCGATTCTCGCCGTGCAAGGCATTCTTGGTTGTTATCTTTGGCGAGCAGTTGAAAATACCAAATCGCGCCCACTGCGAATAATAAGCCGTGTCGTCGACGGGACCTCTGCATGAACGACAAGACTTTTTTTGTCCATGACCGTGGCATCTGCGAGAGCACGAGCGTCGGCGACGGCACAAGGATATGGGCATTCGCCCATGTCCTTCCGGGCGCCAAGATTGGCGCGAACTGCAACATCTGCGATCATGTCTTCATCGAAAATGACGTGACGGTCGGCGATGACGTCACGATCAAAAGCGGCGTTCAGCTATGGGATGGCGTCCGGCTGGGCAATCGCGTGTTTGTCGGCCCGAATGCCACCTTCACCAACGACCGGTTCCCGCGCTCGAAACATTATCCCGAGACGTTTCTCCAGACGATCGTCGAGGACGGGGCGTCGATCGGCGCCAACGCAACAATTCTGCCCGGCATTACGATAGGTCGCCAGGCAATGATTGGCGCTGGCGCCGTAGTGACCAAGAATGTGCCGGCCAACGCCGTTGTGGTCGGAAATCCAGCCGTCATCGTCGGCTACCAGACCGGACCGCAGGTCCAACCTGTGGTGACGCAGGCGACACCCGGCGCCGCCGGTGACAGGATGGCGCTTGGGGTCGGCGGATGCGAGCTTTGGCGGTTGCCGCATTTCAGCGACCTGCGCGGCGAGTTGGCTCCGCTTGAGTTCGGACAGAACCTTCCCTTCAAGCCGCTGCGCTCGTTTCTCGTTTACGGCGTCCCTTCCGACAAGGTCAGGGGCGAGCACGCGCACCGCCAGTGCCATCAATTCCTGATCGCTGCTCACGGGCGTCTTTCAGTGGTGGTCGATGACGGCCGCGACAGAAAGGAAGTCTCGCTGGCAGATCCCTCGATCGGTCTTTACCTGCCGCCGGGGGTGTGGGGCATTCAGTACAAGTTCCAGCCGGATACTGCGCTGCTCGTCATGGCTTCGCATCCATATGATGCAAGTGACTACATCAGGGACTATTCGGATTTCCTCGCCACGGTCAGACCGGATGACCACTGACCGGATAGGCTCGGACGCAATCCGCTTTCTAGTGGCCGGCGGATTGAACACAGCCTTGACTAGTGCCGTCTACTTTGCCGGCCTTATGGTGCTCCCGTCGGGTATTTCCTACACCATCGCCTGGCTGGTAGGTCTCGCATTCGTGATGATATTCTATCCGGATCGTGTCTTTCCCGGGGGGCGGACCGGCTTGGTGGACCGGCTGGTGGTCGGCGGTTCGGTCGGCGCGGTGTTCGTGGCCGGCTTGGCAACCCTTCATCTTCTTGAGCGAGCACTACAGAGCCAAGCGGCGGCGTTCTTTGCAACGCTTGCCATAACGACAATGCTTAACTTTCTGGTTTCTCGACGGATTCTGCGCAGACAATAATGAAACATTCCATCGAGTCTCAAACGGCGAACCTCGAGCTGGGAGCTGCCGCCCAAACGATGCCCCCATCACGCAACATGGCGACATCGGCAGAGCGCATTATCATTTCCCTGTTCATCTCTATCCCAATTTGCTGCCTTGCCTGGATGGCAATCCAGTGGATTAAATATGGGATAGACCTTCCATATTTAGATGATTGGCGTGATTATTTTGATGGTACTACGGGATCTTTTAATGTCAGATACCTTTTTACGCCAGAAAACGACACCCTATACGCGGTTGGAAAATTTCTTGAATCCCTGATTTTTATCGACCTCAAGGGAAATTCAGTTGTCGAACAGTTTCTTTCGATGGTGACCGTCCTCGGCCTAATTTTATTTTTGCAATGGCGCCTAGTCAATACAGTGATTAAAGATCGAATTCTTGCGGCGTGCGCCTTTTCTCTTACTTTGTTTATGCTTCAATCTGACAGCTATTGGGGACGACAGAATATCGCATATCACCAAGCCTTACCGCTCATATTCATTCTCACAGCGATATACATCCTGATCATGAGTCGATGGCCATGGCCCATTCGCTCTTTCGTTTTGTTTGCGTTAGGAACTCTTTCCGGGCTTGCTTATACTTCCGGCGCCTTTTCCTTGCTCGCATTGTCCGCCACCCTCATTGTCTGCATAGCGAGTAATCGGCGCGCCTATGGCGAACTAGCCCCAGACGCGAGCGCGCTGCTTTGCGCAGCCGTTCTTACCGTCACCGTACAAGGATACGTCCTCGTATTCGTCCAACACGGTCAGGTGCATTCAGGAACACCCTGGTCCTTGCCTAACAGCGCCGAATTCTGGTTTTACTTGTTCGGCAAGGTTGGCCGTAGCCTCATGCTAGGGGGGGCGCATCCGCTGCGATCTCTTTTGGTCACCCTGATTTGCTTGGCTCTTACCGTGGCGGTCGCGATTGCCGGGTTGCGCAATGTCATAACGGCGGAAAGTCGGCATTCGGATTCCGCTCGCTTGGGATTGATCAGCCTTCTCTTGTTCGCCTCGGTTTTTTTCTACCTATTAATGGTCGCCGCCGGCCGAACAGATTTGCGCCCGGCCAACATATCCACCCCCTTGCAACTCTTCGCCTTTGGCTTCGCACGCTTTCACTTCTTTTGGGCGACCCTGATTTGGCCATGGGTGTTTGCGGGCGCTGTTGTTATGGCCCTTATGCTGTGGCCGAGAAAGCAAGAGGCAATCCGTGTCGTTGCGGTAGCGGCGACGGGTTGCATTATTGTTCTCACCATGGCGGCAGGGGTCTTCGCCCACGCTTCCTATTTTCGGCAGACATCCGATCTAACACTTCGAAACGGCGCGTGCTTGCACGCGAAGCTGCTCGCGGGAGGGCCTATTGATTGTCCGACGCTCTACCCTCGCGACATGACACTTGCATATGCCAACGCGGTAAAAATGGGTGCGTCATTCATACGCTACTTTCCGCCCGACCTACTTGAAAGTGCTCCTCGCAATCCGACATGGAATGTTCTGGACAAGCCGACAGACAGCATCACGATAAGCAACGCGAAGGCTGAGATTCGTCCTGGCAATCTGAGCCTGTCCGCCGGCAAGGATGTTCAGATGGCTTTTTCAGTCGGCCAGCCGGATGACCTTCATCACTGCCTGGCAGTCCGTGTAGAAAGCACCATTGGCGTTGAAAGCTCCACGATCGTTCAGCTCTTCTACCGTCCATCGGGCGCTCCGGCTTTCTCCGAGGCTAACAGCCGCACTCGGCAAATCGCCGCCGGTAATGGAAATACGGTGCGGTTCCTCGTGATCGAACCGCACGGCTTTAGCAACGAGTTTCGGCTTGACCCGGTTTCCGACAACCAGCCCTCGATCGTGAAAGAGCTGAATGTTTCATGTGTTCTCAAAGAGGCTAGCCCTGCCAGGTAGATCACGCCATTGACTACCTTTGAGCCCCGTATTCTTCAAATGGCAAACCTAACCTGAGACATCTTTAAATATAGATCAGGCCCATTACGAATTACATCCATCGCTCTGGATTTGGCACGACCTGACGGCTGCAAACCGCAGAAATCGGCAAGAGCAGTCACAAAGTTCGCAGATTCAAAGATAGCCTTCTCATAGCTGACAAGAAGTACCGGCACCGAGACTTTTTCGATGAAGGTCACAATTTCAAGGTTTAGCTCGACCACTCTGCGAAGCTGGTCACGAAAATCGCAAACCATGGAGATTTCCTCCCGCTTTGCGACCGCAACCGGATCGCGGAAAGGGATCACTAGCCGCGGCTCGCGAAACAAGTGAAGATAATTCTCCACACTTTGGAAGGCCATGGGGCGTTTGAAACCCCAGACGTTGTGGGCGTCGTTGTACTGGGCTATGATCGCCGGCAACTCACTTGGGGAGTTTTCGATAGCGTTTGCAAACTGCAAATCCTCGAACACTGCTTTGTCGGCCTGATCTCCCAAATAAACCCCAAGGGAATCCAATGCGGCCGCCACCATGGATGTGCCAGAGCGAGGCGCACCAACGACAATAATCGTTGCAACGCCCGCCGCTGCGCTTTCGTTGATGATGCCAACCCCATAATTTTTGAGTTGACCGACATCGATCTCGCCTGCGGACGCGCTACGCCTGTATAGCCGAGCAAACCGTTTCGCTGACTGCCAGAGCATAGCCGCCTTATCAAACGCTTCCATCATCCAACTTGTATTCATTTCAAAAAGTTTCGCTAAGTTCCAGCTCTTTCCACCTCATACCCAACAAAATTTCATGCAGGCACTTCCTGCCCTCGATCGAATAGAGGTTTAATTTCAGAAAAAAATCGGGCAATTACTGTAAACATACCAAGAGTCCTATTCGAAAAAATTCACCTACATTTTTCAAGTGACACATAAAATTCTAATGTATTCCTTTGCGTTTTCTGAAAATCAACAACTCTAAATCCCATCTTAAATATATCATCTATTGAATTCGTGCATTCTATGAACTCTTCGTCCTCAAATACCCAACAATGAGCATCGATGTATTCATTCCTCATTTTTTCATCTGAAAGCACGGCAACGATACGATTCCTCTCCACCATGTACTCTGCGTTTTTTGGGGTGGTGGCCCCATTCCAGCAGTCAACCGGATTCGCTTTGCTGACATTCCAGAAATGGTCGCAAATCTGCTGAAAGCTTGGCTTCGTTCGCTTTTCAATATAGGCCGCCACGAGATCGGAGATCATGCTGCTTTTTCGCCTCAGATCGAAACAGTAGCGTTTATCGGGAAATGCGATGGCGATTCGACCGCCAGGCTTGAGAACGTAAAGATTCGACTCTAGCCAACCCAGCAAGTCAGGCACATGTTCCATAACGTGCGACGCCACAATGTAGTCCACTGACTCCTTCGGTAGAAATTCAGAAATCAGCTTGCCACCGGTTACAATGTCGATTTCCGGGATCAGACTGACATCGACATTGGGATCGTTGGCATAGTGTTTGGCTAGAGACGCGCGGTCCGCATAATCTACATAGCAAACGTCATAATGCGGCTTCCGTAAAAGGGCTGCATGCAAGGGGCCATATTCGATACCCTTTCCATCAAGATTCAACGCCGAAGTGATTTTCTTCGTGCGAGGCTCTAGCGCTGGGCGAGACTTCCAAAATAATCGCATATGACTTTATTTCACCACCATGCATATCGACTGGCCCCCCGAGCATTCCCACCGAAACTAAGCTCAATTCCGCTTCCGCCTCCATTGAGAAAAGTCAAATTTCTCCATTTCTATTTTCTACAATCAGCCTAGCGAGAAATCATCACGTCCTTTAGTCAGGTTCGGAGAATAGAAAGGATCGCGTTCTATGACCTTTTTCCACTGCTGTTCCATAAACATAATTTCATTTTTAAACCGCTCTTTTTTTTCCGGATTGTCCTCCGCGCCACGCGAAACACTCTCCAAGTGGTAAAGCTCAGCATACGGCGTCCAGACATTTAAGTATCCGGCTTCCTGTGCTTTCAGACAAAGATCGACATCGTTGAAGGCGACAGTCAGATTGACTTCATTGAGACCTCCAACTTCCTCAAACACATTTTTGCGGATCAGAAGGCAGGCTGCCGTAACGGCGGAAAGATTCTGCAGCACCTTTAACCTGGCAAAATACCCTGCATGGTGGCGGGGAAAATTTTTGTGCGCATGCCCGGCGACGCCGCCCACTCCAACAATAACTCCACCATGCTGAATCGTGTCATCGGCATAGTAAAGCTTCGCCCCGACACAGCCAACATCCGGCTGTATCGCCCAGGAAACCATCTCCGTCAGCCAGTCAGGCGAGATCACTTCGATATCGTTGTTGATCAATCCGATGATCGAGCCTCCCGCGTTCAGGACTCCGAAGTTGTTGATCGCCGAATAATTGAACGGCTTGTCATAGCTCAGCACGCGTATATTCTCCGCTTTTGCCAGCTCACTGAAGTAGGCAAGCGTTTCCTGTTCCACCGATCCGTTGTCGACCACGAGAATTTCGTAGTTGCTGTAAGTGGTTTTTTCGCGAATGGAATTCACGCAATTTCGTAGGAGGTCTACCTTGTCCCGGGTTGGAATGACAAGGCTGACAAGCGGTTGTGGTTCGGGCACCGAGAACCGAAGGCGGTAACAGGATGTGCCCGGCGCTTCCTCGACCTTTGCCGGTAGCCTCATGCGTTCGACATGTTCTTCCAACGCGCGAAATCCGGCCGTGTAAGCATAGCTCTTCTGCGAGCCGTCCAGCGCGGTCGAGCCTTCGACCGCGCGCCAGTGGTACAGCACCTTCGGAATGTGCTGAATTCTCTGCGGGCTTACACGCTCGAAGACGCGCAGATTGAGGTCATAGTCCTGACTGCCCTCGAAGCCGGGGCGCCAACCACCGACGGCACGAATATTCTCCGCGCGATGCACGGTAAGATGGTTCAGATAGTTCTGGGACCGGAAAAGCTCGCGCGAGAAATCCGGCTTGAAGCAGGGATCGTAACGTCTCCCTTCCGAATCGATCTTGTCCTCATCGCTATAGATCAACTCTGAGTCGGGATGGCGATCGAGTTCCAGCGCTACCTCGGCAAGCGCGTGCGGGCGTAGGACATCGTCGTGGTCAAGCATGGCAACCCACTCGCCGGTGACGAGTTCCAGCGCGGAATTGGACGCCTGGGAGATGTGGCCATTCTCCTCGCGAAACACGATTTTGATACGAGGGTCGCGTTTTGCATAGTCGTTCAGAGTGAGCCGCATGTGCGGCTTCGTCGAGCAGTCATCCGCAATACAGAGCTCCCAGTTCTGATAGATCTGGGCGCGCACGCTTTCGATCGCTTCTCGAAGGAGCTCTTCGGGCGTATTATAGACTGGTATGAGCACTGAAATAAGGGGCTTCACCTTAAGCTCGGCCAGGCGGTGGCGAAGGTCCGCTATGTCGTCTTCCGTCGGCGTGTCATGGAGAGCAATCCACCCTTCATAGGTAATGCTGCCCAGAGCGCCTCGCGCCTCGGCAGAACGGAGAGTGGCTGCAAATCCTGAGAGGCCGCCTTCTCTCATTATGTTCGCAGCGCGTTTGGCGGACCGTCCCAAAGCACTGGGGCTCTTCACGTGTCGAACAGCAAGCCTCGCTATGAGTCGCGCATAGTACTCAAGCCGCCCGAGCTTGCGCAGGCGCGCGTAATCGATTGTGATCTGGCGAGAACGGTCGCTCGGATCGAAACGGAGCTTCGCGGCGTTCGCGTGGAGCGGAAAGATCGTCTCTGCCAAGCCCCCGCCGCTCGAATGAAATCGCAGATCGATCCGCTCGACTTCGTTATATCCTCTGCCGCTGTCTACGTAGAGACGAGTGTCCGCAAAGGTTTCCGCGTCGGCCGGTCCGTGCAGACTGATCTGATAGTGTCCAGGGGCAAGCGGCAAGGAGCCCGGCCAAAGGAGTTCGAACTGCGGATCATCACCAGTTACCGTCCACTCCGTGGCTCGCTTCCCAGACGTCACACTTTTCAAGTGATAGAGCGCGCGCGGCACGATAGGCCGTCCGATATAGAAAGCCATTCTGTTCGGAAACGACGCGAGTCTTCGTAGTAACGATCGATAACGCCAGACCCGGCTGATACGCACCAATTCCATCTCACGCTTCAACGCGATCATTTGGTGATCGCGGTCCTGCACCTGACGCTCAAGCATCGCAATGCTTTTGTCCCTTGCCGCGAGATTGGTATCGGCCAATTCAACGGCGCGCGTGACGGTCTGTTCCAACGCCACGATCTCATTGTTCTTTGCCGCAAGGTTTGTGTTGGCCAATTCCAACGCTTGAGCGACGGCACGGGCCTTCTCACGCTCGACCGTCAGTGCAACGATCTCACTGTCGCGCTGTTCGACCTGTTGTCGCCACTCTTCGCGCTTCAGCGCGAGTTGCGCTTCCGCCTGCTCTGCTGAACAGGTCGCGTTCTCGCGCTGGGCGACTGCCTGGCCAAGATGGGCGAAGGCGGCTCGTATGGCCTCTGTGCTGCTCTCCTGTTTGCCAGCGGCGAAAAGCGCCTCGACCGCATTCGGGTAGCTGTCGCCAAGCGCCAGAACACCCAGGCCATGCCCATGCAGGAACTCGAAATGCGGCCGGCCTTCCGATACCTCTTTCCAAAGGCGAAAGACGCCGAAATCGCGCTCACGCACGTTCGTGTCATGAAAGAGCACAATGGCGTTTTGTGCCAGCTTCGGCCGCCAGGTCTCGAAGTCATGGCGGACAGCGTCGTAGCTGTGCAGGCCGTCGATATGCAGAAGATCGATGCTTTCATCTTCGAAATGTCTAACTGCCTCGTCGAAAGTCGACCGCACGAGAGACGAAAAAGCTGCATATTTTCTGGCATGGTAGTCGGCCAGGACGGAATAGATCTCCTCGCCATAGAAGCCCGCGTGCTCATCACCTTTCCAGGTGTCGATTGCGTAGCTGCTGCAAGAAAGACGCAGCAGTTCGATAGCCTGGCAGGCAGCGCAATAAGAAACCCCAGTGTGCGTGCCAAGCTCGACGAAGCGACGCGGACGAAGCGCGTCGACAAGCCAGAACATGAACGGAACATGCTCGATCCACGCAGATGGAGCCACGAGTTCAGGGAACCGGAACGTTGTCGACGTGAAAGGGATCATCGCTTTATCGCACTGCCAGACAAGTTCGCCATCCCAGCAAGTGGCTGGCAATTATCAATTTGGTCGTGCCCCAACTGGCGAACCACGCCTTCACTCGCCTCCCGCCACCCCGACGCCTGCCACCCGAACACACCCTCAAACTTCGCGCTCGAAAGTCGCGAATTTTGCGGCCGCTTGGCCTTGGTCGGATAGTCGCTCGTCGCGATATCGCGCACGTTCGCGTGCGGGCCACCAAACGCCCGGCTTGTGTCGAGGATGTGACGGGCAAAGCCGCTCCAGTTGGTGTCGCCCTCGCCCGCCAGATGGTAGACGCCGAAGGCGGCGAAATTGCTGTCGTCGACCAGCTTCGGCGCCGCATGCAGGATGGCGTCGGCAATGTCGAGCGCGGATGTGGGGTTGCCCCATTGGTCGGCGACGACCGCGATCTCGTCGCGGCCGGCGGCGAGGCGCAGCATTGTCTTGACGAAATTCCTGCCGAAGGGGCTGTAGACCCAGGCCGTGCGCAGGATGAGGTGACGCGGGTTGGCCGTCGCGACCGCCTCTTCGCCGGCGAGCTTGGAGGCGCCGTAGACGCCGAGCGGGGCGGTCGGGTCGGTCTCGACATAGGCGCCGTTCTTGGTGCCGTCGAAGACATAGTCGGTCGACAGATGGATGACGGGAACGCCGAGCCTTGCCGCGGCTTCGGCCACCTTGCCGGCGCCGGCGGCGTTCACGGCGAAGGCCAGGTCCTTCTCGTCCTCGGCCTGGTCGACGGCGGTGTAGGCGGCGGCGGAAACGACGATGTCGGGCCGTGCCGCTTCAAGGGCGGCGAACACCGTGTCTGGCCGCACCAGGTCGAGCGCCGGCCGGCCGACGGCGACGACCTCGACGTCGTCGCGGCCCCGCGCCGCCTCGACCAGACTGGCGGCAACCTGACCCTCGCGTCCGGTGACGGCAAGCCTCACGTGGCCACCTTCCTGCTCTCGGCCGCGTTCCCGGCCGGGCTGCTTTCGGCCCTTGCATTTTCGATCTGGACGTTCTCGAGCGGGGTGTTTTCGGCCGGGCGCGTTTCCACCTTAGCGCGGCCCAGCCGCGCGCCATCGTAGCGCTGCTCGCGGATCGGCCCCCACCACCATTTGTTGTCGAGATACCAGTCGACGGTCCTGGCCAGGCCGCTGTCGAAGTCCTCCCGCGGCGTCCAGCCGAGGTCGCGCGCGATCTTGGAGGCGTCGATCGCGTAGCGGCGGTCATGGCCGGGGCGGTCGGTGACGAAGGCGATCAACTCGCGATAGCGCTTGCCGCCGGCGCGCGGCTGCCTGAGGTCGAGAAGATCGCAGATCGCCTCGACCACTCCGAGATTGGTGCGTTCGGAATTGCCGCCGACATTGTAGCTCTCGCCCGGCTGCCCCTTGGTGGCCACCAGTTCAAGAGCCCTCGCGTGATCCTCCACGAACAGCCAGTCGCGCACATTGGCGCCGGCGCCGTAGACGGGCAGCGGCTTCTCGTCGAGCGCGTTGAGGATGACCAGCGGGATCAGCTTCTCCGGGAAATGATAGGGCCCGTAATTGTTCGAGCAGTTGGAGAGAACCACCGGCAGGCCGTAGGTCTCGTGCCAGGCCCGCACCAGATGGTCGGACGCCGCCTTCGAGGCCGAATAGGGCGAGGACGGCGCGTAGGGCGTCTCCTCCACGAACATGCCGCCGTCGAAAGGCAGGTCGCCAAACACCTCGTCGGTCGAGACATGATGGAAGCGGAAGCTGTCCTGGCGGGCCTGCGGAAGCCCGCGCCAGTATTCCAGCGCGGCATTCAGGATGCGGTAGGTGCCGACGATGTTGGTCTCGATGAAGGCGCCCGGCCCGTCGATCGAGCGGTCGACATGGCTCTCGGCCGCAAGGTTCATGACGATGTCGATGTCGTCGCGGCGCAAGATCTCCAGCACCGCGCGCTCGTCGCAGATGTCGGCCTGCTCGAAGCGATAGTTGTGCGCGTTCTCGATCGGCCTCAGCGAAGCGAGGTTGCCGGCATAGGTGAGCTTGTCGAGATTGGTGACGCGATAGGCCGGATTGGCGCACAGATGCCGGCACACGGCCGAGCCGATGAAGCCGGCGCCTCCGGTGACCAGAAAATTCATGCCGCCATCCCTCCTCACGCGAACACCTGCGCCAGGCCGAGCAAGGGCGCGTTGCGGTCCTTGTCCGAAAGCTGGAAGCCGCCCGCGATCGACGGCCATTTTATGCCGATCTCCGGGTCGTCGAAGCGGATCGACCGGTCGTGCTCGCGCGAATAGGTGTCGGTCACCTTGTAGAGCACCTCGGTATCCGGCACGAGCGTGACGAAACCGTGCGCGAAGCCTTTCGGCACCAGGACCTGGTTGCCCTTTTCGGCCGATATCTCCAGAGCCACCCATTTGCCGAAGGTCGGCGAGGCGCGGCGGATATCGACCGCGACATCGAGCACGCTGCCCCTGATGACGCGCAGCAGCTTGTCCTGGGCGCGCGGCGGCAACTGGTAATGCAGGCCGCGCAGCACGCCGGCCGCGGCGGAATAGGAATGATTGTCCTGCACGAAGGCGAGGTCGATGCCGGCCTCGGCGAAGCGTTCGGCATTCCAGGTCTCGCTGAAAAAGCCGCGCGCGTCGCCATGCCGCTTCGGCACGATCTCCAGCACGCCATCGAGGCCGAGCGGCCTGACTTCAAGCACCGCGTTCCTCCATCAGATCGGCCACCCGCCGGCGCAGATAGGCGGCGTATTCGTTCTTGCCGAGCCGCGCGGCGCGCTCCAGAACCTTGTCGGCGCCGAGCCAGCCCTGCTCGAACGCGATCTCCTCCGGGCAAGCGACCTTGATGCCCTGGCGATGCTCGATCGTGCGCACGAAGGAGGCCGCCTCGTGCAAGCTGTCATGCGTGCCGGTGTCGAGCCAGGCGTAGCCGCGGCCGAGCTGATGCACCTGCAGTTGCCCGCGCTCGAGATAGACGTTGTTGACCGCCGTGATCTCGAGTTCGCCGCGCGCGGAAGGGCGGATCGTCGAGGCGATGTCGACGACGCCGTTGTCGTAAAAATAGAGGCCGGTGACGGCCCAGTTGGATTTCGGCTTTTGAGGCTTTTCCTCGATTGTCAAAGCCTTGCCGGTTGCCTTGTCGAACGAAACCACGCCGTAGCGCTCCGGATCGTCGACATGATAGGCGAATACCGAGGCGCCGCTTTCACGGCCGGCCGCGCGACGGCACAGATGCGACAAACCCTCGCCGAAATAGATGTTGTCGCCGAGAATCATCGACACGTTGTCCTTGCCGATGAAGTCGCGACCGATGATGAAGGCCTCCGCGAGGCCGTTGGGCTGCGGCTGCTCGGCGTAGGAAAGCTCCACGCCAAATTCGGAACCGTCGCCCAGCAAAGCCTGAAAGACCGGCAAGTCGCGCGGAGTTGAGATGATGAGAATCTGGCGGATTCCCGCGAGCATCAGCACGCTCAGCGGGTAATAGATCATCGGCTTGTCGTAGATCGGCAGTATCTGCTTAGAAACCGCTAATGTAAGCGGATAAAGGCGTGTTCCGCTGCCACCCGCAAGGATAATTCCTTTCAACAAGCTCTCCTTGAACTACCGCGGCCCCCGCCTCGACGCCAAGTTGCCCGTGCTTAGGTTTCGGGCGCTGGCTTGTCAATGTCGGCTTCGACTGCTTCCCGACGCACCTCACCGCTTTCTATCATCCGGCGTGCGGTGGTTTCGAGCGAAATCCGACCGCGCCATGAAAAAGGGCCGGCGGGCGCTTGTCGCCCGCCGGCCCTTTTCTCGTCGATCGTTCTCAGCCGCGCTTGAGCAATGCCCACACGGCCGGCACCAAGCTGGCGGCCAAAGCCACCTTGATCAGGTCGCCGACGATGAAGGGCAGGACGCCGAACTGCCAGGATTTTTCCGGCCCGATGAGGATCGCCAGCCAGGCAAAGCCGATGGCCATCATGACGACCTCCGCCGTCAGCATGGCGCCGAACAGCTTGAACGGATTGCGGTCCCAGCCGCGATCCGCGGCCCAGCCGGCGATCGCCGCCATGACCACGAAGCCAGCAAGATAGCCGCCCGTCGAACCCAGCATATAGGCGATGCCGATGCCCTTTTCCGGCGTACCCTGGAAAACCGGCAAGCCAAAAGCGCCTTCGGCGAGGTAGAGAAGGAGCGTGGCGACAGCAAGGCGCAGGCCGAACGCCGAGGCGATCAACAGCACGGCCAGCGTTTGCAGCGAAATGTCGACCGGGCCGAGCACCACTTTGGTCTTGGCCGAAAGCGTCAGCAGCAAGGTTCCGGCGAGTGCCAGGAAGAGCTGGGTCGCGAGCCGGGCGGCGCCCCGATCCGGCAGGGTGAGAGAAACAAGCGGGCGCATCGTGGTTGCAGTTGCCATGGTCTTTCCCATTCTGGCTGATTTGTTGGGTGGCTGATTTGCTGGCTTTAAAAGCGCATCGCACAGAAACGGGTCCAGGCGGCGCGCTTTAAAAATTGTCCTGATGCATGTCGTTCTCCCAAAACCGCTGCGCGGTTTTGGGCGACATGCATTGATTTTCCTATATTGGCTTCCGTATCGGGCGGCAATCATTTTGCCGCATTGCAACGGAGCACGCCGGCATGGCCCTTGAATTCGACACCAGCTTCGATCCCGCCTATGGCCGGGCGGTTGCGGTTGCGCCGGATGTGCTGCGCGTCACCGCCAGAAATCCAAGCCCGTTCACCTTCCACGGCACCAACAGCTATCTCGTCGGCCGCGAGATGCTGGCGGTGATCGATCCAGGGCCGGAAGACGACGCCCATCTCGAGACGCTGCTCAAGACGATTGCTGGCAGGCCTGTCAGCCACATCTTCGTCAGCCACACCCATCGCGACCATTCGCCGCTCGCGGCGCGATTGAAAGAGCTGACCGGCGCCCCGACGCTTGCCGAAGGCCCGCATCGGCCGGCCCGCGCCTTGCGCATCGGCGAGGTCAATCCGCTCGACGCCAGCGCCGACCTTACCTTCGTTCCCGATGTCGTGCTGGCCGACAATGCGCTGACTGAGGGCGACGGCTGGGCCATCCGCACCGTGCTGACGCCCGGCCACACCGCCAACCACGTCGTGTTTGCCCTCGAGGGGACCGGAACCCTGTTTTCAGCCGACCATGTCATGGCGTGGTCGACCACGATCGTCGCGCCGCCGGACGGCGCCATGGCCGACTATATGAGCTCCCTCGACCGGCTGCTGGCGCGCGACGATCGCTTGCTTTTGCCGGGCCATGGCGGGCCAGTGACCGCGCCGCGAAGGTTCATGCGCGGCCTCAAGACGCATCGCAAGATGCGCGAAAGGGCGATCCTGGAACGCATCCGCGCCGGAGACCGGACGATCGCGGAAATGGTCGCGGCGATCTACCGCGACACAGACCCGCGGCTGCACGGCGCCGCGGGGCTTTCGGTACTTGCCCATCTCGAGGATCTGGTCGCGCGCGGCCTGGTCGTCACGGACGGTGATCCGGCCATAGACGGCGTTTTCGCGCCCGCTGCGTAGGTCCGGAGCGCGTCACCGTTTCACGGAAAACGGCGAAGCGCTCCCACTTCCTTCTTGGCGCAATTCCGGACGGAAAACCGCTTCACACTTTTCCGGGAATTGCTCTATTCGGCCGGCGCCGGGCCGACCTGCCCGGCGACCTGCTGGTCGAGTTCGCCGAGGAAATCCGTGATGCGGGCGGCGTTGTCGCCGAGGTCGTAGCGGCCGTAGCGCGAGGCCGAGCGCATGTCGACGATGACCTGCTCGCCGTCGTCGGTGACGCGGATGGCGACGTCGGCCGGCAGTCCGAGCACGAAGCCCTTGGCCAGCGCATTGATGGTCGCCTCGCTCTGACCGTTGATGTCGGGATAAGGTGCCGTCAGCTGCCAGTCGCGGCGGTCGAGCACGGTTTCGACAGCGTCGACGACGGTTTCGAAAGGCAGGTTGTAGCTGCGCCCGCTAACTAACGGATAGGCGGCGGCCTGCAGACTCTGTTCGCCCGGGGTGGGCGGCGATAGCTCGTTCATGTCGGCGGTGCGCTCGCTGGTGTCCAGCACCGGCGGATCGTCGAGATCGGTCGAGATGTCGCGCAGCGGCGGATAGATCGTCGCCCAGTAGACGGCGACGCCGTAGGGCGCCAGCACCAGAAGCGCCAGCAGCGCGCCGATGCTGAGATCGCGGCCACCGCGATCGCCGAAACTCCAGACCCTGGACAGACCGAGACCAGCCAGCAACAGGGCAAGCGCCGCCAGCAGCGCCACGACCGCCAGCACCCACAGGAAAGGCGGTGTGTCGACGAGACCCAGCCTGTAGGTGGCAATGACGGTGAGCAAAAGGACGAGGGAAAATGCCCCGATCCGCCGCGACCAGCCGGCCGCCCTCGACGTCTGCCGTTCAGGAATAGATGCCATTCTGTGCCGTGTCGTCCCAACCCGGGCCGAGAGTTAGCGGTTTTTGACGCCGGCTTGAAGCCGAAAGATCAAACATTTTTGGTCAATCCGTCGGCAGGCGGTAATCCTTGAACTGGTCGCGCAAGGTAGTCTTCTGGATCTTGCCAGTGGCGGTGTGCGGAATTTCACCGACGAAGGCCACGTCGTCGGGCATCCACCACTTCGCCACCTTGCCGCTCATGAAGGTGAGGATGTCGCCCTTGCTCGGCTCCCTGCCGGGCTTGCTCACGACGACCAGCAAGGGCCGCTCGCCCCATTTGGAGTGCGGGATGCCGATGGCCGCCGCCTCCGCCACGTCCGGATGGCCGACGGCGAGATTCTCGAGATCGATGGTCGATATCCATTCGCCGCCGGACTTGATGACATCCTTGGCGCGATCGGTGATCTGCATGTAGCCGCTGGCGTCGATATGGGCGACATCGCCGGTGTCGAACCAGCCATCGGCATCGAACTGCTCGGCGCCGGCGCCGCCATAATAGGCGCGGGCCACCGCGGGGCCGCGCACCTTGAGATGTCCGAAGGTCTTGCCGTCCCAGGGCAGCGCGTTGTCGCTGTCGTCGGTCACTTTCATTTCGACGCCGAAGGGCGAAAAACCCTGCTTGCCCTGGACATCGAGCCGCGCCTCGCCAGTCAGCGTCTCATATTGCGGCTTCAGGGTGCAGAGCGTGCCCAGCGGCGACATCTCGGTCATGCCCCAGGCATGCACCACCTGCACATCGTAGTTGTCCTGGAACTTGGCGGTGATGGCGCGCGGACAGGACGCGCCGCCGATGACGACCTTCTTCAGGTAAGGCAGCTTCTTGCCGGTTTCCTCAAGATATTGCAGCAGCATCATCCAGACGGTCGGCACGGCGGCGCTGAACGTCACCTTCTCGATGTCGAGCAGCTCATAGATCGAGGCGCCGTCCATTCTGCAGCCGGGCATCACCAGCTTGGCGCCGATCATCGGTCCGCTCTGGCCGAGACCCCAGGCATTGGCGTGGAACATCGGTACGACAGGCAGGATCACATCCCGGGTGGATATGCCCATGGCGTCGGGCATGGCGGCCATCATGGCGTGCAGGACGTTGGAGCGGTGGCTGTAGAGCACGCCCTTCGGGTCGCCCGTCGTGCCCGAGGTGTAGCACATGCCGGCGGCGGTGTTCTCGTCGAACGCCTTCCAGGCAAAGGCGCCATCGGCCTCGGCCAGCCATTCCTCATAGGCGACGGCATTCGCCAGCGACGTTTGCGGCATATGCGCCCGGTCGGTCAGCACGATCACCTTTCTCAGCGACCGGATTGCGCCGGCGATCTTTTCCAGGAGCGGCACGAAGGTCAAATCGACGAAGATCGCCTTGTCCTCGGCATTGTTCATGATCCAGGCGATCTGCTCGGGAAAAAGCCTCGGGTTGAGCGTGTGATAGATCGCGCCGATGCCCATGATGCCGTACCAAGCCTCGATATGGCGGGCCGTGTTCCAGGCAAGGGTCGCGATGCGGTCGCCGAGCCTGAAGCCGTCACGCTCCAGCCGCTGCGCCGCCTTGAGCGCCCGGTGATGGATTTCGGCGAAGGTGGTGCGCACGATCGGGCCTTCGATCGAACGCGACACGACCTCCCTGCCGCCGTGCTGGCGTTCGGCATGGTCGAGCAGCTTGTGGCAAAGCAGCGGCCATTCCTGCATCAATCCAAGCATACGTTCCTCCCCTTTGCGCATTCGCGTCGTTTGTTTCACGCATTGTGGAACGAACCGCCGGTTTGTCCAGCCACCATAAGTCGAAGCCCGTGGATGGATCGAAGAACCGGGAAAACCGCCATAATCCGGCCATCGTCGCCGTTAAGTTTCATTAACGGGCTGGGTGAGATTGGCGAATGGAGTGGTTCGCATGGACGCGCAGCTCGACGATAAGGCCCTCGAAAGCACGCTTGCCGAAAGTCTGGACGTTCTGACGCCGGACACCAAAACAGTTTCCGAAGATGAATTTGCCGAAGTCGTCGGCGGCGCGCTGGAGGCCGTCGGCGGAACGTTGCTGTTCAAGATGCGCGTCGAAAACGGCGCCGAGGGCGAACATGTCGCCGCGGCCTGCATCGGCAACGCCGACAATCGTCAGTTCCTGCTGCTGACGCTGCCGACCAGCGGCGGCGCGCTGAAGGTCGAAACCGCGGCGAGAAGCACCAATCCGGTTGCGGGCATTGCCGCCGCCTATGCCAGCCTCATGGATGCCTTCAAGACGGCCGCCTGACGGCTGCGTGACAGACATTCAATGAATGGTGATGACACCTCGCGCCGCGCGGGCTTGCGCGACGCGCTTGTCCGACACATGTAAATCTCCCCCAAGGAGACCATTCATGGACAAGCTCGCCAACCCCGCCCCCGGCTTCCAGCGCAACCCGGACAAGGCGATCACCGTCGAACCCTATCGCGGCAGCGTCATCGTGCGTGCGGGCGACACCGTCGTCGCCCGGTCAACCCGGGCCAAGGTGCTGTCGGAGCCGCCCTACGCGGATGCCTTCTACATCCCGTTCGACGACATCGATTTCAGCAAGCTGGCCGCCACCGAGCACTCGACGCATTGCCCGTACAAAGGCGATGCCAGCTACTGGAGCGTCCGTGAAGCCGGCGAAGTCGGCGAAAATGCAATGTGGGCTTATGAGACGCCATTCGACGAGATGGCCGAAATCCGCAATCACGGCGCATTCTATACGAGCAAGGTAACGGTCGAAGCTGAGCCGGGCTGAGCCTTTGTAGGCCCGCCAGAGGCGCCTTGAGGTTCAGGTCAGGCCGAGCCGAGAAAATGAGTTCCGAGAATCGGCCTACGCCGGCCGTAGCCTTAACTGACGTGCCATTCATGAGTGCTTCGGCTGGCGAGGGCCGGAAGCGCAGGAGTTCGCTGTTCGCGGGCCGCCCTCACCTGAATATCATGGCAACTCAGTCCGTCGTGCCGTCGTTGCCTATGCCCTCGGCATCGTCGAGGCGCACGAAGGTCATGCCCTTCTGCTTCAAGGCGAGCAGCCCCTGAACCACGCCCTCGCCGGCGGCATGGGTCGGCTGGTTGATGTGGGCGATGATGACGTCGCCGTCCTTGGCGGCGCCGATGCGGCGCGCCGTTTCCTTCGCGCCGAGCAGCGAGCCTCCGTCGCCATTGACCGAGAAGCCGGCGATCTTGAAGCCCAGCCTGCGGATCATGGCGATCGCCGAGGGGCTGTATTCGGCGGTCGCGCCGCGAAACCATTTTGGCACGGGCCCGCCTGCGCCGGCTAAGGCGGCGGCGCCGGTTTCAACCTCGGCTTGCACGGCGGCCGGGCTGCCGGCGCTGCGGATGCCGTAGATCTTCTGCGGCGTATCGACCGCCGGAATGTGGCGGCCGCCGTGGTTTTCCAGTTCGAACAGATCGGGGTGCGCCCGCATGATCTCGACGGCTTCGGCGTTGCGCTTCAGCCAGATGCCGGTAACAAAGATCGTCGCCGGTATCCTGTTGTCGACGAGCGCCGAAAGTATCCTCGTGTCGGTCTTGCCGCCGCAGGCATCGAGCGTCAGCGCGACGCGCCCGCCGCCGATCTCGGCGCCCTGCGGCTTCACATGCAGTGTCGGCTCGAGCAGCGTCGCGGCATTGCCCGCCGACGCCGCGAACAGCGACAGTGCCATCGCGCAAAGGGAATTTCGAAGCACGCCCATCATTCGTTCCAAACCGGCACGTTCGGGCATTCTCCGCGCCGCGCCAACAAAACTTGCCTCTACAAAACCCGCATCTAGGCGAAAATCAGGACGGCAAACAGCGCAAAAAGCAGCAGTCGCGAAAATTTGCTCTCGCTTAGACCGCGGCCTCCAGCACCAACTCGGTTCGCGCCAGCAGCTGGAGCACGGCATCGACGACCGTGTCGACCTCCAGGCGCCAGGCGCAGCACGCCTTGTTGGGGTCAGGCCGTTCGCACAGGTCACCGCCGATGCAATCGCAAGGCATGGCCGGGCGCACCGCGATGCTCGACACGCCGACCGGTCCCCAGTGGACCGGGCTCTGCAGGCCGAACAGGCCGACGACGGAAGTGCCGACCGCGGCAGCCATGTGCATGGGGCCGCTGTCGTTGCCGAGAAACAGCCGCGCCTGCTTGAACAGCGCCGGCAGCGTGTCGAGCGGGAGCGCTCCGACCAGATTGACGATCGGCGTTTTCGCAGCCGCCAGGATCTTTTCCACCACCTCGTTCTCGTCCGGGCTGCCGACCAGGGCGACGTCCAGACCTGTCTCAGCCGATATCCGGTCGATCGCGGCGGCAAAGCGCTCGGGCTGCCAGCGGCGCCCGGGGAAGCTTGCACCGGCATGCACCGCGACGAAGGCGTTCGGCCGAAGGTGGAACTTGTCCAGCAGGGCCAAAGCTTTCGTCGTCTCGAACGGCAGCGGCCGAATGTCGGGATCCCGCACACGCAACTCTATGCCAAGCGCCTCCAGCGGCGAAAGGTAACGATAGAGAAAATGCTGCTCGCCATAGCCGAACGGCTTTGCCTTGACATTGGCAGGTTGGCGCTCGAGCCAACGCGGGGGCCTTTCTGACGGGTGATATCCGACGCGAACCCGTGCACCAACCAGTCCTGAGATGAATCGCGACGTCTTCGTATCGGTGATGTCGATGACCATATCGAAATGGCCGCGGCGTAACTTAAGAAGCGTGAGAATAAGCTCCTGCGTGCGCCGCAGCGGCGTGCCGCGCATATGGGAACGGCGGAATGTCACGACCTCCGAGGCGATGTCGTTGGCCGTGAGGAGACCGGCGAAGCGGCCATCGCAGAGGAAGACGATGCGGACGCCGGGAAATTCGAGCTGCAGATTCCTCGCCAACGCGGAGGAAAGAACGAGATCGCCAATGTGCTTCGTTTGCAGGATCAGGATCGACCGGAGAGGGCCGGAGAGAAGCTGCGACACCCGTGTCCGGGCGCCGGACGGACCGGAGTCCACGAAGCTGGGCTGAGACGTCGACATGTGGAGCCGTCATGCGCTTGTTTCACGTGGCTCTCATATACAAGATGGCAAGATCGTGGACCAGAGCGACTCGCGCGCCGACGGGCGCCTTCCACCGTTTCACGGAAAAAGGCGAAGGGCCGCGCCCAACGTTTCATACCGTCCTGGGATTGGTCCAAAAGGCGCTACGCCGCCGACGGGCCACTTTCCGGCGAATGTCAGACCGCGGCCTCCAGGAGCATCTCGGTGCGTGCCAGCAGTTCGAGCGCAGCGTCGACGACCGGATCGACTTCCAGGCGCCAGACGCAGCATGCCTTGCTCGGGTCGGTCCGGCGGCACAGGTCGCCGCCGACGCAGTCGCAAGGCATGGATGGCCGCAACGAAATGCTGGGCACCCCGATCGGCGCCCAGCGAACCGGGCTGGTCAGACCGAACAGGCCGACGACCGGCGTGCTGGCCGCGGCCGCCATATGCATCGGCCCGCTTTCGTTGCCGAGAAACAGTCGCGCCTCCTTGAGCAGCGCCAGCAGCGTTTCCAACCGCAGCGTACCCGCCAGGTTGACGACTGGCGTCTTGGCCGCGGCCATGATCCTGTCGGTCGCCTCGCTCTCGTCCGGACCGCCGACCAGAACCACGCGCAGCCCGGTTTCGCGGACGATCCTGTCGATTGCCTCGGCAAAGCGCTCCGGCTGCCACCGGCGGCCCACGAAGCTTGCTCCGGCATGGATCGCAACAAAAGCGTTTGGCTGGATTTGGTGCCTGGCGAGCAAGGCCAGGGCGCGCGTCGTCTCGAAGGGCAGCGGGCGAATGGCCGGCGCCCTGACGCGCAGATCGATGCCCAGCGCCTCCAACGGAGACAGATAACGGTAGAGATAATGCGTCTTGCCAAATCCGAAGGGCTTCATTCTGACGTTGGCCGGTTGACGCTCGTGCCAGCGCAAAGGCCGCTCCGTCGGAAAATAACCGACCCTGACTGGAGCGTTGACCAGTTCGGAAATGATCCGCGAGGTCTTGGAATCGGTGATGTCGATGGTCATGTCGAAACGGTGCTGCCGCAATGTGCGCACCATGCGGAAGAGCTCGCGACCCCGCTCGAGCGGCGAGCCACGCATCTTGGCACGGCTAAAGGGGACGACCTCGGAAGCTATGCCATGGGCAGTCAGGAAGCCGGCGAAATGCGCTTCGCAAAGAAACACGATCCGGACGCCCGGATATTGAAGCTGCAGGTTCTTCGACAGCGCGGAGGCAAGCACGATGTCGCCGATGAACTTGGTCTGCAGGATCAGGATCGAGCGGTAAGCGGATGGGGAAATCTGCAACATGGGTTTTCCGACACAATAAATTCGGTGTCGGAAAGTCGCTTGAAACGGTGTCGAGATTCAGGGCCGTCACGCGCACGTTCGCGTGACATTGCATACAAAACCGTAAGGTATCCGAATGCCCCTTGAGCGCGCCGCGCTGAAACGAATTCAAGCGGCGCGCTTCAAGTCTTGCTTTGATGCATGTCGTTGCCCCAGAACCGCTGCGCACTTCTGGGCGACATGGTCTTTGCTTTGATGCATGTCGTTGTCCCAGAACCGCTGCGCACTTCTGGGCGACATGGTCTTTGCTTTGATGCATGTCGTTGCCCCAGAACCGCTGCGCACTTCTGGGCGACATGCATCAGGAGGCGCGTTTTGCCGCGCCCTTCGCCGCCGCCACGGCCGCCTGCGCGGCCGCCAGCCGGGCGATCGGCACCCGGTACGGCGAGCACGAGACGTAATCGAGGCCGACCTCCTCGCAGAAACGGATCGAGGCCGGATCGCCGCCATGCTCGCCGCAGATGCCGAGCTTAATGCCGGGCCGCGTCGCCTTGCCTTTTTCGGCCGCGATCCGCACCAATTCGCCGACGCCGTCGACATCGAGCGACACGAACGGATCCTGCTCGATGATGCCCTTCTGCCGGTATGTTTCGAGGAAGGAGGCCGCGTCGTCGCGCGAGATGCCGAAGGTGGTCTGCGTCAGGTCGTTGGTGCCGAAGGAGAAGAATTCGGCCGCCTCGGCGATGACATGGGCGCGGATTGCCGCGCGCGGCAATTCGATCATCGTGCCGGTCAGATAATCGATCTTGGTGCCGCTCTCCTGCATCACGCTCTGCGCGACCGCATCGATGCGCGCCTTGACATATTCCAGCTCCTTCACGAGGCCGACCAGCGGCACCATGATTTCCGGCACCACCAGCGCTCCGGCCTTGTGGCCGGCCTCGACCGCCGCCTCGAAGATGGCGCGCGCCTGCATCTCGGCAATCTCGGGATAGGAGACGGCGAGCCGGCAGCCGCGATGGCCCAGCATCGGGTTGAATTCGTGCAGCGCCTCCGTGCGCTGCCGGAGCTTGTCCGCCGATACGTTCATGGCGGAGGCGACCTCGGCGAGCTCGGCTTCGGTCTTGGGCAGGAATTCGTGCAGCGGCGGGTCGAGCAGGCGGATCGTCACCGGCAGGCCCGCCATGATCTCGAACAGCTCGAGGAAGTCCGAGCGCTGCATGGGCAGCAGCTTGTCCAGTGCCGCACGCCTGTCCTTCTCGGTGTCGGCCAGGATCATCTCGCGCATGGCGACGATGCGGTCGCCATCGAAGAACATGTGCTCGGTGCGGCAAAGCCCGATGCCCTCGGCGCCGAAAGAACGCGCCATGCGGGCATCGAGCGGCGTTTCGGCATTGGTGCGCACCTTCATGCGGCGCGCCGCGTCGGCCCATTCCATGATGGCGGCGAAATCGCCCGACAGCTCCGGCTGCAGCATGGCGACCGCCCCTTTGAGCACCTGGCCGTTGGCGCCGTCGATGGTGATGACGTCGCCCTTGCGGAAGGTCTGGCCCATCGAGAGCAGCGTGCCGGCCTTGTAGTCGACACGCAGCGAGCCTGCGCCCGATACGCAGGGCTTGCCCATGCCGCGCGCCACCACGGCGGCGTGGCTGGTCATGCCGCCGCGCGTCGTGAGGATGCCTTCGGCGGCATGCATGCCGTGGATGTCCTCGGGGCTGGTCTCGATGCGCACCAGGATCACCTTGCGGCCTTGCGCCTTGGCGTCCTCGGCATCGCTGGAGGAAAAAACGATCTCACCGGTGGCGGCACCGGGCGACGCCGGCAGGCCCATGCCTATGACATCACGCGCAGCCTTCGGATCGATGGTCGGATGCAGGAGCTGGTCGAGCGAGGCCGCATCGATGCGGGCGACCGCCTCATCCTTGGTGATCAGCCCGTCCCTGGCCATCTCGACGGCGATCTTCAGCGCCGCCTTGGCGGTACGCTTGCCGGAGCGGGTCTGCAGCATCCACAATTTGCCGCGCTCGATGGTGAATTCGAGATCCTGCATGTCGCGGTAATGCTTTTCCAGCCGGTCGGAGATGTCGACGAAAGCCCGGAACGCATCCGGCATCAGCTTCTGCAGCGACGGCTTGTCGGAGCCGGCGGCGATGCGCGCCGCTTCGGTGATGTTCTGCGGCGTGCGGATGCCGGCCACCACGTCCTCGCCCTGGGCATTGACCAGGAACTCGCCGTAGAGCTGCCTTTCGCCGGTCGAGGGATTGCGGGTGAAGGCGACGCCGGTGGCGGACGTGTTGCCCATGTTGCCGAACACCATGGCCTGGACGTTGACCGCCGTGCCCCAGCTTTCGGGAATGTCGTGCAGGCGCCGGTAGGTGATGGCGCGGTTGTTCATCCAGCTCGAGAATACGGCGCCGATGGCGCCCCAGAGCTGTTCGTTCGGATCCTGCGGAAAGGGCTTGCCGAGCTCTTCCTCGACTTTGGCCTTGTAAAGATCGATGACGCCCTGCCACTCTTCCGCCGTCAGTTCGGTATCGAGCTCGTGGCCGAGATTCGCCTTCTGGTCTTCGAGGATTTCCTCGAACACCTCGTGGTCGAGGCCCATGACGACGTCGGAGTACATCTGGATGAAGCGGCGGTAGCTGTCGTAGGCGAAGCGGGCGTCGCCGGAGTCGGCGGCCAGCGCCTCGACCGTTTCGTCGTTGAGGCCGAGATTGAGCACGGTGTCCATCATGCCGGGCATCGACGCGCGGGCACCGGAACGCACCGACACCAGCAGCAGCTTCGACGGGTCGCCGAAGCGGCGGCCGGCGATGCGGCCGATATGATCGAGAGCGGAGACGACATCCGCCTCGAGCGCGCCGGGATAGGTGCGGCCGTTGGCGTAATAGGCGTTGCAGACTTCGGTGGTGATGGTGAAACCGGGCGGCACCGGCAGCCCGAGGCTGCACATCTCGGCCAGATTGGCACCCTTGCCACCGAGAAGGTTGCGGTCGCCGGCACGGCCTTCGGCGGCGCCGTCGCCGAAGGTGTAAACCCACTTGGTCATGCTTGCCCTCCAGTTCGTGGAAGATAGAACATCCGGATGATTGCCTGGTTCCCCGCCGTCCCGACCCGAGCGATAGGATGCTGCAGTGCGAAAGGCAAGGCACCGGGCTAGCGGGCATCGCAACTACAATCGATTAAGCAAAAGCTGCGTCAAAAAGACTTGCGGGACGGGGCAGCGCAATATAGAACATAAAGAGAACATAGTGGAGTAGCGTGATGAAACTCAACGGAAAACTCGACTATCTCGAACTGCCGGCGACAGGCGGCTCGCTGGACAGCGTCAAGTCCTTCTACAGCGCCGCTTTTTCGTGGTCGTTCACCGACTACGGCCCGACCTATGCCGCCTTTGCCGAAGGGCTTGACGGCGGCTTCCAGGCAGATGCCGGCGAAGCGCCCGCCAAGCCGCTTCCGGTCATCTACTGCGAAAACCTCGAGGAAACGCTGGACGCGGTCGAGAATGCCGGCGGCGCCATCGTCAAGCCGATCTTTTCCTTTCCAGGCGGCAGGCGGTTTCATTTCACCGATCCGGCCGGCAACGAACTGGCTGTATGGGGACATTAGAAAAGACGCGGCTTTCGCGTTGTTTTTGCTGTTGACAGCCGGGGGGCCGCCGGGCTCAGTCCAACGAGCGGCGGCAATCTTCCAACAGCAAAGCAGAACTGATGAAATTCGGCTCAAGCGGCGTTCGGGGTTTGGCTTCCGAGTTGGTTGGGAGGCCAAGCGGGCTTTATACCGAGGGTTTCGCCCAACGCTTGCGGTCGACCGGGTTTCAGCAAGGCAAGGTCTTTGTCGGGCGCGATCTGCGCGACAGCAGTCCGGTAATTGCAAAGGACTGCATGGCGGCCCTGGCCGCGGCCGGCTTCCAGCCGGTCGATTGCGGCCCCATCCCCACACCCGCGCTTGCCTTTTATGCCCGCCTGCACGGCGCCGCGGCGCTGATGGTGACCGGCTCGCATATTCCCGCCGACCGCAACGGCATCAAATTCTACGGGCCGAAGGGCGAGATCGACAAGGCGGATGAGGCAGCGATTACCCATCATGTCGCTGAACTGTCGGACCAGTATCCGTGGCCGCCGACTCCCGCCGACTGGCAGACCGCCCATGAACAGGCGCGCGTGGCCTTCCGAGACCGGGTCGGCGGCATTCTCCCCCCTGGCGCCCTTTCCGGAATGAGGCTCGGCGTCTACCAGCACAGCACCGTTGCGGCGGCCCTGCTGGTCGAGGTTCTGCGATCCTACGGCGCCGATGTGATCCCCGTAGGCAAAACGGAAACGTTCGTGCCGGTCGATACCGAGGCCGTCAGCCCGGAAACGATGGCGAAGATGAAAGCCTGGGTGCGCGAATTCAAATTCGACGCCGTGCTGTCGGCCGATGCCGATGCCGATCGCCCTCTCGTCATCGACGACAAGGGCGAGTTGTTCCGCGGCGACCTGATCGGGCTGGCGACGGCGCTGTTCCTCAAGGCCGACATCGTGGTGACGCCGGTTACCTCCAATTCAGGCATCTCCGAGGCTTTCGGATTCAGCGTCAGGCGAACCAAGGTCGGGTCCCCGTTCGTCATAGCGGGAATGGACGCCGCGCGGCAGGCAGGCGGCATCGTCGTCGGCTTCGAAGCCAATGGCGGGGTTCTTCTGGGGTCGGACTGCCTGCTGAACGGCAGAGTTTTGTCCGCGCTGCCGACGCGGGATTCATTCTTGCCCATCCTGGCTGTCCTGGGCACGGCGGTATCGACGGGCAAATCGCTGTCGGGCCTGCGCGAGAGTTGGAACCTTCCGGTCTGTGCAAGCGAGCGGCTCGAGAACTTCCCTGTCGAGGCATCGCGCGGCTTGATGCGCAAGCTCGCCGACCGCGATGCGTTGCGGCAATTCCTTGCCCCCTTCGGCACCGTCGCGGACGTCGATGAGACCGACGGCCTCAGGGCGCGGATGAGCAGCGGCGAGATCATCCATCTGCGGCCTTCCGGCAACGCCCCCGAATTTCGTTGCTATGCCGAGGCCGCCAGCCATGACAGAGCGACCGAAATTGTGGCAATGGCGCTGGAACGGGCGCGGGACAGCACACTGACAGATGAATCAGAGGCGGTATAACGAAAGCAGCGTCGGCGGTTGCCGCAGGCCTGGGGCGCGGCCGGTTCGACAACAACGGGGGTGCGCGCGCCGCATCTCGCTCGATTTCCGAGAGCATCGATGACAAGGACGGCATTGATAACCGGCATTACCGGGCAGGATGGCGCCTATCTGGCCCAGCTCCTGCTTTCGAAGGGTTATAGCGTCCACGGCCTGGCGCGACGGTCGAGCACAGCCGACGTCAACACCGCGCGCCTGAAATGGCTTGGGATCGAGAACGACGTGCGGATCGTCGACGGCGACCTGACGGACCTGTCGGGTCTCACTCGAACCATGCGCGACGTAAGGCCGGACGAGGTCTACAACCTTGCCGCGCAGTCTTTCGTCAAATCCTCATGGCAGCAGCCGATCCTGACAGGCAACGTAACCGGTATCGGCGTGACGAATGTTCTCGAGGCGCTGCGTCTCGAAATCCCCGAGGCGCGTTTCTATCAGGCTTCGTCGTCGGAAATGTACGGTCTTATCCAGGAGCCGGAGCAGTCGGAAACCACGCCTTTCCATCCCCGCTCGCCCTATGCGGTGGCGAAGGTCTATGGTCATTGGATCACCGTCAACTACCGCGAGAGCTTCGGCCTGCATGCTTCGAGCGGCATCCTGTTCAATCACGAATCGCCGCTTCGCGGCATCGAATTCGTGACACGCAAGGTCACGGACACCGTCGCGCGCATCAAGAAGGGCCTGGCGACGGAGCTGCGCCTGGGCAACATCGACGCCAAGCGAGACTGGGGCCACTCCAGGGACTATGTCCGCGCCATGTGGCTGATGCTGCAGCAGGATCAGCCCGACGACTATGTGGTCGCCACCGGCAGGACCACGACGGTGCGCGACATGTGCAGGATCGCCTTCGAGCATGTAGGGTTGAAGATGAACGACCATCTCGTCATCGACCCCGATCTGTTCAGGCCGGCGGAAGTCGAAATCCTGCGCGGCAATCCGGCCAAGGCAAAGACGAAGCTCGGATGGGAAGCGACGATCTCCCTGGAAGAGATGATCCGCGAAATGGTGGACGCCGATCTGGCACGCCACTCAACCGTCAGGTGTTGAAAGGAAGCTCTTGCATCTATGGGTCGATGACTTGACGCGCCGTCTTTTGCCGCGCCTCCGCATGCGGACGACGCATCGTGGTTCGTGAGGCCGGCATGCGGATTTTGATGACCGGCGCCAACGGGTTCGTCGGCCCCTATGTGCTCGAAGCGCTGCGCAGCGTTTGCGGCCGCGAAATTGTCGTTGCCGCAACCTCCAAGGATGGCGGTCCGCATCCCGCTTTCGGCCAGGTCGAAGCGCTGGACGTGACAGACGCGGCTGCCGTCCAAGACGCGATCGCCCATCACCGGCCCACCCATGTCATTCATCTGGCGGCGGTCGCGGCCCTGGGTGCCGCCCAAGCCGATCCCCGCAACACGTGGCGCATTCATGTGGGCGGCGCGCTCAACGTGGCCAATGCCGTCCTCGCCAAGGTTCCGGACTGCTGGCTGGTTCATGTCGGATCAGGCCTGGTCTATGGCGAGAGCGCCAAGACCGGGCGGCCGCTCGACGAAAGCACGCTGCTTGCTCCGATCGACGACTACGCCGTGACCAAGGCCGCGGCCGACCTCGCGCTCGGCGCGCTTTCGCGCAGGGGGTTGAAGTGTGTCCGGATGCGCCCCTTCAACCATACGGGTCCGGGTCAGACCGAGGCATTTGCCGTGCCGGCCTTCGCCATGCAGATCGCCCGGATCGAAGCGGGAGTGGCCCCGCCGGTCATCCGCGTGGGCAATCTCGATGCGAGGCGCGACTTCCTGGATGCGCGCGACATCGCCAGCGCGTATGCGTACGCGGTCCTGAAGAGCGGCGATCTCGCCCCGAACACCATTTTCAATGTCGCATCCGGCGCGTCCTGGCGGATGGGAGACATCCTCGATCGGCTACTGGCCCGGAGCAGCGTCAAGATCGTCACGGAGCAGGATCCCTTGCGGCTGCGCCCGAGCGATCTGCCATGCATCGTCGGCGATGCGACCCGCGCCCGGACCCTGCTCGGCTGGGCGCCGGAGCATCCCTTCGAGAATACGCTTGCGGCCGTCCTCGAGGATTGCCGCGCGCGCGTGGCCCAGGCGTAGGATGCATCGCCTGCTTCCCTGAAGCCTGAGCTGAACGGCTCCCGCGCCAGCACAAGCGAGAAGCTGCCGCGCGGCGCGTGCGGCTCGATCCACCGCCGGGCGATCGGGCGATGAACTGGCCGGGAATGGCGGCCCGCGTCGCTGCCGATTTTAGTTGATCTCCCGGCATTGAGCTTTGCTTCGCCTCGTCCTATAAGGCCGCGCGCAGCGGGCATGCCCGCATGCTGGGGCGTCGCCAAGTGGTAAGGCATCGGTTTTTGGTACCGACATTCCCAGGTTCGAATCCTGGCGCCCCAGCCACCGTCAAGCAGATCTGGCCAGTTAGACGGATGCAAATGGTTGTCACGGGCGCGGTGGCTTGGGCTCGTGCGTTTCACCGTTTCACGGAAACGGCGCCCTACCTCTTTGTCTTGACGCAATTGCGAACGGAAAACCGCTCACATTTTTCCTGGAATTGCTCTCGTCAGCCGGTAGAGGACGGTTTCGGAAGCCATCGCTTTTCGATCAGGCAAACCATCGTATAGGCAGGGTCAAAAACGTTTCCGACGTGATACCGGACAACCTGTCCCATCAGATGCGATGCGGCAGCGGCGGACAAGCCATGGTCACTTGTCAACCAGTTGAACATATCCGTTGTCGCGTGCTGGAGGGCCTGATCAAGCGGACGAGCATTGCCAACAGAGAAAATGTGGGTCTCGTTCTCGCCGCGAGGCCATGTCAATTGTCTGTTTTTTTCCACAGTCAAGCGAAGCTCAACTTCAAAGCAGGTTTCGATCCCGGTTCCAACGATCTCCCCATCGCCCTGCGCCGCATGGCAATCGCCCGCGAAGAAGAGCGCACCCTCTACGGCAACGGGGAACCAAACGGTCGCGCCGGGCCGAAACCCGCGGTAATCCATGTTCCCGCCATTTTCTGCACTGGTCGCGGTGGAGAAAGCCTGGCCCAGCGATGGCGCCACGCCGAAGCAGCCGATCATCGGCTCGACCGGCAAAATGAAGTGCTCGAGGCCTGGCGGCGGTTCCCGCAACACCACAGTTCGCGATTCCAGGTCGATCTGCCAAGTGACTTCGTCCCTTGCAGGCAGCCCACGAGCAGCCTCCGGGTCGACAACGTTTGCAGCCAGTGAGGAGATCGTCCAGCCGGAAGAGCGGATCGGATCCATGCGCAGGATCTCCACACGCAGCGCGTCGCCAGGTTCGGCCCCGGTCACGAAGACCGGACCGTTCATCGGGTTCGGCCCTCGTGCCCGCTGCACGCCGTTCTTGTCGAAGCCCTGAGCGTCGAGCGTTTCCGTCGTCACGACATCGCCGGATGCAATTGTGAGCGCCGGCTCGATCGTACCGAGGACATTGTGCCAAGTGGTGTTGCTAAGTTTGTGCGTCGCCATCAGATCGCAGTAACGAAGGCGTCGACGTACGGCAAGTGGGCGGATTGAGCTCTTCGTGGCCGATCCCTTAGCATGGGCGAGTTCACCGCTGGGATGCGCGATGGCCTGGCGCCGGCCCGAGAAATCCAGTGCTCAACCTAAACCTTTTCCGCCTCCAGGCGTTGTTGTCCGCCGAGCCGGATTCACCCGGCGGGCGCGAAAACAGCCGGCGGAGAGGTTCAACCGATGTATTTCATGGCGTTGGCCACCGATTATGACGGCACGCTGGCGCATGATGGGCTGGTCACGGCCAGCACGATCTCGGCGCTGGAAAAGCTGAAGAAATCGGGGCGCAAGCTCATCCTGGTCACCGGCCGCGAACTGCCTGATCTCAAGGAGGTTTTTCCCGAACTTTTCCTGTTTGACAAGGTCGTCGCCGAAAACGGCGCGCTGATCTACACGCCGGCCAGCGAGGAAGAGCGTACGATCTCGCCCTCGCCTTCCATCGATCTCATCGACGGGCTCAAGAAGCGCGGCGTGAAGCCGCTGTCGGTCGGCCGCTCGATCGTCGCCACCTGGGAGCCGCATCAGGCGACGGTGCTCGACGTCATCAAGAAGCTCGGGCTGGAGTTGGAGATCATCTTCAACAAGGGCGCGGTGATGATCCTGCCCTCGGGCATCAACAAGGCAACCGGACTGGCGGCCGCGCTCGAGGACCTGAAGCTGTCGCCGCATAATGTCGTGGCCGTCGGCGACGCGGAGAACGACCACGCTTTCCTCAGGGCCTCGGGCTGCAGCGTCGCGGTCGCCAACGCGCTGCCCGCGGTCAAGGAAACCGCCGACCTCGTCACCAAGGCGCCGCGCGGCAAAGGCGTCGAGGAACTGATCCGCAAGCTGACCAAGCGCGATTATCCGCTGACCAAAAAGCGCTCGCGCGGCGTGTTGCTCGGGACCTCACGCGGCAAGGACATCTACTTGTCGCCGATGGAAACAGTGCTGATCGCCGGCAGCTCGGGCATCGGCAAATCGACCTTGGCCACGGCGCTCACCGAGCGGCTGGTCGAAAAAGGTCTGCAATTCTGCATTTTCGACCCCGAGGGCGACTATGACGGACTGAAAGGCGCGGTGCCACTCGGCAACGGCTCGACCGCGCCGAACAAGGAACAATTGCTGGAATTGATCGAGAAACCGCAGACCAATGTCGTGGTCAACGGCCTGGCGCTGAAGGTCGATGAGCGTCCCGATTTCTTCGCCGAATTGCTGCCCGGCCTCGGCAATGTCCGCTATCGCACGGCAAGGCCGCACTGGCTGATCATTGACGAGGCGCATCATTTGATGCCCAAGCGACGCGGAGATACGCGCGCGGTGCTTTCGATCGAGCTGCCTGGCACCGTGCTGATCACCGTCCACCCCGAAGCAATCTCCACCGATGCGTTGCGGCTGGTAACGGCGGTGATCGCGCTCGGGCCCAACGCAAAGGACGTGATCAGGACCTTCTGCAAGGAAACGGGGCTCAAGGCGCCGAAGGACATTCCTCTGCCCAAGGGCGACCGCGTGCTGTTCTGGCGGCCGCATGACGGCAAGAAGCCGTTCACGGTCAAGGCGGTCGAGCCAGAGCAGTCGCTGAAGCGCCACAGCCGCAAATATGCCGAAGGCGAGCTCGACGAGGCGGGCAGCTTCTATTTCATCGGGCCGAAGAAGGCGATGAAGCTCAGAGCCCACAATCTCATCATCTTCGCCCAGATGGCGGAAGGTATCGACGACAAGACTTGGGAATACCACCTGCGCGCCGGCGACTATTCCAAATGGTTCCGCCAGCAGATCAGGGACAAGGAGCTCGCCAACGAAACGGCAGACGTGGAGAAGAACAAGGCGTTGTCGGCCGACGAGAGCCGCAAGCTGGTGATCGACGCCGTGCGCCGCCGCTATACGGCGCCGGCGACTGCTCCGGAGAACTAGATTGGTTCGTTGAACGTGAAAAAGGCGAGCTCAGCTCGCCTCGCGCATCGCCTCGGCGGCCTGCAGGTCGACCGAGACCAGCTGGCTGACGCCTTGCTCGGCCATGGTGACACCGAACAGCCGGTCCATGCGCGCCATGGTGATGGGGTTGTGGGTGATGATGACGAAGCGGGTTTCGGTGGTCTTCGACATCTCGTCCATCAAATTGCAGAAGCGCTCGACATTGTGGTCGTCGAGCGGCGCGTCGACCTCGTCGAGCACGCAGATCGGCGCGGGATTGGTGAGGAACACGGCGAAGATCAGCGACATCGCCGTCAGCGCCTGCTCGCCGCCGGAAAGCAGCGTCATGGTCTGCGGCTTCTTGCCGGGCGGACGGGCGAGGATTTCCAGCCCCGCCTCCAGCGGATCCTCGGACTCGATCAACTGCAGCTCGGCCGTGCCGCCGCCGAACAGATGCGAGAACAGCCGCTGGAAATGGCCGTTGACCACTTCGAAGGCCGACAGCAGCCGCTCGCGGCCCTCGCGGTTGAGGCTCTGGATCGCCTGGCGCAGTTTTCTGATCGCCTCGATGATGTCCTCGCGCTCGGAAACGATGGTCTCCAGCCGCTCCGACAATTCCTTCTGCTCTTCCTCGGCGCGCAGGTTGACGGCGCCGAGCCGCTCGCGCTCGATCTTCAATCGGTCGAGCTGGCGTTCGATCTCGGCCATGTCGGGCATCGGGTCGTCGGCTTCGAGACCGGTATGCTTGATGACCAGATGCGGCGGCGTGTTGAGCGCTTCCTGGATGCGCGCCTCGACCTCGGCGCGGCGCTCATCGGCCGCGGTGAGCCGCTCCTCGGCGCGGACGCGGGTTTCGCGCGATTCGGCGAGCGACTGGATGGCGGCGGTCGCCGCCTTGTCGAGCTCGGCCTGCTTGTTCTCCGCCTCCTGCAGGCGGTCGCTCGCCGCCTGGCGCAGCGCCTCGGCCTCGGACAGCTGCGTCAGCAGGGCGCGGCGCTTGGCGTCGATCTCGTCCGGCGCGTCGGCCAGCCTTTCGCGTTCGGCCTCGGCTTCGGCCTTGCGCTCGCCAAGGGCCGCGATCTGCGTCGATGCGTTTTCGGCGCGCTCCAGCCAGTTCTTGCGCTCGGCGCCGATGGCGTCCAGCCGGCGCATGCGTGCCTCGGCTTCGCGCCGCAGCCCTTCATGCACGGCGCGCGCGTCGGCGAGCGTGGCGCGGTCGCGCGAGACGTTGGCGGAGGCCTGTTCGAGCTGCAATTGCAGGTCGCCAAGATCGGGCGCGTCCTGCAACATCGCCTCGGCTTCGAGGAAAGCGGCCTGCGTCTCCTCATGGCTGTCGACGATGCGGGCACGGGCTTCGTCCAAGGCCGCGCGCCGGCTCAACAGCTCGCCGCCGGCCTTCTCGGCCTCAGCCAGCGCGTTGCGGGCGGCGTCCAGCGCATGCTGGGCGTCTCGGCCGGCCTGGCGCGCATTGCGCTCGGCATCGCTTGCCTGGCGCATCGCCTGCTCGGCATGCGCCAACGCCTCCTCGGCCCCGCGCACCACGCGCGTCGCCTGCACGGCTTCGGCGTCGAGCTCTGCCAGGCGGTTCTTCTGCGCCAGCCGCAACGCAGCGGCGGTCGGAGCGTCGGCGCTCGCGGTCAAGCCGTCCCAGCGCCAGAGCGCGCCATCGCGGCTGACTAGCCGCTGGCCGGGGGCCAGAAGCGCCTGCAACCGGCGACCGTCGGTGGCGTCGACGATGCCGATCTGCGCGAGGCGGCGGGCAAGTTGCGCCGGCGCGTGCACGACGCTGGCCAGGCTCTTGACGCCTTCGGGCAGCGACGCATCGCCGGGCTGGACCGCGCTTTCGCCCCAATGCACCGGAGCGCTGCGGTCGAGCGGAACATCGAGGTCCTCGCCAAGGGCCGCGCCAAGCGCGGTTTCGTAGCCGCGCTCGACACTGATCTGCTCCAGCACCGAAGGGAAAAGATCTCCCCCGCTGGTGGCGTTGAGGATCTTCGCCAGCGTGCGCGCTTCCGTCTCGATGCGCGCCAGTTCCGCCCTTGCATCCTGCAGCGGCGGCCTTGCGGCGCTTTCAGCAGTGCGGGCCTCGGCGACGGCCTGCTCGGCGGCGATGGCGGCGGCCTCGCCCTCTTCCAGCCGGGCAAGCGCATCCTCGACCAGAAGCCGCTTCTCGGCCGGATCGGGCAGGCCGGAAATGCGCGCGACGATGTCGGAAAGCTCGCGGTCGACCTCGGCGAGCTGGCGGGCGAAGCGGTCGCGACGCTCGGCGGTCTCGCGCAGCGAGCGTTCGATCTGGTGGCGCGAGGCGGCCGCCTCGGCGCGTTCGGCGGTCAGCGCGGCAAGTTTTGCTTCGCTCTGCGAGAGCGTCGCGCCGGCCTGCTCGAAGGCGGCGCGCGTGGTCGCCTCGCGCTCGGCGGCACCGGCGTTTTCCGAATTGAGCTCGGCTTCCTCGGTGCGCAGGCGCTCCAGGATGTCGGCATTGTCGCGCACCATCCGCTCCTCGCGGGCGATGTCGGCGTCGAGCTGCTGCAGGCGGCGTTCGAGCTCGGTCTGGCGGGCGCGGATGCGGCCGGCCTCTTCCTCGATCTGGGTCTTGGCGATCGACAGGCGCTGAAAGGCCGCGGCAGCGGCGGCTTCGGCGTCGCGCAGGTCCGGCAGCCGGTGCGCGGCGATGCCCTGCTCCCTGGCCGCCGCCATCTGGGCCGCGGCGCGGTCGCCGACCAGCGTGGTGGCGACGGCAAGCGCGGAACGCGCCTCGCCTTCCTGGGTTTTTGCCAGCGTCCAGCGCAGATGCAGCAGCGTCGCTTCGGCCTTGCGGATATCGGCCGAAAGGTTCTTGAAGCGCGAGGCCTGGCGCGCCTGGCGCTTCAGACTCTCGATCTGGCCTTCCAGCTCGCCGACGACGTCGTCCAGCCGCTCGAGGTTCTGCTCGGCCGCCTTGAGCCGAAGCTCGGCCTCATGCCGGCGCGTGTGCAGGCCGGAGATGCCGGCGGCTTCTTCGAGCAGGGCGCGGCGGGCCTGCGGCTTGGCCTGGATCAGCTCGCCGATGCGGCCTTGGCCGACCATGGAGGGCGACCGGGCGCCGGTCGACTGGTCGGCGAACAGAAGCTGCACGTCCTTGGCGCGCGCTTCCTTGCCGTTGATGCGGTAGAGCGAGCCCGCTTCGCGCTCGATGCGGCGCGACACCTGCAGTTCATCGGCGTCGTTGAACGCGGAAGGCGCGGTGCGGTCGGTATTGTCGAGGAAAAGCGTGACTTCGGCGGTGTTGCGCGCGGGGCGCGCACCGGAGCCTGAGAAGATCACGTCGTCCATGCCGGACGCGCGCATGTTCTTGTAGGAGCTTTCGCCCATCACCCAGCGCAAAGCTTCGACGAGGTTCGACTTGCCGCAGCCGTTCGGCCCGACAATGCCGGTCAGCCCGCGTTCGATGACGAACTCGCCGGGCTCGACGAAGGATTTGAAACCGAGGAGGCGAAGGCGCGAAAATTTCATTCGCGCCGCCCAACACTACAGGCGTGCGCGCCGAAGCCGGACCGCTTCGGCGCGGCCTGGATGTCAGAGCAGAGGGTCGATGATGGCCGACATTTCCTCAATCGACATCGCCCCTTTGTAGGTCTTTCCGTTGATGAAGAAGGTCGGCGTCGAGTCGACCTTGAACTCGTCCGCTCCGCGTTTCTGGACTGCTCTCACATCGTCCAGAAGTTTCTGGTCCGTCAAGCAGGACTCAAAGGACTCCTGTGTAAAACCGGCCAGCTTGGAGATCTGCAGTAGCGCTTCCTTGGTGTTGTTGACGCCGACCCAGCTCGGCTGCTGCTTGAACAGCACGTCGACCATGGCGAAGTAATTGTCCTTCGAGCAGCGCGCCAGCATGAAGCCGGCCTCGGCGCTCGGGTCGAACGGGAATTCGCGCAGAATGTAACGGACCTTGCCAGTGTCGATGTATTTCGACTTCAACTGTGGGAAGGTGGTGTCGTTGAAATGCGCGCAATGCGGGCAGGTCATCGACGCGTATTCGACGATGGAGACCTTGGCGTCGTCCTTGCCGAGCTGCTTGTCGGGCAGCGCGCCGGGCTTGAGCAGTTCCGTCATGTCCACGGTGCCCTGCGCCTCGGGCACCTGGACCGCCGCCGGCGTGGCGGCCGGCTTGGCAGGCGTCGACGGGTTGGCCGGCTTCACATCGGCTGCCTTCGCCTCCTCGCCGGAGTCGCTGCATGCGGCAAGCAGCGCCACCGCAGGAACAGCAGCCAGCGCGGTCAGAAGGTTTCTGCGAGACAAGCTTTTGCCAGACGGGGCACGGTTCATGCGAATCACCTGATATCGGTTGGATTTTGCAATGCAAGGGCTAGAAAAGGCGAGAGTTGGCGCGAATTAAGGCATCGCGATCCCCAATCCAATCGCGAAACTTGATTATAAGCATCACGAATGCGCGAGATTGGTGACGCATTCATGACATTTCTTACGACCCTTTGGGCTTCCTTTCACCCATAATCGTGGCGCCGAGACGCTCCAGCGAAGCGCGCAGGCCGTCATCCTCGATCTTGCCGACCAGATGCGAAAGCTTCGACTTCTCCGCCTCGCTCAGAGGGCGCGGCGCCGGCTTCGGCCGCGCCTTTTGCGAAAGCACCGGTTTTTGCAGAATCTTGATGCGGCCGACCGCGTTGAAACCCAGGAAGGCATTGACGCGGTTGATCACCTCGCCGGCCTCGTGCTGGAGATGCAACGCCGCCATGCCTTCGCAGGCGATGATCAAGGTCGCCGGCTCGAACGGATCGTCCTCGTGCAAGCGGCGCGGCCACTGAATCTTCTCCGGCCGCGAGTGGGCGGCCAGGCGCGGCCCGGCGATCTCTTCCCAGGACTGCACCAGCCCGATCGAGATGCCGGCGCGCTTCTTCAGCACCGGATCGAGTATCTCGGTGGCGAGATCGCTTACCGGAACGGGATTGCCGAAGCGCCTTTTCCCTGCCATGTGCGTTCTCCAGTTCCCCAGCTCATCCGATCAATGGCACCGCTCGATCAGACCCGCAAGGCATCACAGAAGGCCGCATCCGGCGATATCGGATCCGGAGATACCAGCAAGGCTGGATCCCCGGATATCGCCTGCCGCCTGCTTGCCTGGTATGACGCGCATCACCGCGACCTGCCCTGGCGCGTCACGCCCGCTGCGTTTGCGCGCGGCGTAAGGGCCGATCCCTATCGCGTGTGGATGTCCGAGGTGATGCTGCAACAGACCACGGTCGAGGCGGTGAAAGCCTATTTCCGCAATTTCGTCGAGAAATGGCCGACGGTCGAGGCGCTGGCGGCGGCGCCCGCAGAGGATGTGATGAAGGCCTGGGCCGGGCTCGGCTATTATTCCAGGGCGCGCAACCTCAAAGCCTGCGCCGACCTCGTGGCGCTGCGGGGCGGCCGCTTTCCCGACACCGAGGCGGGCCTGCGCGAATTGCCGGGAATTGGCGCCTATACCGCGGCGGCGATCGCGGCGATCGCCTTCGACCGGCCGGCGGCGGTCGTCGACGGCAATGTCGAGCGGGTCGTGACCCGACTCTATTCGATCGGAGCGCCGCTCAGCGAAGCCAAGCCGCAAATCCGTGCGCTGGTCGAAAAACTGGTGCCGCAGACGCGGCCCGGGGACTTCGCCCAGGCGATGATGGATCTCGGCGCGACGATCTGCACGCCGAAGCGGCCGCGCTGCATGCTCTGCCCGATCCGCGAGGATTGCAGCGCCATTCTCACGGGCGATCCGGAGCGCTTTCCGGTTCGCCTGCCCAAGGACGACAAGCCGCTGCGCAAGGGTGCCGCCTTCGTCGTCCAGCGCGACGACGGCGCCATCCTCTTGCGCAAGCGGCCCGAGAAGGGCTTGCTCGGCGGTATGACCGAGGTGCCGACCACGGGCTGGACAGCGCGGGTCGACGGCGCCACGACGGCCGAGGCCGCGCCGTTTCCCGCCGATTGGCGCCGCGCCGGGCAGATCGGGCACGTCTTCACCCATTTCGCGCTCGAACTCGATGTCTTCCATGCCCACATCAAGGGCGATGCGCCGGCAGGCCATTTCTGGTCGCTGGCCCGCGAAATTTCCGGGGAAGCGCTGCCCACCGTCATGAAGAAGGTGATCGAGGCGGCGATACCGGGCGCGACCAAGAGACCGAAAGGCCCGCAATGACCGAAATCCGCCATATCGTGTTCGACATCGGCAAGGTGCTGATCCACTACGATCCGAATATCCCGTTCAGCCGCCTCATTCCGGATGCCGACGAGCGGAAGTGGTTCTTCGACAATGTCTGCACCAGCGAGTGGAACATCGAGCAGGATCGCGGCCGCACATGGGAAGATGCCGAGGCGCTGCTGATTGCCGAGCATCCCGATCACGCCGAGAACATCCGTAACTTCCGCCGCCATTGGCACGAGATGGTGCCGCATGCCTATGACGAAAGCGTCGCCATCATGCTCGGCCTAATCGAGCGCGGCCACGATGTGACCATGCTGACCAACTTCGCCGCCGATACGCTTGCCGAAGCGCGGCAGCGTTTCGACTTTCTCAACCGGCCGCGCGGCGTGACCGTGTCAGCCGACATCCGGCAGATCAAGCCGGACCGCGCCATCTATGATCATCACGTGACCGCGTTCGGTCTCGATCCATCGGCCACGCTGTTCATCGACGACAGCCAGAAGAATGTCGACGGCGCCAGGGCCGCCGGCTGGCAGTCGGTGCTGTTCACCGACGCCAGGATGCTTAAATCAGACCTTCAGCGGTTCGGGATTGCGACCTGAACTGAATCGCTTGCAGCGATCCGTTGAAGTCTCGATTCAAGGGCGGTTCAACGCAATTCCGGACGGAAAGCCGCTCGGCACTTTCCTGGAATTGCTGTGATTCAGGCCCCTGCCCGCTCCATGCCGAGGCGGGCGATGCGGCGCAATTCGTCGATCGGGGTCAGGCCGCCGCTGCGCTCATAGTGCCAGAAGGTCCAGCCGTTGCAGGCATCCAGCCCCTGCACTTCGGCGCCGATCTTGTGGATCGAGCCGGCGCTGTCGCCGATCGCCAGCGTGCCGTCGGCGCGCACCTTGGCCGCCCAGCGCTTCTTGGCGTCGTAGAGCGTGGCGCCCGGCGTCACCAGGCCGTTGTCGATCAGGCTGATGAAGGCGACGCGCGGCTCGGCACGCTTGCCCGAAAGCACGGTGAGATCTGCGCCTTCCAGCGGGCGTACAGCGGCGATGCGGTCGTTGGCGGCGTCGATATAGGCCTGCTCGCGCTCGATACCGACGAAGTGGCGGCCAAGCCGCTTGGCGACGGCGCCGGTGGTGCCGGAACCGAAGAAGGGGTCGAGCACGACGTCGCCCGGCTTGGTCGAGGCCATCA
The DNA here is from genome assembly GCF_006439375.1 of Mesorhizobium sp. B4-1-1. Lineage (NCBI taxonomy): Bacteria > Pseudomonadati > Pseudomonadota > Alphaproteobacteria > Hyphomicrobiales > Phyllobacteriaceae > Mesorhizobium > Mesorhizobium sp. B4-1-1. The sequence continues at coordinate 63,824 of NZ_VFTH01000003.1, forward strand.
TGATACGGGCAAGCAGCGCTTCCGGCTTCTGCGTCGGATGCAGCTTGTTGCCGTTCTCGTCCTTCAGCCGCTCGCCGCCGGTGCAGATCGGGAACAGCCAGTCGGAGCGCATCTGCAGATCGTCGTTCGAGGCCTTCAGCGCTTCGTAATTGAAGGTGTAGCTCTTGGCCTTCTGGTCGCGCGAGGCCCAGATCATCGTCTCATGCGCGTTCTGGAAGCGGCGGCCGCGAAAATTCGGCATCGGGTTGGTCTTGCGCCAGACGATGTCGTTGAGGATCCAGAAACCGAGATCCTGCAAGCGGGCGCCGACGCGGAAAATGTTGTGATAGGAGCCGATGACCCAGATGGTGCCGCTGGGCTTCAGCACGCGCCGCGCCGCGAGCAGCCACGCTCGGGTGAAGGCGTCATAGGCCTCGAAACTCTCGAACTGGTCCCAGTCGTCGTCGACGGCGTCGACCTTGGACTGGTCGGGCCGGCGCAGGTCGCCGTCGAGCTGCAGATTGTAGGGCGGGTCGGCGAAGATGATGTCGACCGATTTTTCCGGCAGCTTGTCCAGCGCGGCGACGCAGTCGCCCTTCAGGATCGTGTCCAGCCATTCGGACTGCTGGGGAGATTGGGAAAGCTCGTCGATAAGACGCACGGCAGACATCAAAACACCCAAAAGAACGCGTTACGGTTTTACTCTCCGTTATGGTTACCGATCAGCGTAAACATTCGGTGAAGGCTCGCGGACCGACTGCGAAGGTTTGCGCGGACCGGCCCATTGGTGTATGCCGCGCCGCTTGAGCCGTCAGGCCCTCCCCAACGACGCGGATTGCGATGCCCCAGCCAGATCTTGTCATCTTCGATTGCGACGGCGTGCTCGTCGATTCTGAAATTCTCGCCGCGCGCGTCGAGGCCGAGCTTCTGACATCGGCCGGATTCGAGATTTCGGCGGAAGAGATTTTCGAGACCTACGCCGGGCTGACCTTCAAGGACATCATGCTGCGGCTCGAGGAGAAGTCCGAGATCCCGTTCCAGGCCTCGCTGATCGACCGCGCCGAGGAACTGGTCGACCGCAAGCTGCGCGCAGACGTGCGCATCATCGAGGGCGCCCGCGAGGCGGTAGCCGCGGTCAGCGCGCCGCGCGCCGTCTGCTCCAATTCGCGCACCGAACGGGTCGAATTCATGCTGGAGAAGGTGCGGCTGCTGCCGTTCTTCGCCGGCCGCATCTTTTCGGGGCTGGACATTCCCAGCAAGAAGACCAAGCCGGCGCCGGACGTGTTCCTCTACGCCGCCGAACACCTCGGCGCCAACCCGAAGAACACCTTCGTCATCGAGGATTCCGTGCATGGCATCGCCGGCGCCAGGGCGGCCGGCATGCGCGTCATCGGCTTCACCGGCGCGGGACACAGCTATCCGGGCCATGCCGATGCGCTGACCGAGGCCGGCGCCGAGACGGTCATCCGGCGCTGGGCGGAACTGAACGGCACCATCGCCGCGCTGTCGGAGTGGTCCGAGGACGCCTAGGCTAGTTCGTGGCCGGAGTGCGCTTCTTCCCCTTGCCCTTGGGCTTTTCGGCGGCCGAAGCCGGTGTGCTCTCGTCATAGCCGGCATAGGCCTGATAGTCGCGCGCGGAAGGCTCCGGCACCACGACATTGCTGTCGACAAAGACAAACTGGGTAGCGGCCGAAGGGTCGGCGACCTGCACCTGGTACTGATGCAACTGCGAATAAAGCACCTCGTCGCCTCGCTGAACCGCGATGCGGATCGGCATGGTGACGGTGCCGGGTGTGAAGACTGGCCCCGGCACGACCTTGCCGGCGATGGCGATCTTCATCGACATCTGGCCATTGGCGTGGGTGCAATCGCGCGTCACATCGGTGATCGAGGCCTGGTAGATGATCTTCGACGGATCGTGAGCGGGATCGATGGGCTGGCCGTTGGCGCCGGTCTGGGCGGCAGCAGCTGCCGCCTCGGCCTCGGCTTGCGCCACGGGGTCAAGCTTCTTTTTCTTGGGCTTAGCCGTTGCGCCCTTGGCATAGGTGTTGAAATAGGCGGTGCCATCGCGCAGCGTCACTTTCGGGCAATAGGCGCGCAACTGGCTGGCGAGGATCTTGGGATCCTGCGGCGGCGGCGGTGCGGCCGGATCCTTCTTAGTGAGGCCGAAGTTAAGAATGCCATTGTCGCTCGATTGGCAGCCGGCGGCGGCAAGCATAAAGCCGGTGAGCGCCAGACCCGCGACAAAACGACGGTTGACCGAATAAAACGCCATGAAACTGCACTTCCCTCTCACAAAGCCGGTGACGTATAGCAACCGCGCGGCAAAAATGCGACTGAGCCGGCTCGGAAAATTAACCAATTCCCGTGGATGACGCGACCGGCAGCAATGGGCCTTTGACGATGCAATATGTGAGTACCCGCGGGGATGCGCCCGCGCTAGGATTTTCCGACGCGGTGCTGGCCGGCCTGGCGCGCGACGGCGGGCTTTACGTGCCGCGTGAGTGGCCGCAATTTTCGGCCGACGACATCCGCGCCATGCGCGGGCTTGCCTATCCCGACCTTGCCATCCGCGTGCTGACACCGTTCCTCGGCGGCGAGATCGCGACGCCCGTCTTCGAGCGGCTGGTGCGGGAGGCTTATGCGACTTTCCGGCATGAGGCCGTCTGCCCGCTGGTGCAGACCGGGAAAAACACCTTCATCCTCGAGCTGTTCCACGGCCCGACGCTGGCCTTCAAGGACGTGGCGATGCAGTTGCTGGCGCGACTGATGGACCATGCGCTTGCCGAACGCGGCCAGCGCGCCACCATCGTCGGCGCGACCTCTGGCGACACCGGCGGTGCCGCGATCGATGCCTTCGCCGGCCGAGACCGCACCGACATCTTCATCCTTTTCCCGCACGGCAAGGTCTCGCCAGTGCAGCAGCGGCAGATGACGACGTCGAGCGCGGCAAACGTCCATGCGCTGTCGGTCGAAGGCAATTTCGACGATTGCCAGGGCCTGGTGAAGGATATGTTCAACGACCACGCCTTTCGCGACCAGGTGTCGCTGTCGGGCGTCAATTCGATCAACTGGGCCCGCATTATGGCCCAGATTGTCTATTATTTCTCGTCGGCCCTGTCGCTTGGCGCGCCGGACCGGCCGGTTTCCTTCACCGTGCCGACCGGCAATTTCGGCGATATTTTCGCCGGTTACGCAGCCAAGCGCATGGGCTTGCCGATCGAGCGGCTGATCATCGCCACCAACGATAACGATATCCTGGCGCGCACATTGGCGAGCGGCGAATACCGTACCAAGGGCGTGTTCGCCACGACCTCGCCATCGATGGACATCCAGGTGTCTTCGAATTTCGAGCGGCTGCTGTTCGAGGCGGCCGGTCGCGACGCCGAGACGGTCAGGCGCTATATGAACGGCCTGAAGCAGTCGGGCGCCTTCACCATCGAGGAAGGCCAGCTCAAGCGCATCCGCGCCGAATTCGACGCCGGCCGCGCCAGCGTCGACGAGGTCGCCGCCACCATCCGCGCGACGCTGGAGGCGAGCAACTACCTGCTCGATCCGCACACGGCCGCCGCCGTTCATGTCGCCGCCGCCCAGAACTCCGGCGCGGTGCCCATGGTGGTGCTCGGCACCGCGCACCCGGCGAAATTCCCGGCAGCGGTCGAGGCAGCGAGCGGCGTCACCCCTGCCCTGCCCGCATGGCTAGGCGGCTTGATGACAGCCGACGAAAAATACACGATACTTCCATCCGACTTGAAAATGGTGGAAGATTATGTGAACCGCCACTCGCGGGCGGCGCGTTAGGGAGTACTTGCCATATGGGTGTTGAGGTAAGCCGTCTGTCGAACGGCCTGACAGTCGCCACCGAAACCCTTCCAAGCATCGAATCAGTTGCCCTCGGGGCCTGGGTCAAGTCAGGCGCCCGCAACGAGCGCGACGAAGAGCATGGCATGGCCCATCTGCTCGAGCACATGGCGTTCAAGGGCACCAAGCGCCGCAGCGCCTTCGAAATCGCCTCGGAAATCGAGAATGTCGGCGGCGAGATCAACGCCGCCACCAGCGTCGAGACGACGTCCTACTATGCAAGAGTGTTGTCCGGCGACGTGCCGCTGGCGGTCGATATCCTGGCCGACATCCTGCAGGAGTCCGAATTCGATCCGGAGGAGCTGGAGCGCGAGCAGCATGTGATCCTGCAGGAGATCGGCGCCGCGCACGACACGCCCGACGACATCGTCTTCGACCGTTTCACCGAAACGGCTTTCCGCCACCAGACCATCGGCCGCTCGATCCTGGGCACGCCTGAGACGGTCAAATCCTTCACTTCCAAGCAACTGCACGACTTCATCGAGCGGCAATATGACGCCGAGCGGATGGTCATCGTGGCCGCCGGCGACGTCAAGCACGACAATTTCGTGCGCGAGGTCGAGAAGCGGCTCGGCGGCTTCCGCTCCAAGGCAGCCGGCAACATCCCGCAATACGCGCAATATGTCGGTGGCGACTTCCGCGAGGACCGCGACCTGATGGACGCGCAGATCGTGCTCGGCTTCGAGGGCCGCGCCTACCACGTGCGCGATTTCTACGCCTCGCAGGTGCTGTCGATGATCCTGGGCGGCGGCATGTCGTCGAGGCTGTTCCAGGAGGTGCGCGAAAAGCGCGGCCTCTGCTACTCGGTCTATGCCTTCCACTGGGGTTTTTCCGACACCGGCATCTTCGGCGTGCATGCCGCGACCGGCCAGAGCGACATCGCCAAGCTGGTGCCGGTGATCATCGGCGAGTTGCAGAAGGCCGGCGAAAACATCCTGCAGGAAGAACTCGACCGGGCCCGGGCGCAATACCGCGCCGGCCTCATCATGTCGGCCGAAAGCCCGGCCAGCCGGGCCTCGCAGATCGCAAGGCAACTGCTGTTGTTCGGACGGCCGATCGCCAAGGAGGAATTGATGGAGCGGCTTTCGGCGCTGACCGTCGAGCGGCTGACCGACCTCTCCTCGCGGCTGTTCTCGACCAAGCCGACGCTTACCGCGGTCGGCCCCGTGGGCACGCTTGCGCCCTACGAGGCGATCCTCGAATCGCTTGCGGGCCCGCAGACGACGGCCCGCCGGCTCGCCGTCTGACCCCTAAGCAGGTTCCGCAAAAGTGTCCCACGGTTTTGCGATCAGAGCCTGCGAAAAACCAGGGAATCTAAGTAGATATTCGTGGGGCATCCCACGAATATTCGCTTAGAACCAGCGCCGTGTTCGCGCTCCCTTTCTTTCGCCGCGACCTGCCGGCACTGAGGGGCGACAAGGTCACGTTGCGCGTGCCCTTGACCAACGACTACCGGGAATGGGCGGCGGTGCGCGGCGAAAGCCGCGCCTTCCTCGAGCCCTGGGAGCCGCGCTGGCAGCCGGACGAGCTCGACCGCACCGCGTGGCGCCTGCGCATCAGCCGTTACCGCGAGGACTACGCGCAAGGCACGGCGATCGCCTTCTTCATCTTCGAGAAATCGAGCGGCAAGCTTGCCGGCGGCATCACGCTCGGCAACATCCGCCATGGCGTCGCCCAGAGCGGCCATATCGGCTACTGGATCGGCGAACGATTCGGCGGACGAGGCCTGATGACCGAGGCGGCCAAGCTCGTCTCGCGCTTCGCCTTCGATACGCTGCGGTTGCACCGGATCGAAGCTGCCTGTATTCCCGAAAACGCCCGGTCGATCCGCGTGCTTGAAAAAGCCGGATTCCGGCGCGAAGGACTTCTGCGATCCTATCTCAGGATCAACGGCATCTGGCAGGATCACTACCTCTACGCCCGGATCGCGGACGATCCGCCGGGCGATGGAACGAAGGGCTGACTGTGACGAATTTTCCGCGATTAGCGTCGCTGTTCGCCCTCATCATGACGGTCGTCGTCACGCTTTTTTCGGCCATGCCGGCTTTCGCCGTCGAGCCGATCAAGATCGCGCGCGACGACAAGGCGCTCGACCTGTCCGGCGCCGTGGAAATCTACCGGAACCAGGGCGAGAATTTCCAGGTCTCGACCGCGCCCGGCCCCGACGGCATCGTGCGGCGCATCGAGGTGGAGGCCAATGACGCGCGCTCGAGCGGCGACTGGGCCGTGTTCGCGCTCGCCAACACCACCGACCAGCAGCTCGACCGGCTGATCGTCGCGCCGCATTTCCGCCTGGTGAATTCCGGCATCTTCTGGCCCGACCTCGGCTCGACCCGCATCGCCGCGATCACGCCCAGCGAGGGTTTCGCGCTCGACCGCCAGACCAGCCCGGACGCCGACGTGTTCCGGGTGACGCTGAACCCCGGAACGGTGGTGACCTTCATCGCCGAGCTCGCCTCGCCGAAACTGCCGCAGGTCTATCTCTGGGAGCCGGATTCCTACAAGGACTCGGTCAATTCCTACACGCTGTTCCGCGGCATCGTCATCGGCATTTCGGGGCTTCTTGCGCTGTTCCTGACGATCCTGTTCGTGGTCAAGGGAACCTCGATGTTTCCGGCGACCGCGGCGCTCGCCTGGGCGGTGCTGGCCTATATCTGCGTCGACTTCGGCTTCCTCAACAAGATCATCGAGATATCGCCCGGCAACGAGCAGATATGGCGGGCCGGCACGGAGGTCGCGCTGGCCGCTACCTTCGTGGTGTTCCTGTTCGCCTATCTCAACCTCAACCGCTGGCACGGCCATTTCAGCTATGGCGCGCTGGTCTGGATCTTCGGACTGCTGTTGATCGCGGGCGTGGCCATCGTCGATCCGGCGGTCGCCGCCGGCATTGCCCGCATCTCGTTCGCCGCCACCGCGCTCACCGGTCTCGGCCTCATCATCTTCCTCGGCATTCGCGGCTATGACCGCGCCATCATGCTGGTGCCGAGCTGGGTGATGGTGCTCCTATGGCTATGCGGGTCGTGGATGGCGATCACCGGCATGCTGGACAACGACATCGCCCAGCCGGCGCTTGGCGGCGGGCTGATCCTGATCATCCTCTTGATCGGCTTCACCGTCATGCAGCACGCCTTTGCCGGCGGCGCGCTGCACCAGGGCCTGTTCTCCGACCTCGAGCGGCAGGCGCTCGCCGTCGCCGGCTCGGGCGACATTGTCTGGGACTGGGATGTGCTGCGCGACCGGGTGGTGACCAAGCCGGACATCAGCCTGCAGCTCGGTCTTGCGCCCAACAGCCTTGGCGGTGCGGCGCGCAACTGGCTGCCGGTGCTGCATGCCGACGACCGCGACACGTTCCGCACCACGCTCGACGTGGTGCTGGAGCATCGCCGCGGCAAGGTGGCGCAGAACTTCCGCCTGCGCGGCGCCGACGGCCACTACCACTGGTTCTCGCTGCGCGCCCGCCCGGTTATTGGCTCCGACGGCGAGGTGATCCGCTGCGTCGGCACCATGGTCGACGTCACCGAACAGAAGAAATCCGAGGAAAGGCTGCTGCACGATGCCGTGCACGACAACCTGACCGGCCTGCCGAACCGCGAATTGTTCATGAACCGGCTGGAAGCGATCATCTCGATCGCCCGCACCGAGGAGAAGGTGCGCCCCACGGTCTTCATCATCGACATCGACCGCTTCAAGCAGGTCAATGACGGTCTTGGAATTTCGGCCGGCGACACCATTCTGCTCACCGTCGCGCGCCGGCTGCACCGGATCTTGAAGCCGAAGGATTCGCTGTCGCGCTTTGCCGGCGACCAGTTCGCGCTGATGCTGCTTTCGGAGCAGGACCCTGCCCGCATCGCGGCAATCGCCGACGCCATCAAGCACGCAATCAACAACCCGATCACCTTCGCCAAGCGCGAGATCGTGCTGACCGCCTCGATCGGCCTGATCACCTGGACGACGGCGCAGACCTCGGCCGAGGACATGGTCAAGGACGCCGAGCTTGCAATGCACCAGGCCAAGCGCTTCGGCGGCGACAGGATCGAACCGTTCCGGCCCGCCTTCCGCACCGTCGGCACCGACCGGCTGCAATTCGAATCCGACCTTCGCCGCGCCATCGAGCGGCGCGAGTTCACGCTTGCCTACCAGCCGATCGTGCGACTGGAGGACGGCAGCGTCGCCGGCTTCGAGGCGCTGCTTCGGTGGGACCACCCGCGCCGCGGCATGATCCCGCCGGGGGACTTCATCCCGGTGGCCGAAAATTGCGGACTGATCGTGCAGCTCGGCCTGTTCGCCATGCAGCAGGCGGCCGAGGATCTCGCGGGCTGGCAGAAGCAGATCGGCGACGCGCCGCTCTCGGTCTCGGTCAATTTGTCGAGCCGCCAGCTCATCCGCCGTGACCTCGTCAGCGACGTCCGCTCCGTCATCGCGCGTGCCAATCTGAAGCCGCGCTGCTTCCGGCTGGAACTCACCGAATCGCTGGTTATGGACAATCCCGAGCAGACCGCGCATGTGCTGAGCAAGCTGAAGCAGCTCGGCATCGGGCTGTCGCTCGACGATTTCGGCACCGGCTATTCCTCGCTTTCCTATCTGACGCGCTTCCCCTTCGACACGATCAAGATCGACAAGAGCTTCGTCGACGACGCCACGCCGAAGCGCGCGGTGCTGCTCAAATCCATGGTCAACATGGCGCATGAGCTCGGGCTTTCGGTCGTGGCGGAAGGCATTTCGGACGAAAGCGACGCGCTGGAGCTGCGCCAGATGGGCTGCGAATATGTCCAGAGCTTCATGTTCGGCGCGCCGATGCCCGGCGACCAGGTGCTGAAGACGCTGAAGGAGCAGTATCCGTTGACCCAAGCGTAGAGGCCGTTTCGCTTCGTCATCCTCGGGCTTGACCCGAGGATCCATGCCATGACGTTAAGGCATTGAAAACGGCGCAGAATTCCGCACCGTAGCACTCTATGGTCGATGTAACGGCCCAGGTCTCCGCGACGGAGCTACGCTCCTGCTTCGCCCTACCGCGAGCGTTGGGCTTCAGGCGTGTCCCGCGGCGGCGCTGAGATGAGCAAGATCGATACCGATCGAGGCAAGGATACGGTCGTATTTGCGCTCGATGTCGGTGTCGAAGAGAAGCTCGGGCGTCGCCGGACAGGTGAGCCAACCGTTCTCGGCGATCTCGGTTTCGAGCTGGCCGGCGCCCCAGCCGGAATAGCCGAGCGCCATCAGCGCGCGGCGCGGGCCGCGGCCGGTCGAGATGGCGCGCAGGATGTCGACGGTTGCCGTCAGGCAGACGTCGTCGGAGACGTTGAGCGAGGATTCCACGCGATAGTCGCCCGAATGCAGCACGAAGCCGCGGCTGCGGTCGACGGGCCCGCCGTTGCGCACGACGAAATCACGCGTATGCGCCGGCAGGCGGATCGCTTCCTGCTCGTTCATGATGCCGAGCTGCACAAGCAGGTCCGGAAACAGCATCTGCTGCGTCTGGTTGATGATCAGGCCCATTGCGCCCTCGTCGCTGTGGGCGCAGATGTAGATGACGGAGCGCGCGAAACGGTCGTCCTTCATGCCAGGCATGGCAATCAGGAACTGGTCGTCGAGGAAACCGCGTCCGGCGGCCGACTTCTTGTGGCGCAGCAAGTCCATGGCTTGAGCGTAACGCGTTTCGGCAGCGCCGAAAAGATGGTGCCAGTCCCCGATGTAACGCAAATATGATACCGGGAGAGCGATGAAGTCATTGCGCGGCCAAGAACGGACGGTCAAATCACCGCCATGCGATACATGAAAATATTGGTTCTCGGCGTCGTTTTCGGGTGGACCGCGAGCCTCCCGGCCGAGGCCTCCTCCTCGATCTGGTACAACAGTGAAGGCGGCAAGGTTCGGCTGGTGACCACCGGCAAGCCCGACGAGGCCGGCAAGATCCACGGCGTGCTCGATATCGCGCTGAAGCCAGGCTGGAAGACCTATTGGCGCGATCCGGGCGACGCCGGCGTGCCGCCGCAGCTCGACATATCCGGCAGCACCAACATCGCCGACGCCCAATTGTCGTTCCCGCCGCCGCAGCGGCATGACGACGGCTACGGCAAATGGGCCGGCTACGACCGTCCGGTATCGCTGCCGGTGACCTTCACGCTGTCTTCGCCAGACCAGCCGGCGACCATCGACGCCCATGTCTTCCTCGGCATCTGCGAGACGATCTGCATTCCGGTGCAGACCCGCCTCAGCGTCGATCCGGGGGCCGATCCCGACAACGCCACCGACGCCGCATTGGTGAAAACCGCGCTCGCGACGTTGCCCTCTCCGGCCCGGTCCGACTTCGGCGTCAGCGTGCTGCCCGGCGACCACGAAACGCTTGTCGTCCAGGCGCAGTCGCCAGGCGATCCGGAATCCGCCGACTTCTTCATCGCCGGCGAGCGGGACTACATGTTCGGCGCGCCGGTGCGCAGCGAGAAGGACGGCAAGCTCGTCTTCACCGTGCCGATCCTCGACCGGCCGTCGGCGACGCCGACCGATGGTGGGCTCTATTACACGCTGACCAGCGCCGAGGGTTCGGTGGACGGGCTGCTGCCTTTCCCTTGATCCAGCATTTGGTCAGCGGTTGCGGGAAATCGTCCGGTCCGATATCGAAGGCATCGATCCTTCCCATCCCCCAAGCGAGGCTCCCATGACCATTGCGGTTGGCGAAAAACTGCCCGAAACCACCTTCAAGATGATGACCGCGGACGGCGCGAAGCCGATCACCGGCGACGAGATCTTTGCCGGCAAGAAGGTCGTGCTGTTCGGCGTCCCCGGCGCCTTCACGCCGACCTGCAGCAACAACCACCTGCCGGGCTATCTGGAAAATCATGACGCTATTCTTGCGCGCGGCGTCGACACTATCGCCGTCGTTTCGGTCAATGACGTGCATGTCATGGGCGCCTGGGCGCGTTTCACCGGCGGCGAAGGCAAGATCCTCTACCTCGCCGACGGCAGCGGCGATTTCGCCAAGTCGGTCGGGCTCGACAACGATCTTTCCGCAGCCGGCATGGGTCTGCGCTCCAAGCGGTTTTCGATGATCGTCGACGACGGCAAGGTCGTCGCGATCAACGTCGAAACCAAGCCGGGCGTCGACGAGAGCGGCGCGGCAAAAATCCTCGAGCAGCTCTAGATCAGGATGACGTTTCGTTGACCCGTCATCCTGATCTCACTCTTTGTTGGAGCATGATCTTGTCCGAAAACCGGTTCTTACTTTTTGCGTGCGCTGACCTCCGGTTCGGGATCATGCTCTGATGCTCGACACAATCTGGCGCGCGGTGGCGATCGGCATCGGCGCCACGGTGTTCATGGATATCTGGGCGATCGTCCTCAACAAGGCGATCGGCCAGCCTTTGCCCAATTGGGGCATGGTCGGACGCTGGGTTCGGCATCTGCCCGAGAAGGTTTTCCACGACGATATCGGCAAGGCCGCGCCCTATGCGCATGAAAAGGCGCTGGGCTGGGTTTTTCACTACCTGGTCGGCATCCTTTACGGCGTAATCCTTGTGGCGTTGGTGGGCGCGGGCTGGCTGGCGGTGCCGACCTTCCTGCCGGCCTTCATCCTCGGCATCGTCACCGTCGGGGCCGGCTGGTTCCTGCTGGCGCCCGGCATGGGCGCCGGCTGGGCAGCATCCAAGCTCCCCAATCCGACGAAGGTGCGTGCGCTCAACCTCGTGGCGCACACGGTGTTCGCGCTCGGCATGTTCTCGACGGCGCTGCTGATACGGTGATTGGTCAGAAGAGACGGTTCAAATCCCTGCGACCGTCGACAACGCGTACGATCTCCACCAAATCGACCGGACCGCTGTCCGTATCTGGGACCGTTTCGTAAAGGGCAAAAACGGAGCCGCGACAAGCATTCGCGCCGAAGGGCGAATGTCGGGGCGTCTGACGCCCATGCGTGGCTGATCCACGAGTTGTGCAGCTCGATCCTCTATCCATTCGTAGTAGTGGTCCGCTGCCTTTAAGTTCTCGGCGCCTATGGTGATATAGATATCGATCAGGTCGGCTTTTGCCGTTGGCGACCAGACTATTCTAACGACCATTTGGCGAAGCGTCCTTCAGCTTCTGCCGCGCTTCCCTTCGCAAGGTATCGAAGTCCAAAGTCTCCGGTTCTCCGCTTGCCTTCCCTTCGTCCCACAAGCGCTGAAGCCGCCGCACATCCTCTTTCCGAAGTTCGCGCTTGGCCAACCAGTCCCGCATCGCTTCGCGCACGATTTCGCTAGCTGTCGCGTATTCGCCAGCTTCCACAGCTTCGCGCATGATGGCTGCCTGTTGCGTCGTCACGGCTACGCTTAACTTTTCCACGTTTGGCATGGGGTGCTATCCTTGCTCTATGGTAGTAAATAATACTCCCTTTTCGGAGCTGCAATCAATGGTGCTGCTGCTTCTCTGAGTTCAGCCGACAATCAGAGGCTCCGCGCTGCTGGCCAGTCGATCGGCAGCCAACCATGGATCAAGCGGCGCGAGCCGATATCCCAGGCGAAGTAGTTGCCCCCGCCCGCCGGCTGATCCGCCTTGCTGCTGATTTCCCGTCCACTGAGATGGAGGAGCAACAGCGTTCCCACGCCGCCATGGCCGACGAAGGCGATGTCGGCTTCACTGGCCGCATGCACGGCTTCGATCTCACCCACGATGCGGCTCTGCGCATCGATAGCCCGTTCCCAGCCTCGGATGCTCTCGTGCGGCCTGGCGAAGAACTGATCGGCGACCGCTTCGAATTCCGGCGGCGGCAAGAAGCCGGTTGCCGACCGGTCGTTCTCGTGCATCCGCTCGCGCATCTCGACCACAAGACGAAGACGTTCCGCCAGGATTTCCGCGGTTTCGATCGCCTTGCGTTCGGCGGACGACACGATGCGGCCGATCGAGCCGACCCAGGGCTGGTCGAGCATGGCGACGGCCCTCGCCCGGCCGACGTCGGACAATCCCCATTCAGGCACGGGAACGTCGGCGTCGATGCGCACCTGCGGGTGTGTGATGTAATAGGCTATCGGCACGACATGCTTCTCCGGTCAGAGTGCAAGCCAGCCCGCCGAAATCAATAGCTCTGGGTGGAGCGACGTGCCCTTGGGGCTGCCGGCTGCCTTGCCGGTGTGGCCGGCTTCGGCGCCGCTGCCGGCTTCGGCGTTGCAGACACTGCCGAGCCCTTCTTGAACGGCGCCATGCCTTCGCGCGCGAGTTCGTCGGCGCGTTCGTTCTCGGGATGACCGGCATGGCCCCTGACCCAGTTCCAGGTCACCTTGTGGCGGCGATTGGCTGCGTCGAGCGCTTGCCATAGCTCGCCGTTCTTCACCGGCTTCTTGTCGGCGGTCTTCCAGCCGTTCTTCTTCCAGCCATGGATCCACTTGGAAATACCGTCCATGACGTATTTGCTGTCGGTGTAGAGATCGACCGCGCAAGGTTCCTTCAGCACGTCGAGGGCCGAGATGGCGGCGAGCAATTCCATGCGGTTGTTGGTCGTCTCGGCCTCGCCGCCCGACAATTCCTTGGTCTTGCCGTTGAAGCGCAGGATGGCGCCCCAGCCGCCCGGTCCCGGGTTGCCGGAGCAGGCACCGTCGGTGAATATCTCAACGTGCTTGCTCATGTCAGTCCGTATTCGGAAGGAGATCGGATCGCGCGGTGGAAGCGCATGCGGCGGATATATTCGGTCGGATCGCGCTTCATCACCAGCCCGCCATCCGGAATGGTCAGCCAGTCATAGAGGCGGGTCAGCATGAAGCGCAGCGCCGAGCCGCGCGCCAGCATCGGCAGCGCCGCCCTCTCGTCAGCCTGAAGCTGCCGCACCGACTGGTAGCCGGCCAGCAGCGCCGTCCCCTTGGTCAGGTTGAAGGAAAAATCCTTCTCGAAGCACCAGGCGTTGAGGCAGGTGGCGACATCATAGGCGTAGAGGTCGTCGCAGGCGAAATAGAAGTCGATCAGCCCGGACAGCTTCTCGCCGAGGAAGAAGACATTGTCCGGGAACAGATCGGCGTGGATGATGCCCCGCGGCAGGCCGGTCGGCCAGTTGCGCTCGAAATCGCTAAAGTCGGCATCGACCTCAGCCGCCAGGCCCGGCTCGACCTCGTCGGCCCGGTCGCGCGAGGCCGTCCAGAGCTTGCGCCAGCCGTCGATGGCCAGCGCGTTCGGCCTTTTCATCTGAAAATCCTGGCCGGCGATATGCAGGCTGGCGAGCGCCTTGCCAACCTCGCCGCAATGCGCGGCCGTCGGCCGCCGTAACGACAGGCCTTCGAGGAAGGTGATGATGACGGCGGGCCGGCCGGCGAGCGTGCCGATGACGGTGCCGTCATCCGCGGTGACCGGCAGCGGGCAGGAAATGCCCTTCCTGGCGAGATGGCCCATCAGGCCGAGAAAGAACGGCAGGTCGGCCTTGTCGACGCGCTTCTCGTAAAGCGTCAGGATATAGGAGCCGGTCGAGGCGTGGACCAGGAAATTGGAATTCTCGGTGCCTTCGGCGATGCCTTTGTAGGAAAGCAACTCGCCGACCGGATAGGCTTTCAGGAACGCGCTGAGTTCGTTCTCGTTGACGTCGGTGTAGACGGCCATCCGGTTTCACGCCGCTCCATTGACGAAGGCCATGTCGGCCGCCGTCAGTTCGACATCGCGCAAAACCCTCATCACCGGAAAATCCTCCGTTTCCGTGGCCGTGACGGCCAGATCGATGGTGACGTCGAAACGCTGGCGGAACGCATCGATGATCTCATCGACGATGATCTCCGGCGCCGAGGCACCAGCCGACAGGCCGAGCGTCCTGATCCCGGCGATCTCATCCCACGGAATTTCGGCGGCGCGCTGCACGAGAAGCGACATGGCGGCACCCGCGCGCTCCGCCACTTCGACAAGGCGACGCGAGTTGGACGAATTGGGCGCGCCGACGATAAGGAAAAGATCGGCGCCCGCCGCCGTCTCCTTCACCGCTTCCTGGCGGTTGGTGGTGGCGTAGCAGATCGATTCGGCCGCGGCCGCGTGCAATTCGGGAAACCGCTCCTGTAGCGCCCGGATGATGCCGGCGGTGTCCTCGACCGACAAGGTCGTCTGGGTGACGAAGCCAAGCGCCGAAGCGTCGACCGGCACGAAGCGCGCCGCATCGGCCTCGGTCTCGATCAGCGTCACGGCGCCTTCCGGCAACTGGCCCATCGTGCCGATCACTTCGGGGTGGCCGGCGTGGCCGATCAAAAGCACATGGCGACCGAGCCGTTGGTGGCGCATCGCCTGCTTGTGCACCTTGGAGACGAGCGGGCACGTGGCATCGAGATAGAAAAGGTTGCGCGCCTCGGCATCCGCCGGCACCGATTTCGGCACGCCATGCGCGGAAAAGACCACGGGCGACTGGCGATGCTCCGGCGGAATCTCGGACAGTTCCTCGATGAAGACCGCGCCCAGGCTCTGCAGCCCTTCGACGACGTAACGGTTGTGCACGATCTCGTGGCGGACATAGACCGGCGCGCCGTATTTCTTCAGCGCCAGCACGACGATCTGGATGGCGCGGTCGACGCCGGCGCAGAAGCCGCGTGGCTGGCAGAGCCTGATGGTCAGCGGTGGCTTTTTCTCGGTCATGAATGCGAAGCCAGTTCAGTCGGAATCAAGAGCATGATGCCGAAAAGTGTGTAGCGGTTTTCGGACCACATCATGCTCTATCTCTTTGTCGGAGGCGAAATGAGACGTGCACCCCTGCCCTGTCAAGAGCGGCGGCGCTCACTGCTCCTTCGCCGGGCGGCGCAGTCTTAGAATCAGCACGGCTGCAAGGGCGGCGGCCAGCCCGTACCAGGTGACGGCATATTGCAGGTGGTTGTTCGGCAGATCGATGATGGTGACACCGCCGACCGGCAGGCCGCCGGGGTTCGGCGTCTTGTCGGCATCGATGAAGAACGGCACCAGCACGAACCCCGCCGGCAGGCCGGCGGTCGCCGCCATGACGTCACGGTCCTTCCAGTAGAAGATGTTCTTGGCGACGTCATTGTCGGGAAGCATCATCGATGGTTTTGCCGGCAGCGGATTGCGGGCAAGCCCGGTCAGGGTCACCTTGCCGGTAACCTCACCTTGTTGGCGCTTGGCCGGATCCTTGAGGTCGTAGGGAACGAAGCCGCGGTTGACGAGCACGAAGCGGCCATCCTCGAGTTGCAAGGGCGTGTAGACGTTGAAGCCGCTGTCGCCTTGCCAGGTGGAAAAGAAGTGCCGCTCGCCCTGGTGCAGGAAAGTGCCGGTCACCGTCACCGGCGTGTAATCGACATCGTGGGAAGCGGCGAATTCCTTCTCGACGTCCGCTAGAGCCAGCGGTGCGGAATGCGTGCGCTTATCGATGGTTGCGAGCAGGCCTTCCTTCCAATGCAGGCGCTGGACCTGCCAGGTGCCGAGCCCGATCAGGACGGAGAACAGGACAAGGCCGAGGCCGATGAGCAACGCCGTGCGCGGCCGTGAACGGCCGGCAACCAAACCGGTCGTCTCGGTCATGCGCTGGAATCCAGCCTGCCCTCGGAGGCCTTCTTCGAATACTGCAAGGTGATCAGCACGCCCTTGATCAGGCGCAGCGCCGTCAGGCACAGCACCAGCGCCAGCGGTATCCACAACATGAAGTGCAGCCAGAGCGGCGGACTGAACGTCACCTCCATCCACAATGCGAGGCCGACGACGACGAAGCCGATGATCAGGATGACGAACACCGCCGGTCCGTCGCCCGCATCGGCGAAGGAATAGTCGAGCCCGCAATTGTAGCAGCGCTTGCCGACGGTGAGGAAACTGGAGAACAGCTTGCCTTCGCCGCAGCGCGGGCAGCGGCCATGCAGGCCCGCCGAGACCGGATCTATGGGTGGCCAGATCGCCTTGTCTTCACTCATTTAGAGAGCTTCGCTCATCTCATGATCTCGATCGGTGTCCCGTCGGCCACCCTTGTCCAGATTTCATCCATATCGGAGTTCGTAACCGCAATACAGCCATCGGTCCAGTCGACCATTTGAAGCAGCCCGCCCAGCCAGCCGAAACCGTTCGGCTGGCCGTGGATCATGATGAAGCCGCCTGGATCGACACCCAGCGCTTTCGCCGCCGCCTTATCGTCGGCATTTGGATAGGAGATATGGATCGACCTGTGCGCGACGCTGTTGGGATTGCGCCAGTCGAGCACATAGCGCCCTTCCGGCGTTCGCTCGTCGCCTTCCCGATGCTTTTGGCCGACAGGGGCGCCGCCAAGCACGATGCCGTAACTGCGCAGGATTTTGCCGCCGCCGATCAGTTGCAACTGCCGTTGCGATTTCTCGACACGCACCAGATCGACCGTTTGTCCGGGCCACATACCCCTGTCGAGCAGTGAGCTTGTGGTGATCAGATACGCGCAGATGGCCAAGGGAATTTTCGCCCACATGGGCTACCGATGGCCGGCCATTGCGCCGAAAAGAAGAAGGCGGCCGCGTCGCCGCTACCGCCTTCAAAACTCCTGAAAGCAAATTCCGGAAAAATCGCTACGCGCTTTTCCCGGATTGCTTTTTATCAGTGGCCTTCGATCAGCGCGCCGTTCGAGGCCCAGACATAGATCGCGCTGAACAGGAACAGCCAGACCACGTCGACGAAGTGCCAGTACCAGGCGGCCGCCTCGAAGCCGAAATGCTGCTTCGGTGTGAAGTCGCCACGCATCGCACGCACCAGGCAGACGAGCAGGAAGATGGTGCCGATGATGACATGGAAGCCGTGGAAGCCGGTCGCCATGAAGAAGGTGGCGCCGTAGATCGAATCCTTGAACGCGAACGGGGCGTGCATGTACTCGTAGGCCTGCACCATGGTGAACAGCATGCCGAGGCCGACGGTCAGCACCAGGCCGTTGATCAGACCCTTGCGGTCGCCATGCAGCAGCGCGTGGTGCGCCCAGGTCACCGTCGTGCCCGACAAAAGCAGGATGATGGTGTTGTAGAGCGGCAGGTGGAAGGGATCGAGAACCTCCAACCCCTTCGGCGGCCAGACGCCGCCGGTGAAGGCGGCGCGGGCATACTGGTTTGCCTCGCCGGGGAAGAGACTTGCGTCGAAGAAGGCCCAGAACCAGGCGACGAAGAACATCACCTCCGACGCGATGAACATGATCATGCCGTAGCGCAGGTGCAGCGACACGACGCGCGTGTGATGACCCTCATGCGCTTCCTTGATGGTGTCCGACCACCAGGCGAACATCGTGTAGAGCACGATGATCAGGCCGATGAAGAACAGCCACGGATTGGCGATGTTGTGGCCGAAGACCGGGAAGTTGCCGGCCTTCAGATACTGCATCAGGCAGACGCCGCCGATGGCGGTGACCAGCGCGCCGACCGAACCCAGGAAAGGCCACGGGCTCGGGTTGACGAGATGGTAGTCGTGTTGTGGTTTTGCGTGCGCGTCTGCCATATCAACCCCCGAGGCTTGCTTCGGAATCTGGAACTTTGTTGCTGCTGCTGCCAGCGGCCGGCGCCGACGAGGCGACCGGCTGTTTCTTTTCGACCGGGAACATCGTGTAGGACAGGGTGATGGTCTTCAAGTCCTTGAGTTCCGGCACGTTGACGATGTCTGGATCGACATAGAACACGACAGGCATGTCCAGCGTCTCGCCGGGCTTCAGCGTCGTGTCGGTGAAGCAGAAGCACTCCACCTTGTTGAAATAGGCACCGGCCATTTCCGGCTGCACGTTGAACGAGGCGCGGCCGGTGATGGTGCGGTCGAATTTGTTGGTGGCGCTGTAATGCGCCTGCGCCGTCGCGCCGATCTTGATCGTCACCGAGCGGGCGACAGGTTCGAACTGCCACGGAATGCCGTTGGTGTTGGCGTCGAAGCGGATTGTTATGTCGCGGTCGAGCACGCGGCCGGCATATTGCTTTTCGGCGCGCTGCGTGGTGCCGCCATAGCCGGTGACCTGGCAGAACATCTTGTAGAGCGGCACCGCCGCATAGGCCATGCCGACCATGCCGGTGAAGAAGGCGAGGCAGACCGCGGCGACGATGCCGTTGTTCACCTTGCGGGGCTTGCTGCTGGTCTCGCCGCCCATCAGCCGCCTCCCAACAGGCCGGAGCCGGTGATGCTGGCCCCGGTGTGGCCGAAGCGCACGATGGTGGCGGCATAGAAGATGACGACCAATGCCGCCAGCGCGACACCGATGGCTATGGAGCGGTTGCGGCGCGCCTTCTGCTGGCGCTCGGTCAGCGTGACCAGTTCGAGCTTCTTGTCGGCCACGATCATACTCCCCCCATCATGAGGGCGCGCCCGACCACGCAGTCGACGAGATAGGCGGCAAAGATAGCGAAGAGATAGAGCAGCGAGTAGCCGAACAGGGCCTTGGCCGGCTTCATCGCGCGATCGTCGTCGGCCATGGCAAGCACTTTCCAGGCATACCAGACGAAGCCCGCGCCGAGGACCGCCGAGACGACGCCGTAGCCGGCCGTGGTGTAACCGAGCGCCCAGGGCAGCACGCCCACCGGCGCCAGGATCAGCGCATAGGCAAAGATCTGCCGACGGGTCGACGCCTGGCCGGCGACATTCGGCATCATCGGGATGCCGGCGCGGGCATAGTCGTCGGACTTGAACAGCGCCAGCGCCCAGAAATGCGGCGGCGTCCACAGGAAGATGATCAGAAACAGGATCACGCTTTCGAGGCTGACCGAGCCGGTCACGGCGGCCCAGCCGATCACCGGCGGAATGGCGCCGGCGGCGCCGCCGATGACGATGTTCTGCGGCGTCCAGCGCTTCAGCCACATGGTGTAGATGACGGCATAGAAGAAGATGGTGAAGGCCAGAAGCGCTGCCGACAGCCAGTTGACCAGCACGCCCAGCGTCATCACCGATAGCACCGACAGCACCAGGCCGAAGCTCAATGCCTCTCCCGGCGTTACGCGGCCGGCCGGCACCGGGCGGCCGGCGGTTCTCGTCATCACCGCGTCGATGTCGGCGTCGTACCACATATTGAGCGCGCCGGAGGCGCCGGCGCCGATGGCAATGGCCAGGATGGCGATCATCGCCAGCAGCGGGTTGATGGCAACGGGCGCCGCGACCAGGCCGACAAAGGCCGTGAAGACGACCAGCGACATGACGCGCGGCTTCAACAGGGCAAAGAAATCGCCCGCGGTCGCTTCCGACATGCGAAAGCCCGCTTCCTCCATCAATCTGTCTTCGGCAAGGGCCATGCGTACTTAAAGTCCATCATTCCGTTGGCCAAGACCGCCGGACAAGCCGGCGGCCTCGTATGCGTCGGGACGCTGCTTACTTGATCTTCGGCAGCTGTTCCCACTGGTGGAACGGCGGCGGCGAAGGCAGCTGCCATTCGAGCGTGGTGGCACCCTCGCCCCACGGATTGGCGCCGGCGACGCGCTTCTTCTGGAAGGCCTCGAACACGCCATAGAGGAAGATCGCAACACCGACGGCCGAAATGTAGGAGCCGTAGGATGAGACCATGTTCCAGCCGGCGAAGGCATCCGGATAGTCGACGGTACGGCGCGGCATGCCGGCGAGGCCGAGGAAATGCTGCGGGAAGAAGATCAGGTTGACGCCGACGAAGGTGACCCAGAAGTGGGTGTTGGCAATCACCGGCGAGTACATGTAGCCGGTCATCTTCGGGAACCAGTAGTACCAGCCGGCGAAGATGGCGAACACGGCGCCCAGCGACAGCACGTAGTGGAAGTGGGCGATCACGAAATAGGTGTCGTGCAGCGAGCGGTCGAGGCCGGCATTGGCCAGCTGAACGCCGGTGACGCCACCGATGGTGAACAGGAAGATGAAGCCCAACGCCCACAGCATCGGCGGCTTGAAGGAGATCGAGCCGCCCCACATGGTGGCGATCCAGGAGAAGATCTTCACGCCGGTCGGCACCGCGATGACCATGGTGGCGAACACGAAGTAACGCTGCGTGTCGAGCGACAGGCCGGTCGTGTACATGTGGTGCGCCCAGACGATGAAGCCGACGGCGCCGATCGCGACCATGGCGTAGGCCATGCCGAGATAACCGAACACCGGCTTCTTCGAGAAGGTCGACACGATATGGCTGACGATGCCGAAGCCCGGCAGGATCAGGATGTACACCTCGGGGTGGCCGAAGAACCAGAACAGGTGCTGGAAGAGGATCGGATCACCGCCATTGTCCGGCACGAAGAAGGAAGTGCCGAAATTGCGGTCGGTGAGCAGCATGGTGATGGCGCCCGCAAGGACCGGCAGCGAGAGCAGCAGCAGGAAGGCGGTGATCAGCACCGCCCAGGCGAACAGCGGCATCTTGTGCAGCGTCATGCCGGGAGCGCGCATGTTGAAGATGGTGGTGATGAAGTTGATGGCGCCGAGGATCGACGACGCGCCGGCGATGTGGATCGACAGGATCGCCAGATCCATCGCAGGGCCGGGCTGGCCGGAGGTCGAGAGCGGCGGATAGATCGTCCAGCCGCCGCCGACACCGAAGGCGCCCGGCGCGCTCGGCACGAACATCGAGGAGAGCAAGAGGATGAAGGCCGGCGGCAGCAGCCAGAAGGAAATGTTGTTCATGCGCGGGAAGGCCATGTCCGGCGCGCCGATCATGATCGGCACCATCCAGTTGGCGAAGCCGCCGATCAGCGCGGGCATGACCATGAAGAAGATCATGATCAGGCCGTGCGCGGCGCCGAAGGCGTTGTACATGCTCTTGCCGCCGTCGATGGCGGCGTCGCCCTGCATGCCATAGACCATCTGCGCCAGGCCGCTGAAGATCTGGATGCCCGGCTCTTGCAGCTCCATGCGGATGGCGACCGAGAGCGCGCCGCCGATGACGCCGGCAATGATCGCGAAGATCAGGTAGAGCGTGCCGATGTCCTTGTGGTTGGTCGAGTAGACCCAGCGGACCCAGCCCTGCGGCCTGTGGTCGTCGTGATCGTGAGCTGCAGCCTCTGCCATGTTCCGCTCCGTTCCCTAAATCTTGCTAACCCGCGGCATCAGTTGCCGGCGGCCGCTACCTTGTTGGTACCATCGATCTCGGCCATCAGCGCCTTGTTGGCGGCGGGCACATCGGTCTTGGCCGTATCCAGCCAGGTCTTGAACTGCGCATCGGACACGACGCGGACGGCGATCGGCATGAAGGCATGGTCCTTGCCGCAGAGCTGCGAGCACTGGCCATAGTAGAGGCCTTCCTTCTCCGCCTTGAACCAGGTCTCGTTGGTGCGGCCGGGCACGGCGTCCATCTTGATGCCGAAGGACGGCACGGCGAAGGAATGGATGACGTCGGTCGCGGTGATCAGGACGCGGGTCAAGGTGTTGACCGGCACGACCAGCTCGTTATCGACCGCGAGCAGGCGCGGATAGAGGCCGCGATCTTCCTTGCCGGCCTTGGCGCGGTCGGCATCCTGGAGAACCGCCGAGTTGAAGGAGAAGGTCTTGTCGACCTGGTATTCATAATCCCAGTTCCACTGGTTGCCGGTCGCCTTGACGGTGAGCTTGGCTTCTTCCGGCGGGGTGTATTGCGCGGTGAGCAGCTGGAAGGAGGGAATAGCGATGAGCAGAAGCACGATCACCGGCCCGACCGTCCAGATCACTTCGATCAGCGTGTTGTGGCTGGTCTTGGACGGCACCGGATTGACGCTGGCGCGGAACTTGACGATGCAAACCAGAAGCAGCAGCAGAACGAGGATGGTGATCGGGACGATAAACCACATGGTGTAGTTCCCGAACCGCTCGATCTGCCGCATCATGTCGGTGGCCGGAGCCTGGAAGGTCATCTCCCATGGCCGCGGCTGGTCGGCATGGGCCGCCGCGCTGGAGAAGAGCACGGCCGAAGCTGCCGCACCTGCCAAGAATTCAGCGCTTGCCAGGAATTTCCTCATCGCCCTCTCGTCTCCCACTTCCCGCGATCCGATCGCACCAATAATCGACGATGCCGGGATTGGGAATCCCGGTCTGTCCCTAGGGTGGTTCAAACCATACTCTATTTCCCTCCGCAAGGAAGGAGCGGAGGAAACCGTGCGGCATTTTTGCGCGCAAGCCGAAGGCCGTGTTCGGCGCTCGCCGCGCTATATGCGCCGCGGTCGCAATTCGGGCGAATTTGCTTTGGAAAAGCATGGAATTGCCGGTATCGGGGCGGATCGGCGGCGGTCTCGTCCTTTACTTGGCCCCGGCGCGGCTTAAAGTGCCGTGATTCGCAATGGAGCCGTTATGACTTCCTGGCTTTCGAGAACCCTGGCGAAGGTCGTCCTTGCCGTCGCCTTGCTCGGTGTCGGCGTAGCCGTTGGCGCCGCTGCCTCGCCGAACAACGCCACGCCGCCGAGCGGCACGGTGAAGTCGACGCATGGTGCGTGGTCGATCATCTGCGATACGCCTGCAGGCGCTACCTCCGAGCAATGCGTGATGATGCAGAACGTCGTCGCCGAGGACCGCCCTGAAATGGGGCTTTCGGTTGTGGTGCTGCGCACCGCCGACAACAAGGCCGAGATTCTGCGCGTGCTGGCGCCGCTCGGCGTGCTGCTCCCCAACGGCCTCGGTCTCAATGTCGATGGCAAGGATATCGGCCGCGCCTATTTCGTGCGCTGCTTCCAGGACGGCTGCTACGCCGAGGTGATCCTCGAAAAGCCGCTGCTCGACACGCTGAAGAGCGGCACGTCGGCCACCTTCATCGTCTTCCAGACCCCCGAGGAAGGCATCGGCATTCCCGTCGACCTCAAGGGCTTTGCGGAAGGCTTCGCCGCCCTACCTTGATCTTCTTGCCCATGCGCCGCTCCTGACGCTGAGGTCCGGTGGCGAATGCGCATTTGGCTGCCAGGAGGCTCAATGCGCGCGAATTTATCCGCTTTCATTACCGGGCTGGCGCTGGCCGGCACGGTTTCGGCCGTACGGGCCGAGGATGCCGAAATCCTCCAGACGCCCGACCCGCCGGCGATCCTCGACATAGCCAAGGGCTTCGGCTCGGCCAGGATGGACAAGGACGACAATGGCGATCCGATGCTTTCCGGCCGGATCGAGGGCGTCAAATACGTGATCTATTTCTATGGCTGCGAGGATCACGAGAACTGCAAGTCGCTGCAATTCTCGACCGGCTACACCGACCCGTTGACCGCCGACCAGGCCAACGCCTGGAACGCGAAATACCGCTGGGTAAAGGCCTATGCCGGCGACGGCTCGAACTTCAAGATGGATGTCAGCTTCGCCGGCGGCATCACCAGGGCCAATCTGGAGGAGCAGTTTTCCAACTGGAACACGATGGCCGGCAACATCAAGGGCTTCCTGAGCGGCGAGTGACGGCGCAATCGCTGACTTGGCCCTGTTGACGATTGTGCGACGGCGGCTTCGCGCCTACATCCGTCGGAACGATTTGTTTCCAAGAATGGATTTGCCATGAACAGCCTGATCGGCCAATTCGACATTTCCGACGATCGCGTCAAGGAGATCGTCGCCGAGACCATCAAGGGCGCCGACGACGGGGAGTTGTTCCTCGAATACAGCGAGAGCGAAGCGCTGATGTTCGACAATGGCCGGCTGAAGACGGCCAATTTCAACACCGACCAGGGATTCGGCCTGCGCGCCGTAGCCGGCGAGGCCAGCGGCTATGCGCATTCCAGCGACATCTCCGAAGCCTCGCTGCTGCGCGCGGCCGACGCCGTCTCGACGGTCAAGGGCGGCTATTCCGGCACATTGGCCGGAGCGCCCGCCCGCACCAACCGCCACCTCTATGGCGACGAGAACCCGATCCCCTCGCCTTCCTTCGAGGCCAAAGCCAAGCTCTTGCAGGAAATCGATGGCTGGCTGCGTGCGAAGGATCCGCGCGTGCGCCAGGTGACGGCGTCGCTCGCCGCCTCGTGGCAGCATGTCGAGATCGTGCGCGGCGACGGACAGATCGTGCGCGACATCCGCCCGCTGGTCCGGATCAACGTTTCCGTCGTGGTCGGCGATGGCGACCGGCAGGAGAGCGGCTCCTACGGCATGGGCGGCCGCAAGAGTTTTGGCGAGTTCGTCGGCGAGGAGAGCTGGAAGCATGCGGCAAACGAGGCGCTGCGGCAGGCCCTGGTCAATCTGGAAGCGATTCCGGCGCCGGCCGGCACCTTCGACGTCGTTCTGTCCAGCGGCTGGCCGGGTGTGATGCTGCACGAGGCGGTCGGCCACGGGCTCGAAGGCGACTTCAACCGCAAGAAGACCTCGGCCTTCGCCGGCCTGATGGGTAGCCAAGTGGCGGCGAAGGGCGTCACCGTAGTCGATGACGGCACCATCCCCGAGCGGCGCGGCTCGCTCACAGTCGACGACGAAGGAACGCCTTCGGCGCGCAACGTCTTGATCGAGGACGGCAAACTGGTCGGCTATATGCAGGACCGCCAGAACGCGCGGCTGATGGGCATGAAGGCGACCGGCAACGGCCGCCGCGAGGGCTATGCGCACCAGCCGATGCCGCGCATGACCAACACCTATATGACCGCGGGCGACATGGAGCCGGAAGAGATCATCGCCTCGGTCAAGAACGGCATCTACGCCGTTTCCTTCGGCGGCGGCCAGGTCGACATCACGTCGGGCAAGTTCGTGTTCGGCTGCACCGAGGCCTACATGATCGAGAACGGCAAGGTGACGCAGCCGATCAAGGGCGCGATGCTGATCGGCAACGGGCCGGACGCCATGCACCGCGTCAGCATGATCGGCAACGACATGAAACTCGACAGCGGCATCGGCATGTGCGGCAAGGCCGGTCAGGGCGTGCCTGTCGGCGTCGGCCAGCCGCATCTGCGGATGAACCAGATGACGGTGGGCGGCACGAGGGTTTGAGGGGTTGGCGCCGTTCCGGTAGAATCGTCTGCCAAAGACATTTCACTCGAGCGTGCAGGCATCATGTCCAAATCCGAGAACGCGCCAGAGGGCGTTGATGTGAAACCGGCGCCGGCCTTTGCACCGATGCGGCCGCAGGACGTGTTTGGAATCCTACAGCGTGCTGGCGGGCCAAAAACACTTGAAGATATGGACGCGAGCGTACTCGCCGAAGCGCGGCAGTGCCACGCTCGGATTGATGCCAACTCGTGAGGAGGGGCAGCCTCTGCCTTACGCCAGACACAATCGTGTTAGGACATTATTAATTGTTTAATTGGCGGGGCGGGCGTTTGCGCATTAGCTTGTCGCCAGTCTTCTCGTTGCGGTGGTGTTGGCAATGCAGCGTTCCCCTGGCGTCCTGACCTCTTCTTTCCTCCTTGGCCTCGTTTCTTTGGTTGGCGCTTCATCGCTGCAAGTCGGCCCTGCAGCGGCGCAGTCGTCGCTGTTCAAGCTGACGACGACACGACTTGTTGCGAGCTCCGCCACCGTCGGCGGCAGCACCAGCGTTCCCTATGGCTGGCTCGATTTCTGTCATCGCCGGCCGAAAGAGTGCAAGGTGCCCGCTTTGCCCGCCACAAGCGTCAAGCTGACTGCGCAGAACATGAGCATCCTCAAGCGGATAAACCAGAAGGCGAACCGCTCCATCAAGCCCGTCAGCAATTACGATCACTGGGGCACGATGATGGATCACTGGGACTATCCGGTGGACGGCAAGGGCGATTGCAAGATCTACGCGCTCTACAAGCGCAAGCTTCTCCAGGAAGCGGGATTTCCCCGGCAGGCGCTGCTGATGACGGTGGTGCGCGACCTTCACGATGAGGGCCACACCATCCTGACGGTGAAGACGGACAAGGGCGATCTCGTCCTGGACAATCTGGTCGACGAAATCCGCCCCTGGAACGCCACCGGCTATTATTTCCTGAAGCGCCAGTCGCAGCAGAACCCGAACAGCTGGGTTTCGATCAACCAGCGCGGCGGCACGGCGAAACGTTTTCCGAGCTCGTAGGACAAGTCGCCATTTGAGTGAAGTCAGCTGCAACCGGCAAGGCTATCGCCGCCGCCTCGGCTTCTCCAAAAGCGCCACGGCCTCGACATGCGGCGACCACAGGAACTGGTCGATCGGCGTGACGCTCTTCAGCGTATATCCGCCATCGATGAGGATGCGCAGATCGCGCGCCAGCGTCACCGGATTGCAGGAGACGGCGGCGACCAGCGGCACGTCGGAACGGGCGATCTGCTTCGACTGGTCCTCGGCGCCGGCGCGCGGCGGATCGAAGACCACTCCGTCGAAAGCGTTCAGCTCCTTGAAGGTCAGCGGCCGGCGGAACAGGTCGCGGCGTTCGCTGGTCACGCGCTTCAAGCCGCTGGCGAAGCGGAAGGCGCGGTCTAGCGCGGCGAGGGCCGGCGCATCGCCTTCGACGGCATGGACTTCCGACCTCGCGCCAAGTCGTAGCGCGAAGCTGCCGCTACCGGCAAACAAGTCCGCGACCTTCCTGGCGCGCAACAGATGCTGGCCGACAAGGTCCGCCATTGCCTGCTCGGCGGCTTCCGTCGCTTGCAGGAAGGCGCCGGGCGGCACGGCGACGGCGACCGGTCCGAACTGCACCACCGGCTTCTTCGGCTCGACGACGATCTCGCCGTCGACGGAAAGCCGCGCCAGGCCCTCGGCCATGACGAAATTCGACGCGATACGGCGCTGGTGGTCGCCAAGCTTGCCGGCATCATGGACGGCAATGTCGAGGCCCGAAGCCGTGACGGTGACCGTCATATGGAACGCCTTCGGCGTGGCGCAGACCAATTCGGCCAAGGCGCGCAATTTGTCGAGCGCCGAGACGATCGCCGGCAGCGAGATCGGGCATTCCTCGATCGGGATGATCTCGGACGACAGCGCGCGCACGAAGCCGAGCAACATGCCGGCATCCGTGCGCCTGCCGCTGAAGGTGACGCGGCGGCGGGTATGCGGCGCGCACGGCACCAGCGCAGCGATCTCGCAAGCCATGCCCTTGGCCTTCAGCGCCTGCACGACCTTCTCGCGCTTCCATTGCCGGTAGGCTTCGGCTTCGAAATGCTGCAGCGCGCAGCCGCCGCATTCGGTGAAATGGCGGCAGGCCGGGTCGATCCTGAGCGGCGAGGCTTCCAGCACCGACATCAGCGTGGCGCGTTCCTTCTGGCGCGCGGCCGTGACCGACTCGCCCGGCAGCGTGAACGGGATGAAGACTTCCCCGCCTTCGGCGTTGGCGATGCCGTCGCCCTGCGAGCCCAGCCTGGCGATGGTGAAGCGTGTGCTCATCGCGACCCCGCATCCTTTATGGCGGCGAGCAGGAACTCGCGGTTGCCGTCGCCGCCTTCGATCGGCGACGGGTGCAGCCCGAGCACCCGCCAGCCGGAATTGCCGGCCAGCCAATCACGCAGGTTCTCGGCTATACGCCCGGCATCGTCCGGATCCTTGAGCAGGCCGCCCTTGCCGATCGCCTCGCGGCCGGCCTCGAATTGCGGCTTGACCAGAAGAATTGCCCTGGCGCCCTCGCCCGCCAATTCCAGCGCCGGTGGCAGCGCCAGCTTCAGCGAAATGAAACTGACGTCGCAGACAAGGAAAGCGGGAGCGCGGCCGCCGAGATCGACTGCCGTCAAATCACGCGCGTTCAATCCCTCGATGACGGTCACGCGTGGATCACCGGCAATCTCGGGACGCATCTGGCCGTGGCCGACATCGATTGCCGTGACATGCGCCGCGCCGCGCTCCAGCAGCACCTGGGTGAAGCCGCCGGTCGAGGCGCCAATATCGAGCGCCTCGCTTCCGGAAGGATCGAGGCCGAAATGGTCGAGGCCGGCGATCAGCTTCAGTGCCGCGCGCGACACATAGGCCTGCGCCGGATCGTCGATGGCGATCAGGCAGTCCGGCGCGACAGATTGGCCGGGCTTGCGGGCAATGGCGCCGTCAACCGTTATCGTGCCGCGCTCGATCGCGTCGCGGGCGCGTGAGCGGCTGGCGAACAGGCCGCGGCCGACGAGCAATTCGTCGAGCCGCTGGCGCTGGCTGGCTGGCAAAGGGGAACTCATCGGCCTTCATTGGCGAAAGCCGGGCGCGAACGCAATGGGTTTGAATATCGGGCGACAGGCTGCAGAATGCGGACAGGAACAGGCCGTTCGTCAGTTGATGGAGGTGGCGATGCTGAAAGGTACCTGTCATTGCGGCGCGGCCCACTGGACGCTGGAGGGCGATCCCGGTGGGATCACCGCCTGCAATTGCACGCTTTGCCGCCGCTACGGCACGCTTTGGGCTTATGACTATGTCGACGAGCGCATTCGCGTCGCCGGACCGCTGAAATCTTACACGCGCGCCGGGGTGGCCGAATGCTCGCTGGAGATCCTGTTCTGCCCGACCTGTGCCTGCGTCGTCGCCTGGCGCGGCCTGCATTCCGGCAAGAGCGGCCGCACGCGCATCGCCGTCAATGTCAGGCTGGCGCCGCCCGAAAGCGTCGCCGACCTGCCGATCGACCATTTCGACGGCCTCGATGCGTATGACGACCTGCCGCGCGACGGCCGCTGCGTGCGCGATATGTGGTTCTAAAATACGGTTCGCGAAACCCGGCGCTCGACGGCCGGCGTCAGACCATCATTGCCGGAAGCTTGCCTGCGCGGCGGCTCGACCGGCGCCGGCACAGCCGGCGTCGTCGCTTCCGGCACCATGACGAGTTGAGGAACCTGCTTGTAGGAGAAGGCGCCGCGGATGTTGCCCATCTTGCCGGCGACGATATCCAGCACCGCCTTTTCAAGGTTGCGGTCGTAACGCGTTTCAGCTGTCGCCGGCGCGGCCATGCCCGCCAAAAGCGCCATGCCGCACAGAAGCGTTTTCATTTTTGTTATCTCCCTGCCTGGCTCGAACTTCTAGCAGGGCGCCGTTGAAAATCGGCCAAGAGACAGGGTAAGCGAACCGCCAAACGGAAGCGTTAACAAATGGTTACATCCGAAAGCCGGCAAACCGATTCAGGGTCTTGAAGTCTTGATTCAGGCGCGCTGCGCCTGAACGCCACGGCCGAGCGTCGCGAAGACAGTGCGCACGATACCCGCCGAATCCAGGCCGGCATCGGCATACATCTTTTCGGGTTTCGCGTGGTCGGTGAACGCGTCCGGCAGTACCAGCGGCCGTACCTTAAGGCCGCTTTCCAGCAGGCCTTCATGGGCCAGGAAATGCAGCACCTGGCTGGCGAAACCGCCAATCGCGCCCTCCTCCACGGTCACCAGCACTTCGTGCGAGCGGGCGAGCCGGCGGATAAGATCTTCGTCCAGCGGCTTGGCGAAGCGGGCGTCGGCGACGGTGGTGGACAGGCCCGCCGCGCCGAGTTCCTCGGCCGCCAGAAGGCAATCCTGCAGCCGTGTGCCGAAGGAAAGCAGTGCGACCTTGGTCCCTTCCTTGAGAATACGACCCTTGCCAATTTCGAGCAGCGAGCCGCGCTCCGGCATGTCGACGCCGACGCCGTTGCCGCGCGGATAGCGGAAGGCGATCGGGCCCTCATCATAGGCAGCCGCGGTGCGCACCATATGGCGCAGTTCCGCCTCGTCCGCGGCGGCCATGACGACGAAGACCGGCAACGTAGCCAGGAAGGTGGTGTCGAAAGCGCCGCAATGGGTGGCGCCGTCGGCGCCGACGAAACCGGCGCGGTCGATGGGAAAGCGCACCGGCAATTTCTGGATCGCAACGTCGTGGACGACCTGGTCGTAGGCACGCTGCAGGAAGGTGGAATAGATGGCGGCGAAGGGCTTGTAGCCTTCGGTGGCCAGCCCGGCGGCGAAGGTCACCGCATGCTGCTCGGCGATGCCGACATCGAAAGTCCGCTTCGGGAACACCTCGCCGAACAGATCGAGGCCGGTGCCGCTCGGCATGGCGGCGGTGATGGCGACGATACGGTCGTCCTCACGCGCTTCCTGGATCAGGCTTTCCGCGAACACCTTGGTGTAGGCAGGCGCATTGGCCGGCGCCTTGGCCTGCGCGCCGGTGACGACGTCGAACTTGTTGACGCCGTGATATTTGTCGGCCGCGGCCTCCGCCGGCGCGTAGCCCTTGCCCTTCTGGGTCACGACATGGATCAGCACCGGGCCTTTGCCGTTGTCGCGCACGTTCTTCAACACCGGGATCAGATGTTCGAGATTGTGCCCGTCGATGGGGCCGATGTGATAGAAGCCGAGCTCCTCGAACAGGGTGCCGCCGGTGACGTAGCCGCGCGCATGCTCGACCGCCCGGGTGATGGCGCGGTCGGCGCGCTTGCCGAGATAGGATGTCAGCTTCTTGCCGAAATCGCGCAGGCCGAGATAAGCCTTGCCGGAGGCGAGCCTGGCCAGATAGGCGCTCATGGCGCCGGTCGGCGGCGCGATCGACATGTCGTTGTCGTTGAGGATGACGATCAGCCGGGCGTCGAGCGCCCCGGCATTGTTCAGGGC
This sequence comes from Mesorhizobium sp. B4-1-1, assembly GCF_006439375.1. NCBI lineage: Bacteria > Pseudomonadati > Pseudomonadota > Alphaproteobacteria > Hyphomicrobiales > Phyllobacteriaceae > Mesorhizobium > Mesorhizobium sp. B4-1-1. Next base: position 94,835 of record NZ_VFTH01000003.1, read on the forward strand.
CTCGAAGGCCATGCCGGCCGACATCGAGCCGTCGCCGATGACGGAAATCACATTGTTGCGGCCGCCCGACAGGTCGCGCGCCATGGCCATGCCGAGGCCTGCCGAGATCGAGGTCGACGAATGCGCGGCGCCGAACGGGTCGTATTCGCTCTCGGCGCGCCGGGTGAAACCGGAGAGGCCGCTCTCCTGGCGCAGCGTGCGGATGCGCTCGCGGCGGCCGGTCAGTATCTTGTGCGGATAGGCCTGGTGGCCGACGTCCCAGATCAGCCGGTCGTTCGGGGTGTCGAAGACATAATGCAGGGCAACCGTCAGCTCGACGACGCCGAGGCCGGCGCCGAGGTGGCCGCCGGTCTGCGAGACGGCGTCGATAAGCTCGGCGCGCAGTTCCGCGGCAAATTGCGGCAGCGCGCCCTCATCGAGCGTCCGCAAATCCGCCGGAATGCGGACTTTGTCGAGCAGCGGCGTGTCTGGCTTCACTCGGGCGCGTCCTGCGTCAATCGATCGACACGGCGCTATCAGCAGATTGCGCCATAATCATGCGCGGAATAGGCCGCCGGCGGACGAATGTAAATGCGCGCCAGTGACGCGCAAGCGGACCCTAATTCTCCGGCAGCGGGATGAACTCTTCTTCATCGCCGGGAACGATATCGAAGCGGCCTGTCTTCCATTCCTGCTTGGCCTGCTCGATGCGTTCCTTCGAGGACGACACGAAATTCCACCAGATATAGCGCTTGGAGCCGAGCGAAGCCCCGCCGAACAGCATGAAATGCGCGCCGCGCTCGGAGGAAACGATGATCTCCTCGCCCGGCTTGAACACCAGGAGCCGCTCGGCCGGGAAAATATCGCCGGCGATCGAGACGTCGCCTTCCAGCGTGTAGATGGCGCGCTCCTCGGCATCGGCCGGGATCTTCACGCTCGCGCCCGCCGCCAGCCTGAGATCGGCGTAAAGCGTGTCCGAGGCGGTCGCCACGGGCGAGCGCAGTCCTGAGAACGCGCCAATGACGACGCGGCCGCTGACACCCTCGGCATCGATCTGCGGCAAGCGGGCCACCGACGTGTTAGCGAACACCGGGGCAATCTCCTCCTTGCCGTCGGGCAGCGCCAGCCAGGTCTGCAGGCCAGAGACCGACATCGGCGCGCCGCGCAGTTCCTCCGGCGTGCGCTCGGAATGAACGATGCCGCGCCCGGCTGTCATCAAATTCACGTCGCCCGGCGCGATCACCATTTCGGTGCCGAGCGAATCCCGATGCCTGATCTTGCCGTCGAACAGATAGGTGACGGTGGAAAGCCCGATATGCGGATGCGGGCGCACGTCGAGCGCATGGCCGGCGCGCAGGATCGCCGGCCCCATGCGGTCGAAGAAGATGAACGGCCCGACCAGACGGCGCTTCGCCGTCGGCAGGGCGCGGCGCACCTCGAAGCCGCCAATGTCCTTGGCGTTGGGGACGACCATCAACTCGATCTGGTCGCAGGCGAAGGCATCGCCCGGTTCAGGATCGTTTCCCGGAAAGAAGCTCATGTCGGATCCTCAGGCGAAACGCAGCGCCGACCTGGCCTTCGCCTTGGCAGCTTCTTCCTCGCGATTGCGCGGTTCCTGGTTGGTTTCGAGCGAATCGATCAATTCGCGCGCGATAGCTGTGATCGCCTCGACCGCATGGTGGAAGGCATGCTCGTTGCGCTTGGAGGGCTTGGTCGAGCCGCTCAGCTTGCGCACGAATTGCAGCGCTGCGTCATGCACTTCGTCATTGGTCGCCGGTGGCTCGAAATTGGCCAGGGTCTTGATGTTGCGGCACATAGCTTGAACTCCTTACCTGCTTTGTCTGCCTCACCGTCGTCCAAATTACTCTGCGTCCAACGGCTCCGTTCCTACCGGCTTGCCGTCGCGCGACAGTCTGATCTTCTCGACCTTGTCCTCGGCCGCTTTCAGCAGCCGGTCGCAATGCGCCTTCAGCGCTTCGCCGCGCTCATAGATCTTGATCGACTGGTCGAGCGGGACGTCGCCACGCTCAAGATCATCGACGATCTTCTCCAGCGCGTCGAGCGCCTGTTCGAAGCTCATCGCCTTGACGTCCTCATTGTCTTCCAATGCCATACCCTATCCCTTCATCAGCCGCCCGACATGGGCGGCGACTGAAAATGCCAGTCCCTGCAGATCGTAGCCGCCTTCAAGCAGGCTGACGAGCCTGTTGGAGCTGTGGCGGCCGGCGCGTTCCATCAATTGCCCGGTTGCCCAGTCGAAATCGTCCTCGGTCAGATTGATCTCGGCCAGCGGATCGCGGTGGTGCGCGTCGAAGCCGGCTGAAATGATGATCAGGTCCGGCGCAAAGGCATCGATGGACGGCAGCACACGCGACAGGAAGGCGTCGCGGAACAGGTCGCTGCCGGTCTGCGGCGCGAGCGGCGCGTTGATGATGTTGCCGGCGCCGGTTTCGCTTTTCGCTCCGGTGCCGGGATAAAGCGGCATCTGGTGCGTCGAGCAATAGAGCACCGACGGGTCGTCCCAGAAAATGTCCTGCGTGCCGTTGCCGTGGTGGACGTCCCAGTCGACGATGGCGACGCGCTCGGCCTGATGCTTCTTCTGCGCGTAGCGGGCGGCGATCGCGGCCGTGTTGAACAGGCAGAAGCCCATCGCGGTGGTCTTTTCGGCGTGGTGACCCGGCGGACGGGCGGCGACGAAGACGTTTGCCGCGCGGCCCTCGAAGACGTCGTCCACCGCCGCGTTGGCGCCGCCGATCGCCGTCACCACGGCCTGCCAGCTTTTCGGGCTGGCGCTGGTATCGGCGTCGATCGACACGATCCCGTTCTCAGGGATCGCCGCGCGCACGCGCTCGACGAAATCCTCGGGATGCGCATAGAGGATCGTTTTCTCATCGCCTTCCGGCGCCTTGACGCGGTCGAGCGCCGAAAAAGCGTCGTCGTCGAGCACGCGTTCGATGGCGCGCAGGCGGTCGGGCCGCTCGGGGTGGCCGGGCGGCGTGAGGTGTTCCAGGAAGATCGGATGCGTGTAGAGACGGGTGGCCATGGCGCCTAATCTAGGCACCCGCGGCGCGGATGACCATGTTTGGAAAGCCGAATGGCTGGGGAAAATTGCGCCAGCCCGTGTCGCTGGCGCCATTGGCGCGGCTTAGGCTACGCTGTAAAGTCTCCTCGCTGCCTGGTGCCCGCGACGCGGGAGAATCGGGAACACGGTTGAACTCCGTGGCGTGCCCAACGCTGTGAGGGGGACCGCGCCGGCAAAGCCACTGTCGATGACGGGAAGGCGCCGGATGCGGGAGGATCCCGAGCCAGAAGACCGGCCCGGCAGACATGGTTTTCCGCTTGGTCAGGCGGGAAATTGCTTGTCGCAAGGGGAAAAGCGATGACGGCAGCAGCGATCGCCGCGAGCGGCGACGACTTTGACCAATTGGCGCGCGACGCGGTCTATCGGGCGATGTTCACCAGGCGTGACGTGCGCAGCCATTTTGTCCCCGACGATCTCGACGACAGCGTGTTGGCGCGGCTGATCACCGCCGCGCATCATGCGCCGTCGGTCGGCTACATGCAGCCGTGGAACTTCATCGTCATCCGCGATGCAGGCAGGCGTCGGCAGGTGCGCGACCTGTTCCTCGCCGCGCGCGAGCAGGAGCTGCCGGCGATCGAGGCGGAACGGCAGGCGCTGTACCGAAAGCTGAAGCTCGAGGGCATCTGCGAAAGCGCGCTCAATCTGTGCATCACCTGCGACCGGCAGCGGTCGAAGGATTCGCCGCTCGGGCGCTGGCACAATCCGGAGATGGACCTCTACAGCACCGTCTGCGCGGTGCAGAATTTCTGGCTGGCGGCGCGGGCCGAGGGTGTCGGCGTCGGCTGGGTCAGCATCATCGAGACGGAAGCGCTGAAGCAGCTCTTGTCGATCCCGGAACATGTGACGCCGATCGCCTATCTCTGCGTCGGCCGCGTCTCTGCCTTCGCGCCGAAGCCTGACCTCGAGGCGCATGGCTGGGGAAAGCGCCTATCGCTGCCGGAGCTTGTGATGAGCGAGACTTTTCGCGGCGCCGGCGAGGCGCCGCTCAAATCGGCGATCGCAAGGCTAATGCATGTCGCGCAAAAGTGACCTCGGTTTGCGACAACGACATGCATCAAGCAACGACCTAAAGCGCGTCGCGTGAATCCGTTTCGACGCGACGCGCTTTAGGCCGTCCTTCGAAATCCTGATCAGGCGGCCCGGGGCGTATCCCAGCGCGAGCCGCCGCCGAAGGAGCCCAGCGCCTTGTCGCGCAGTTCCCTGAACTTGGACGAGGCCTCGGCCAGCCGGGGGTCCCATTCGGGATTGGGCACCTGGCCCTCGATGGCTGCGAAATAGACCTGCATCAGCGAGGCAATGGCGAAGGGCTCGATGAAGGCCGCCTTGAAGGCCCAGGCAAAGACGATGGCCAGCACGAAAGCCCAGCCGGCAAGCTGGCCCGGCATGACCCAGAGGATCGCGGCCGCGGGCGCCAGCATCAAAAGGAAGATGACGAAGGACACGCCCCACATGATCGCCGCCAGCCAGACGGCGTTCTTGACCATGTGCTTGCCGTTCTGGGCGTAGAGGACGACGCCTTGCCTGGCCGTCTCGAAAGGCGTGCTCGATTTGATGCGGATGTTGTAGCCGAGGATGATCTCGTCGACATAGGTCAGCGAGATACGGATGATGGTGTTGATGAAGCCGACCAGGCCGCTCAGACCCGGGATCGGCAGGAAGGCGGCTATGCCGCCGATCAGGCCGGTGATGGCGCGGATGGCGCCCTTGACCAGCTGGTCGACGACGAAAAGGATGTTGGCCTCGGCGAAACGCTGGGTGACCACTTCCTTGGCATAGGCGATCTGGTTCTGGCCGTCAGGGACATCGTGGCCGTCGATCAGATGCACCATGACGGCGATATGGCCCGCCTTCAGCACATAGAGGATGTATTCGCGGATCCAGTAGACAGCGATCGAGACGACCCCGAAGCCGACCACGCCGCCCCAGAGCGCGAAGGACATCGGGCCGTCCGGATCGGTCGAGATGTGACCGGCGCCGTAGCCGACGCTGGCGCCCGTGCCGGTCGCCATGATGTAGGCTACCGTGATGCCGAAATAGACGATCATGCGAAAGACGATGAACAGCCACGTCCGTATCATGATGGACACCGACCTGCCGATGCTGAAGTCCCACATGCCCCGAACCCCACACCTTCAGAGAATGGCCGGGGAGGATGCGCTCGCCCTATTGATTGTCAATCGCGGCAGGGTTGCACCGATCCGAAACCGGTGCACAACCCTATGCTTGGTTACCCAAGCGTGCCGTCAAACCCTCTTGCGCAAGCCTTCGAGCAGTTGCTTGAACGCCGCGATCACCTTCTTCGACGTCGCTTCGGGATCGTTCGAATTGGCGATGCGCTGCGCGGCCTGGCTGCTGGCGCCATTGATCAGCCGTGAGGTCGTCTCAGGATCAAGCTCTGGAACGACCACCCCCTCGTCCTGCAGCTTCGTCAGATGATCGGTCATCGAGGCGGTGCAAGCGCTGGCATTCGGCCACTGCGCCGGGTCGCCGAGCACCGCCGGGCCGTCGCGGAACATGATGCGCTGGATTTCCGGCTCCAGCGCCATCTCGATATAGGTGGTGCATTCATCGACGAAATGCTGCCAACGGGTCGGCGCCTTCGAAGCCACCTCGTTCACCCGCACGGCCATTTCGCCGTCGATCTCGGCGATCACCGCCTGCAGCAGCCCCTTCTTGTCGCCGAAATGATGGTAGAGCGCGCCGCGCGTCAGGCCGGCCGACGCGGTGAAATCGTCCATCGAGGCTTCGGCATAGCCGATCGTGCCGAAGGCGTGGCGGGCGGCCGCGATCAGCTTGGCGCGCGTTTCGGCGATCATCTCCTTGCGCGGTCTGTGCATGGCTCTGGCCCTACTCACATACGCCTCGTATGCCAATTGACATACGAGGCGTATGAACTATCTCACATTCATACGCAGCGTATGTAGTTTTAGTATGCACCCTTGTCGAGGAGCAGGATCATGCGAAACCCCTATACGGACATCTTTCGGGCTCCCGGCACGAAAGGCTTTGCCGCAGCCGCCTTCATCGCGCGGCTGCCGATCGCCATGGCGCCGATCGGCATCGTGGCGATGCTGTCGCAGACGCATGGCGAATACTGGCTGGCCGGGGCGGTCTCCGCGACCTACGCCCTTGTGAATGCTGTTTTGTCACCGCAGATCTCGCGATGGGTGGATCAGCTTGGCCAAAGCGCGATTGCCCTGCCGACCACGCTCGTCTCGGTGCTTGCCTTCACGACATTGATCGTGGCGGCCAACCAGCACTGGCCGGCCTGGACCCTGTTCGGGTCGGCGCTGCTTGCCGCCGCCATGCCCAACATTCCGGCGCTGGTCAGGGCGCGCTGGACCGAGATCTTCCGCGATCGTCCCGGGTTGAGCACCGCCTTCGCGTTCGAATCGGCCGCGGATGAACTGGTCTATGTCGCCGGCGCCTCGCTGTCGGTGGGCTTGAGCGCGGCGCTGTTCCCCGAAGCGGGCATGGTGGTCAGCACATTGCTGCTCGCGCTCGGTTCGGCGGCATTCCTGCTCCAGCGTTCGTCCGAACCGCCCATCCGCCCGGCGGAACATGGCGCGACCGGTTCGGCGATCCGCCTGCGGCCGGTGCAGATCATCACCTTCGCGCTGATCTTTGTCGGCGCGACCTTCGCCACCACGGAAGTCACCACCGTCGCCATCACCAAGGCGCTCGGCCAACCGCAAGCGGCGAGCCTCGTCATCGGCGTCTATGCGCTGGGATCCTTCGTGCTCGGCATCATCGTCGGCGCGCTCAGCCTGAAGGCGCCGCTGCAGCGGCAGTTGGCTGTCGCGGTCAGCGTGATCGCGGTCACCACGCTGCCGCTGCTTTTTGCCGACACGGTGCCGACGCTGGCGCTGGCCGTCTTCGTCAGCGGCGTCGCGATCTCGCCGACCTTCATCACCGCTTTCGGCCTGATCGAGCGCCACGTGCCGCCGGCAATGCTCACCGAAGGCGTCACCTGGGTGACCACCGGCATCGGCATCGGCATGGCGCTGGGCTCCTTCGCCGCTGGCTGGATGGTCGACAATTTCGGTCCGCAGAACGGGTTCTGGGTGTCGGTGGTGGCCGGGGCGATCGCGCTGACCACCGTGCTTGCAGGGCAGTGCCGGCTGGCGACGGGCGATTGCGACGCGGACAGGGGCGTAGCGGTGGTGCCTGCGGAGTGACGCTTAGTCGGCCGTCCGATCATCATCGCAGACGTTGGCAGTTAGCCGAGGCCTCCGCGACATCGTCATCCACGGGCGGAGCGACGCGAAGCGGAGCGCAGACCCGAGGATGACGAAGTTCCGGAGGCTTCGGTCAATCAGCAACGCGGGCAGAGCTGCCAGCGGGATGGTACGTCAGTCCTTCGACAGACTACAGAATCTCGGTCTTGGCGATATGGATGCCGAACCCTTCGAGGCCGACATAGTGGCGCTCGCGCGAGGCGATCAGGTTGATCGAGGAGATGCCGAGGTCCTTGAGGATCTGGGCGCCGAGGCCGATCTCGCGCCATTCGTTCTCGCGGCGGCGGGCTTCCTCGTGGTCCTCGCGGTCGCCGCTCGCCGGGCGCTTGCGCTCTTGGTGGGCGACGCCGACCGAACCCTCGCGCAGATAGACGATGACGCCACGCCGGCGCTCGCCCATCGCCTTCATGACGCCGTCGAGCCGATGGCTGGTGCCGAAGACGTCGGTGACGACATCTTCCGAATGCAGGCGCACCGGCACGTCCTCGCCGTCGCGGATGTCGCCGAAGACGACCGCGACATGGTGCATGGAATCCCAGGGCAGCGTGTAGGTGAAGACCTGCGCCTTGCCGCCGGGCGTGTCGATGTCGGAGCAGGCGACGCGCTCGACCAGCGTTTCCTTGCGCTGGCGGTAGGCGATTAGGTCTGCGACCGAGACCTGCTTCAGGCCATGCTGTTCCGCGAAGGCCTGCACTTCAGGGCCGCGCTTGACCGTGCCGTCGTCGTTGACCAGTTCGGAGATGACGCCGACCGGCGGCAGGCCGGCAAGCTTGCAGAGATCGACAGCGGCCTCGGTGTGGCCAGAGCGCATCAAGACACCGCCTTCGCGCGCGATCAGGGGGAAGATGTGGCCGGGACGCACGAAATCGGATGGGCCGACATTGCCGTTGGCAAGATTGCGCACGGTGAGCGTGCGGTCGTCGGCGGAAATGCCGGTCGTGGTGCCGTGCTTGAAATCGACGCTGACCGTGAATGCGGTGGTGTGGGCGGAGTCATTGTCCGCCACCATCGGCGCGAGGTTCAGCCGCCTGGCATCGTCACGCAGCATCGGCGTGCAGACGATGCCGGAGGTGTTGCGGACGATGAAGGCCATCTTCTCCGGCGTGCAGTGGACGGCGGCGACGATCAAATCGCCTTCGTTCTCGCGCCCGTCATCGTCCATGACGACGACGATCTCGCCGCGCTCGAAGGCGCGGATCGCTTCGACGATCTTTTTCTGGTCGTAAGGCATTGATGCTCGCTTCGCTCGCAGGAATTAGGCAGTAGGCAGTAGGCAGTAGGCAGTAGGCAGTAGGCAGTAGGCAGTAGGCAGTAGGCAGTAGGCAGTAGGCAGTAGAAGAAAGAAAACGGCTGTGTCGGGCGGTCTACTGCCTATTCCCTACGGCCCACTGCCTTCCCTGTCTGTCCTCTGTGCCGCAGATAATGATCGGCGACCGCGCAGGCAACCATGGCCTCGCCGATCGGCACGGCGCGGATGCCGACGCACGGGTCATGGCGTCCCTTGGTCATCACTTCCACATCCTTGCCGTCCTTGTCGATCGACTGGCGCGGGGTCAGGATCGACGAGGTCGGCTTGACGGCGAAGCGGGCGACGATCGCCTGTCCAGTCGAGATACCGCCCAGGATGCCGCCGGCATTGTTGGAGAGGAAGACAGGCTCGCCGTCATTGCCCATGCGCATCTCGTCGGCGTTCTGTTCGCCGGTGATGCGGGCCGCCTCGAAGCCGTTGCCGATTTCGACGCCCTTGACGGCGTTGATCGACATCAGGCCCGACGCGATGTCCTGGTCGAGCTTGGCGTAGATCGGCGCGCCTAGGCCCGGCGGCACGCCGTCGGCGACGATCTCGATCACCGCGCCGACCGAGGAGCCGGCCTTGCGGATGCCGTCGAGATACCGGGTGAAGACAGGCACCGAGGCAGGGTCGGGCGTGAAGAAGGGGTTTTCGGGATTACCAATGAAATTCCAGTTCCAGTTGGCGCGATCGATCGATTTCTCACCCATCGAGACCAGCGCGCCGCGCACCGTCATGCCGGGAACTATCCTGCGCGCCAAGGCGCCCGCCGCCACTCTGGCTGCCGTCTCGCGCGCCGAGGAGCGGCCGCCGCCGCGGTGGTCGCGCAGCCCGTATTTGACGTCATAAGTGTAGTCGGCATGGCCCGGCCGATATTGCCGGGCGATCTCGCCATAATCCTTGGAGCGCTGGTCGACATTTTCGATCAGCATCGACACCGGCGTGCCGGTGGTGATCATCGTCTCGCCGTCTTCGTCGAGGATGAAGCCGGACAGGATCTTGACCTCGTCCGGCTCGCGGCGCTGGGTGACGAAGCGCGACTGTCCAGGGCGGCGGCGGTCAAGCTCGGCCTGGATATCCTCGCGCCTGAAGCGAATGCCGGGCGGGCAGCCGTCGACAACGCAGCCGAGGGCGGCGCCGTGGCTTTCACCCCAGGTGGTGACGCGGAAGAGATGGCCGAATGTGTTGTGAGACATGGAAATCGCCCTGCCCGGCGGCGGAGCCGGCAACCTGAAGTGGTGCAGCATCCCCTGCGCATCCAAAAGCACGCGCGGCGCTGCCGGCTTGCGTTCTATTGGCGTTTTCCACAGTGGTCAAACGCTGCATCAAACTGTGATCTGGCGGATTTAGTTTTGACACATTCGGTTGGTTTCTGCTCTCTTCCCATCCGCCGTTGAGGATCCGCCGCTGACCAGCCGGCGCAATGACCAAAGAGGACGACGATGCGTACCCTGATTGGCGCCGCCTGCGCCATGTTGCTGATTTCCACCGCCGCCGCGTTCGCCGGCCAGACCGAAGGCCTGATCAAGAAGGTCGACAAGGACACGCTGACGCTGACGCTTGACGACGGCAAGGCCTACAAGCTCAACGCCGAGACCGATATCGATTCGCTCAAGCCCGGCATGGACATCGTCATCGCCTATGACGTGACCAATGGCGAGAATGTCGTGACGGATATGCAGCTGCCCGACAGCGACCAGAATTAGCTTTCGAGTTAGAGGCTGAAGCGCCCGTGTTTCGTCATTCTAGGGCGAAGCAAGGAGCGTAGCGACGCGCGCAGACCCTAGAATCCATTCCGTTACGTCGACGCTTTGCAGCGGTGCAGAACCGGTTCTCTTCTGCACCGTTTTTACCATTTGACCTAGGTCGCGGCATGGATTCCAGGGTCTCCGCGACGGAGCTTCGCTCCTGCTTCGCCCTGGAATGACGAAGCAGAGGCGTCTTCCTCACACCCACTCCAAACCGCGGCCCTCCAGCCGCAGCAGACGATCCTGCGGCACCTCGAGGCTGGCGGCCTCCTGCTTGGAAAAGCCCGCGACCAAGCGGAAGAAGCAGCGGATGACGCCGCCATGGGTGACGCAGACGGTCGGCTGGCGCAGCGCGTCGAGCCACGGCTTGATCCGATCGAGCAGCATCTCGTAGCTTTCGGCGCCCTCGCCTGGCGGCTGGAAATCCCATTTGGCGTGGCGGCGGCCGTCGGTTGAACCAGGGACGCGCTGCTCGAGCTCGGCGAAGGTGAAGCCCTGCCAGTCGCCGAAGCTTATCTCGACCAGACGCGGGTCGGTGCGGTAGCCGGAGGGATCGAGCCCCATAGCTTCGCGCATCAGCTCCATCGTCTCACGCGTGCGCCGCATCGGACTGGCGACGAAATCAAAATCGGCAGGATTTCCGATGAGCTCCGCCAGCCGCTGACCGTTGCGCCTCGCCTGCTTGCGCCCAAAATCGTTGAGGTCGGTGTCGGCCTGGCCCTGCAGGCGGTGCTCGGCATTCCACTCGGTCTGGCCGTGGCGCGCGATGTAGACGAGCGGATACATCAGGTCTTCCGTAGGTCGGGCCAGGGCCTGGACGGATGATAAGCGGAGGCGATCAGTCCTTGACGGTCGAGATATCCGGCGCATCGACCGCCTTCATGCCGACGACATGGTAGCCGGAATCGACATGATGGACCTCGCCGGTCACGCCGCGCGACAGATCCGACAGGAAGTAGACGCCGGAATCGCCGACCTCCTCCTGGGTGACCGTCTGCTTGAGCGGCGAATTGTACTCGTTCCACTTCAGGATATAGCGGAAGTCGCCGATGCCGGAGGCGGCCAGCGTCTTGATCGGGCCGGCCGAGATCGCGTTGACGCGGATCTTCTTGGCGCCGAGGTCGACGGCCAGATAGCGCACGCTCGCTTCGAGCGCCGCCTTGGCGACGCCCATGACGTTGTAATGCGGCATCACCTTCTCGGCGCCGTAATAGGTCAGCGTCAAAAGCGAGCCGCCATCGGTCATCAGCGGCTCGGCGCGCTTGGCGATGGTGGTGAAGGAAAACACCGAGATGTCCATGGTGCGCAGGAAATTGTCGCGCGTCGTCTCGACATAGCGGCCGGTCAGTTCGTCCTTGTCGGAGAAGGCGATGGCATGGACGAGGAAGTCGAGCTTGCCCCAATGCTTGGCGATGTCGGCAAAGACGGCGTCAAGGCTTTCCGGGTCGGTTACGTCGCAATGGCCCGCGACATGCGCGTTGAGCTCGGCCGCGAGCGGCTCGACGCGCTTCTTGAAGGCCTCGCCCTGATAGGTCAGCGCAATCTCGGCGCCATGATCGACGCACGCCTTGGCGATACCGAAAGCGATCGACCGATTGTTGGCGACGCCGAGGATCAGGCCCCGCTTACCGGCCATCAGGCCCTGTCCACCTGCCATGTGCAAGCTCTCCGCAAGAATATCTGCTTTGTGGAGAGCCTATCGCACAGGCACAAAGCCCCTTCAAGCGCTCAAAAGACACTGTAACGGGAACAAAATTCCGCCGATCAGCCTTTTTGGCGGCGCATAAGGGCCTCAAGCTCGGCATCGCCGCCTTCCGGCAGCATCAGCCGCACATGGGCATAGAGATCGCCATGGCCACCGGCCTTTTCCGGCAGGCCCCTGCCCTTGAGGCGCAGCACCTTGTCCGAGCTCGACCACGCCGGAACGTTGACCGCGAGCTTGCCGGTCGGCGTCTCGACCGCCACCTTGGCGCCGAGCACGGCGTCGGCCAGATCGACGGGCAGATCGACATGCAGGTCGCGCCCTTCGATGCGGTAGCGGGCGTGGCGGCGGATATGGATCTTGACCAGCGCGTCGCCCGGCTGGCCCGGGCCCTGCTCGCCCTGGCCCTTCAGACGAATCGTCTGGCCGTCCTCGACATAGGCCGGCAGCTTGACCGCCACCTTGCGGCCGTCGGGGAACATCGCCGTCACCTTATCGGCGGTGGCTGCCTCCTCGACGCTGATATCCATGGTGACATTGAGATCGGCCGCCTGGACCGGCTGGCGACGATCGCCCCGGCCGGCGCCGCGGGCGCCGGAAAAGGCATCGCCGAAGATCTGGCTGAAGATGTCGCTGTTGCCGTCGAACGGATCGCCGCCGGGACGTCCGCTGCGGAACTCGAAATGCGCGCCGCCCGGGCCCTGCTGACGGCGGAACCCGGCGAACGGGTCGCCGCCGGCCGCGCCCTCGAAGCCCTGGAATTTCGGCTTGCCTTCGGCGTCGATCTCGCCGCGATCGTAGGCGCCGCGCGCCTTTTCGTCGCCGACGACTTCGTAGGCCTGGTTGACGGCGGCAAAACGGTCCTTCGCCTTGGGATCATTCGGATTCTGGTCCGGATGATGCTTCTTGGCGAGCTTGCGGTAAGCCGATTTTATGTCCTTGGCCGATGCGTTCTTGGCAACGCCCAGCACCTCATAGGGGTCGCGCATGCTTCCTGCCTGCAAGAGAGATTGAATTCACGGGTCGCCCCCCTATATGCGCTCGCATAGGAAGAAATTCCAGTGCCGCAAGGGGAATTGGCGTCCGAAAATCAAAGCGCCCGAAATCAGAGCGCCTTGAATTCCTGCATGCGCCAGCCGCCGGCACCGGCCAGGCACAGTTCGCCCTTGTAGAGGGCAACGCCGTCGAAGCTCTCGCGCGTGGCGCTGAAACGGCGGCAGGTCAGGCCGCCATCCTTCAGTTCCACCAGTTCGGTGATGGCGCCGCGCGAGCCGGTGCCGGCATTGGCCCATGGCACGGCCTGGCCGCCCAGTTCCTTGATGTCGGCGGAGGAAACGGCGTTGCCGATGGTGGTCTGGTCGGAGTCCTTGTCGGCCGCCGCCGGAGCCGCGGGCGAGGACGGCGCGCTGGAGGTGATGATCGAGCGGTCGACCTCCGCCTTTTCCAGGCTGAAGCCGCCGGCGCCGCAGGCGGCAAGAGGAAGCGCCAACGTCAACAGCGCAGCCTTGGCACTGGCCGAAGCGATAACGCTCCATTGCCCGCTGTCAAAAGCTTGCGCGATACGCGACAATCGGCGAACTCCTCCCGCAATATTAAAAATTTGGAAAACTATGAACGAAACCGAGTTAACAAGCAGTGACTTCACAGAGGCTGCGGAGCCGTTCCGGCTCTTTGCCGCATGGCTGGAGGACGCAACCAAAAGCGAGATCAACGACGCCAACGGCGTCGCCCTGGCGACCGTCGATGCCGACGGCATGCCGGATGTGCGGATGGTGCTGCTCAAGGGGTTCGACGAAAAGGGGTTTGTCTTCTACACGAATTTCGAGAGCGCCAAGGGCCGCGAGATTCTTGGCAGCATGAAGGCGGCGATGTGCTTCCACTGGAAATCGCTGCGCCGCCAGGTGCGGGTGCGCGGGCCGGTGGAGATCGTCAGCGACGCCGAGGCCGACGCCTATTATGCGACCAGGCCGCGCGGCAGCCGCATCGGCGCCTGGGCCTCGAAACAGTCTCGGCCGCTGGAGGGCCGCTTCGCGCTGGAAAAGGCGGTGGCCGAATACACGGCGCGCTACGCCATCGGCGAGATCCCGCGGCCGAAACACTGGTCGGGCTTCCGCATCATGCCGCAGACGATCGAGTTCTGGCATGACCGGCCGTTCCGCCTGCATGACCGCGTCGTCTTCTCGCGCAACGCCGGCGGCGGCTGGGACAAGGTCAGGCTTTATCCCTGAAGCACTGTGGCATTGCCCCTATGTGTTGCCAACCGCCTGCGGCACGTTGAAGGGCGTGATGATCTGGATGTTGGCCATGCCCGAGACCGGCGATTTCGGCAGCAAGCCATGCGCGCGCATGACATGCAGGCATGCGCTTCGCATGTCGTGGCCGAGATCGTGATGCAGCACGGCGCTGATGCGCCCGGCACACAGGAGCGCGAGATTGTCGGCGTCGAGGTCATGCCCGACAAAGGCGCGGCACGTGCGGCCGAGCGCGGCGAAGGCTTCGACGATCGCTCGATTGCCGCCGCCGATCGAATAGACGCCGGCAATGTCGGGGTTAGCCCGCAAGGCCGCGAGCACGAGCGTGCCGGTGTTGCGATCGAGGCCATGGCCCTCGCTGACCTCGACGATGCCGAGCGCCGGATAGCGCTCGCGGAGCGCTTGCCGGAAGCCTATCTCGCGCTCCTCCTCGCCGCGAAACCGGTTGCTGCTGATGGTGACGAGGATGCGCGCCGGCCCGCCGCCAAGCCACTCGCCGAGAAGATAGGCCGCAGTCTCGCCGGCCGCCCGGTTGTCCATGCCGACATAGGCCTGCCGACCCGTGTCGGGAAGATCCGTCACCAGTGTGACGACGGGGATGCCGGCGGCGATGAGCCCGGCCGTCGCGCTCCTGACCTCCGCGACATCGGGCGCCTTGAGGAACACGCCGTTGCTGCCGCGCCGCCGCAAGGTCTCGATGATGGCGACCGTGTCGCCGACGCCGCGCGTCTCGGCGAAATGGTAGCGGGCACGAAAGATCACCGGCTGCAGCGACGGCATCGCCTGTTCCAGCCCCTGCCGCACCGCCTCGCTGAAGCGTGACGGAGTTTCCATGACGACGTCGAGGACAAGCTTGCGGCCGGAAAGGCCGATCTGGTCGCGCTGCTTTTCAAGCTCGCCGATAGCCTGCCTGACCCGCCGTACGGTGTGCTCGCGCACGCCCGGCCTCTCGTTGAGAACGCGGTCGACCGTCGCGAGGCTGAGCCCGGCCTGAAGAGCGATATCCTTGACGAGAAACGGACGAGACATCTTCTGAGGTGTTTTTGAGGTGTTTCGGAGGCAACCGACGCCGCAGATTGCGGTATACGGCAATGACAATCGGGACCGCAACAGGAGGATGCGTCATGAAGGCCGACAACCCAGCGAAGATCAGGTCCGAACGGGTCTGGCTGACCAAGGACCAGTGCGACATCGAAAGCTTCCGGACGATCGTCGAGCAGACGACCAACCCCGCCGACTACCCCTTCGCCGCCAGTGTCGAAAAGAACGTGCTGATCTATGACGGCGACGCCGTCCGCAAGGCGGCAGCCGACCCCGATACGCGCAAGGCGCTGCTGGCGGAGTGGGTCGAGGCGATGACCAGCGGGCCCGGTGTCGTGGCCTTCAAAAGAGCGTTCGCCGACACGACGCCGGTCGATACGGCGACCAAGCTCTTCAACGAGATGATCGCCGAGCAGCACGCCGCGGGAACCGGCGGCGGCGACCATTTCGCCAAGCCGGGCGCCAATGACCGCATCTGGAACGCGCTGGAAAAATTCTGCCTGCGCGACCCGCAAGCCTTCGCCGCCTATTACGGCAACGACATCATCGCGCTGATTTCGGAAGCCTGGCTCGGCCCGGCCTATCAGATGACCTCGCAGATCAACTGCGTGAATCCGGGCGGCGCCGCGCAATCGGCGCATCGCGACTATCATCTGGGTTTCCAGACCCCCGAAGTGATCGAGCGCTATCCGGTGCATGTGCACAGCATCTCGCCGGTGCTGACGCTGCAAGGGGCCGTCGCCCATTGCGACATGCCGCTGGAGAGCGGGCCGACGCTGTACCTCCCCTACTCGCAAGCCTATTTGCCGGGATATCTCGCCACGGGCTTGCCGGAGTTCAAGGCGTATTTCGCCGAGCATCACGTGCAGCTTGCCCTGGAAAAGGGCGACGCCGCTTTCTTCAACCCGGCACTGTTCCACGCCGCCGGCAACAATCGCTCCGCAGACGTCCGCCGCATGGCCAATTTGCTGCAGGTGTCGTCAGGCTATGGCCGCGCGATGGAAAGCGTCGATCGCACCAAGATGAGCCGCGCGCTCTATCCGGCGATACAGAAGATGCTGGCAACCGGCGCGATCTCGCAAGCGGCGGCCGCGAACGCGATCGCCTCGACGGCGGAAGGATATTCCTTCCCAACCAATCTCGATCGCGATCCGCCGATCGGCGGGCTGGCGCCGGAAACGCAGCAGGCGCTGCTTCACCGCGTGCTCGAGGCCGGCTGGACGCCGGAGGCCTTCGGCAAGGCGCTGGACGAACAGGCGGCCAAGAAGCTGACGTGAACATCGGTGTGCGCCCGCCGCGGCGGGCGCTTGCGTGGGATGGGCTTCGAGCCTATCCCTTCTTGCGCGTCATGAAAGCAGTGAGCGCGGCGCGCGCCTCTTCGGAGGTCAGCCGCTCGCGGAAATGCTGGCTCTCGACCTCGATGCGGGCGACGAGTTCCTCGCGCGGCTCGCGCATCAAGTCGCGCGCGATCTTCAGTGCCTGCGGCGGCTTGGCGGCGATGTCGCCGGCGGCGGCCAGCACCGCGCTTTCCAGAGCGCTCTCTTCGACGACGTCGTAGATCAGACCGGCCGCCTTGGCGCGCTCGGCCGAAAAGCCTTCGCCGAGGCCGAGCAGCGCGAAGGCGCCCTGCCGTCCCAGGAGCCGCGGCGCGATCAAGCTCGAGCCGGCCTCCGGCACCAGGCCGAGATCGACGAAGGGCGTACGGAAAATCGTGCGCGGGGTGGCGAACGTCAGGTCGCAATGCAGGTTGAGCGTGGTGCCGATGCCCACCGCAATGCCGTCGACGCCCGACACCATCGGCTTCTCGGACTTGGCCAGCGCCATCAGGAAATCCCAGACCTCGTCGCCGCCCTCGCCGCCGGTGGCGATGACCAGGAAATCGGCGAGGTCGTTGCCGGCGGAGAAGGCGCCCGGAACGCCGAGGAAGACATGCACGCGGACCGCCGGATCGGCATCGCCTTCGGCAAGCGCGGTCGACATCTTCGCGTACATGGCGCGCGTCAGCGCGTTCTTCTTGTCCGGGCGGTTGATGCGGATGATCTGCACAACACCATGGCGCTCGACGAGGATATGGTCTGTCACGGTTGGTCCTTTGAAGGTCGGGATGCCTAAGCGGAAATCAGAGCCTTGCCGGCGGCGGCGAGGCTCTCGGCGCCGTCGATGACGCGCTCCTTGAGCACGTGCGTCTCGCCAAGCAGGTTTTCGGCAAAGAAGCGGCAAAGCGCGATGCGGCCGCGGTCGGCCAGCCCGCCTTGCGCCAGATAGGCGCCGCCGGCGGCGAGCGAGATCAGGCGCAGATAGGGCGTGGCGCCGGCCATCGCGGCGTCGGCCTTGCCGTCGGCAAGCAGTTTCTGCAGGAAGCGCGTCGCTTCGTCGAGATCGGCAAGCGCGCGGTCGAGATTGTCGGCGGTGCGGCCGAAGCCTTCGATGTTGGAGGTGCGCACCGCATCGGCCACGGCTTTCAATTCGCCGATGTAGCCATGCACATGCTCGCCTCCGCCGAGCGACAGCTTTCGCGCCACAAGGTCGATCGCCTGGATGCCGTTTGTGCCTTCATAGATCGGCGCGATGCGCGCATCGCGATAGAGCGCGGCGGCACCCGTCTCCTCGATGAAGCCCATGCCGCCATGCACCTGGACGCCAAGCGAGGCGACCTCGACGCCGACATCGGTCGAGAAGGCTTTGGCGAGCGGCGTCAGCAGGTTGGCGCGGTCGCGCCAATTGGCGGCGGCCTCGCCCTCGCCGAGGCGCGCGCGATCGAGCGCATGCGCGCAGGAATAGCTGATCGAGCGGGCGATCTGGGTCAGCGCCCGCATGGTGAGCAAACTGCGCTGCACATCGGGATGATGGACGATCGGCGCCATGCCGGAGCCGGAATAGTCCGAGGCCTTGCCCTGGCGGCGCTCATTGGCATAGGCGATCGCCTTCTGCGTCGCGGTCTCGGCCACCGCCACGCCCTGCATGCCGACGGCAAGGCGGGCGTTGTTCATCATGGTGAACATACAGGCCAGCCCCTTGTTCTCCTCGCCGATCAGCCAGCCGATGGCGCCGGGCTTGGCGCCCTGGAAACCGTCGCCATAGATCATGGTGCAGGTCGGCGAGGCATGGATGCCGAGCTTGTGCTCGAGGCCGGAACAGAAGACGTCGTTGCGGGCGCCGAGCGAACCATCGTCGTTGACGAAGAACTTCGGCACCAAAAACAGCGAGATGCCGCGCGTGCCCGCCGACGCGTCGGGCAGCCGCGCCAGCACCAGATGCACGATGTTGTCGGTGAAATCGTGCTCGCCATAGGTGATGAAGATCTTCTGGCCGAAGATGCGGTAGGTGCCGTCGCCGACGGGCTCGGCACGGCTGCGCAAGGCCGCGAGATCCGAGCCCGCCTGCGGCTCGGTCAGGTTCATCGTGCCCATCCACTCGCCGGAGACGAGTTTCGCGAGGTATTTGGTCTTGAGTTCCTCCGAGGCGTGCTTGTCCAGCGCCTCGACCGCGCCCATGGTGAGCGTCGGGCCGATGCCGAAGGCCATGGCGGCGGAATTCCACATTTCGAGCGCGGCGACGCCGAGCACCGTCGGCAGGCCCTGGCCGCCGAATCCTTCCGGCCCGGACAGCGCGTTCCAGCCGCCGTCGATCCAGCGCCGGTAGAGTTCCTTCCAGCCGGGCGGCGTGGTGACGGCAGCGTCCTTCAGCACCGCGCCATGCTCGTCGCCGATCTTATAGAGCGGAGCGACCTCCTCGCTGGCGAAGCGTCCCGCCTCGGCCAGGATCGCGTCGACCAAGTCCTCGCCGAGATCGCCGAAAATGCCGGCGTCGAGCGCCGGCTTCAGCCCCGCCACCTGCTTCAGCGTGAAGGCGATGTCGTCTACCGGCGCGCGATACATGTCTGATCCTCCTGCGTTCCGGCCAATCCTAGTGCATGGCCGAAGCGAAACCAGACGTCGATTTCGCGCCTTCTTTTTACGTAAACGTCAAACTTTGTCACGCGGATTTTGCAAGCGTAGGCTTCATCATCCACGGGCGGAGCGACGCGAAGCGTCGCGCAGACCCGAGGATCCATTCCGTGCCCTTGGCCATGGAGTGCAGCGGAGCAGAATTCTGGATCGTCGAAACGCCTCGACGTCACGGAATGGATCCTCGGGTCTGCGCGCGTCGCTTCGCTCCTTGCTCCGCCGCCATAGAATGACGAAATCGCGATAGTCATGGCCAATTTTTCAAGGCTGCAATTGCCGCTGAAAATTTCTACGACGAATTGCATCCGGCTGGTATGATCCGCCGATTGTAGAGCAAAGCGAACCGGAACACCTCATGCTTGCCAGACCCGACGCCTATCGCTGCATCGAATGCGGCTTGCCTTACCGGGCGCCCGGGTTCTCGTACTATCACGGCATGATCGAGGAAGGCCCCGCCTACTGGACCGATCGCGGCATATTGTGCTCTGCGCAATGCTCGCTCGCGCATCACAAGAAGCGCAAGGCGGAAGGCACGCTGCCGCAGGAGCCGGCGCCCGATCCGTTCGAAGTCCCGTCGCTGTTTAAGCGTTGATCGATCTCTCAGCGTATGCTGCGACCCACCGCCTGCAGCGCCAGAAAGGCCTCGTAGCGACGATCGTGCCACGTCCGCATGGCGTCGGTCACCGGCTTGAAAACATCACCAAGCCGGGACATGGCAGGCATGGCGGTCGAAAGGTCCCCATACCGGCCGGATGCCACCGCTCCCAGCATCGCTGCACCGAGCAGCACCGGCTCGGGCGACTGCGAGGCGGCGACCGGCAGGCCGGCGGCGTCGGCGAGCAGTTGGCGCACCAGCGGCGACTGGCCGGCGCCGCCGCTGATGACGATGGTGTCGACGGCAAGACCGGATGAGGCCATCGCCGCCACGATCTGACGCACGCCATAGCCGAGGCCGCAAAGCCCGGCGACATAAAGGCCGACGAGACTTTCGACGGAACGGTCGGTGCCGAGCCCGGCGATCAGGCCGCGCGCATCCGGATCCGCCAAGGGCGAACGATTGCCGAGGAATTCGGGTACGACATGGATGCTTCCCGCGAGCGTGGCGGCAGCCGACAGGTCGGACGAAGCCGCCGTAGCGGCCGCGGCCAGCCAATCGACCAGCGATTTGCCTTCAGCCGCGGCGCGCGCGGAAGCCTCCGCTGCGGCCGGATGGAAACGCACCAGCAGATCGATCGCCGCCCCGGCCGCCGACTGACCGCCCTCGCTCAGCCAGAACCCCGGCACCATGGCGGAATAATAGGGTCCCCATACGCCCGGCACAAAGGCCGGACCTTCGCTGCTTGCCATGGTGCAGGCCGAGGTGCCGAGCACATAGGCCACGCGCGAGGCAATGGTACCGGCATCGCCGGCAGCGCCCACCGTGCCGACGCCGCCGGCATGGGCATCGATCAGCCCGGCGGCCACGATCGTGCCCGCAACCAGTCCCAGTTCGGCCGCAGCCTTCTCCGTCAGCCCGGCGCCAAGCGCCGTGCCGGGATCGACCGCTTCGGTGCCGATGCGGGCAAAGCCCTCGTCGGCAAGCTCGCCGAGCCCGACGGCATGGAAATAGCTGTCGTCCCAGCGCCGCTCGTGGCCGAGATAGGTCCATTTGCAGGAAAGCGTGCAGACCGAACGGGCAAGGCTGCCCGTGGCGCGCCAGCTCAGGTAATCGGCAAGGTCGAAGAAATGGCTTGCCCCGGCGAACGTCGCGGGCAGGTTCTCCTTCAGCCACAAAAGCTTCGGCGTCTCCATCTCCGGCGAAATGACGCCGCCGACATAGTCGAGGACCGGATGCCGCAGGGCGTTGATGCGCCTGGTCTGGTCGAGGGCGCGATGGTCCATCCAGACGATGATGTTTCGATCGCTGTCTCCCGAACGGCCGACCGGCAAGGGCTTGCCATCGTCGCCGACCACCACCAGGGAACAGGTCGCGTCGAAGCCGATGCCGCCGATTTCCCGGGGATCGACGCCCGCCTTCCCGACCGCCTCGCGCACGCTGGCGCACACCGCCTGCCAGATGTCGCGGCTCGACTGCTCGGCGATCTCGCCGGGCTCGACGAAGAGCGCGATGTCGCGCTTGGCAGAAGCCAGCAGTTCGCCGCGCTCGTCGAAGACGCCGGCGCGCGCACTGCCGGTGCCGACATCGATGCCGAGAAAGTGGGAAGGCATTTGCGGACCTCAGAAATTAGGCAGTAGGCAGTAGGCAGTAGGCAGTAGGCAGTAGGCAGTAGAGATGGTCAGTGTTGGGTGGCCGGACGCAAGGGCCTCTTTCCCTATTCCTATTCCCTACTGCCTACAGATCATTGCTCTGCGGCAGGATCACCAGATCGCGAATGGTGATGTTTCTCGGGCGCGTGAGCATGAACAGGACAGCGTCCGCGACCTCGGTGGGTTGCATCAGCCCGCCGGCCGCCAGCTCGTCCTCGAGCTTCTGCTTCGGCCAGTCGCTGATCAGCGCCGTCACCACCGGTCCGGGCGCGACTGCGCCGACGCGGAGGCCGTGCTTGGCGACCTGCCGGCGCAGCGTGTGGACGAAGGCCTGGATGGCGTGCTTGGAGGCCGTGTAGACCGGCTCCCAGACGACTGGAACGAGGCCGGCAATGGAACTGGTGACGACGATGTCGCCGGTCTTGCGGCCGACCATGTGCGGCAGCACCGCGTGTACCGAGCGGAACACCGAGTTGATGTTGAGGTTCAGCATGCGGTCCCAGGCGTCTGGATCGCCGTTGAGGATCTCGCCGCCGACATAGGAGCCGGCATTGGCATGGAAGATGTCGAGCTGGCCGGTCTTTTCGAGGATGCCGGGCAGCATGGTCGCCACGCTGGCGGGGCTGGTGAGGTCGACCACCAGCGGGATCGCGTCGGCGCCGAGCTCGCCGACGACCTCCTTCAGCCTGTCCTGCGCGCGATCGACCAGCACGACGCGGGCGCCGGCGGCAAGCATCGCCCTGGCGCATTCGAGGCCGATGCCCGATGCCGCGCCGGTGACCGCGGCGACTTTTCCCGAAAGATCTTGAGCCATGTGTACCCTTCTCGTTTGAACTGTTCAGGCGCGGCCGTGCGAAGCACGGGAACGGCGCGCGAGGGAGTCGACGATCACGGCGATGGCCAGAACGGCACCGGTGATCATGTAGCGAAGCGACGAGGACAGATCGAGCAGCGTCAGCCCGCTGGCGATCGACTGGATGACGATGATGCCGAGCAGGGCGGAATAGGCGCTGCCGCGGCCGCCGAACAGGCTGGTTCCACCGATGACCGCGGCCGCGATGGCGTTCAGGTTGACGTCACCGGTGCCGGCCTGCTGGCTGGCTGAAGCGAGCCGGGCGGCCGCAAGCACGCCGCCCAGCGCGGCGAAGAGCGAGCACAGCGCAAAGGCGCTGAGGTAGATGGCGCGCACCTTGATGCCGGCGCGCCGCGCCGCCTCGCGGTTGCCGCCGACGGCGGTCATCGAACGCCCCCATTTGGTCCGTGTCAGCGCATAGTTCATCGCCGCGACGAGGCCGACGAACAGGCCGAACATCCAAGGGATGCCGCGCGACTGGTTGAGGTAGGCGACGATCAGCTCGAGGCCGACGGTTATGGCGCCGACGCGCAGGATGAGCCCGGCGGCGGACGGCGTCGACAGGTTAGCCGCGCGGCGGCGCGCGAAGGTGCGAAGCCCGCTGACCAGCAGCGCCAGGCCCGGGATCGCAGCCAGCAAGTGCGAGACCCATTTCGGCATCACCATCAGCTGGCCGAAATCCACCAAAGCGGAGCCATAGGGCAGGTTTATCGAGCCGGTGGAGCCGAGGATGTAGAGCTGCATGCCCAGCACCGCGAGCAGGCCGGCGAGCGTCGAAACGAAGCTCGGCATACCGAGCCGGTTGAACAGCAAAGCGTAGAGCGAGCCGATCAGGGCGCCGAAGGCCAGCGCTGCGAGGATCGCCAGCGCGACCGGCCAGCCCTGATTGACCCAGAGCGTGCCGACCATCGCCGAAGCAAAGCCGCTGATCGAGCCGACCGAGAGGTCGATCTCGCCGACCATCAGCACGCAGACGATGCCGAGCGCGATGACACCGACCGTCGAGCAGTCGAACAGGAGATTGACCAGATTGCTGCTGGAAACGAAGACCGGATTGAGACTGGTGAACACGGTCCAGATGACGACGAGGCCGACGATGACCGGCAGCGAGCCGAGATCGCCGCTGCGCACGCGGTCGAGGAAGGCGCGGACCGCTCCACTGAGGCCTGCCTCATGCTTCACGCGCGCATCGGCGCGGTCGAGCGCCATCGGCGCGGGAGCGCCTTGCTTGACGTCCGTCATGGGCGTTGCTCCCCGGCCTGTACGCTACCGGGTTGGTCGCGTTCCATGCGCAGGCGCTCGGCGCGCCGAGACACCGCGTTGTTGGACGCGCCGGTGATGGCGCTCACCAGGTCCTGGTTCGAGGCATCGGGCTCGAAGACGCCGTTGTTGCGCCCCAGCCTGAGCACCACGATACGGTCGGCGACGGCGCGGACATCTTCCATGTTGTGGCTGATCATCACGACGCCGAGGCCGCGCGCGCGGACGCGGTCGATAAGGTTGAGCACCTCCGCGGTCTGGGCAACGCCAAGTGCCGCGGTCGGCTCGTCGAGCAGGATGAGTTTCGGTTCGAGCAGCAGAGAGCGCGCGATGGCGACGGTCTGGCGCTGGCCGCCGGACAGCGAGGCCACCGCCTCGCGCACGCTCGGAATGCGCGCCGACAATTCGTTGAGCAGCGTCCAGGCGCGCATCTCCATCGCCACCTCGTCCAGCCGAAGCGGGCTGAGCTCGTTGCCCAGGAAAATGTTGGCGACGACGTCGAGGTTCTCGCAGAGTGCGAGGTCCTGGAACACCGTGGCGATGCCAAGCGTCAGCGCCGCGCGCGGATCGGGCAGCGTCACCGCCCTGCCGCGGAAATTGATCGTTCCCGAGCTCGGCTGATGCACGCCGGCAAGGATCTTGACCAGCGTCGACTTTCCGGCGCCGTTGTCGCCGACCAGCGCGACGACCTCGCCGGCATGGACGTCGAAGTCGATATCGGTCAGCGCCGAAACGGCGCCGAAATTCTTCGATATGCCGCGCAGGCTGAGCACCAGCTCGCCGACGGAAGCCGATCTTTCGGAATTCTCACTCATGCGCCGCCTTTCGTGATAGTCGTCCTCGGGCATCCGGCCGCCGACGGGCGGCCGGATGCCATATGATCAGTTGGTGATGCCGAGCTTCTTGCAGCCCTCGGCATAGCGGTCGACGCACAGCTCGGCGGCCGTGTTGATCTTCTTGTCGATGATCTCGGCCTTGAGGTTCTCCTGCGTCACCACCGCCGGCGTGAAGAGCTGCGAGGGCGTGTCGTAAAGCGTCATCTCGGCCTTCGGCGTCTCGCCCGACAACAGCTTGACGGCCACGTTGGCCGCGGCGGCCGCGACGATTTCGCTCGGCTTGGAGATGGTGTTGTACTGGTCGCCGGCGATGATCAGCTGCAAGGCCGCGATCGTCGCGTCGTTGCCGGTCACCGGCGGAACCGGATCGACGCCGGCCGCCTTGAAGGCGGCGATCGCGCCGCCGCCGGTGCCGTCATTGGCGGCAACGACGCCGAGGATCTTGGCGCCAAAGCGCGTGACCTGGCCGCTGGCCCACTGCTGGGCCTTCGGCGGCGCCCATTCCGGCGTGTCGAACTCGGCCAGGATCGGATAGCCGCTGTTGTCGAGGCCTTCGTGGATGCCCTTCTTGATCAGGCCCGCGGCGGCGTCGGTCGGCGAGCCGTTGATCTGCAGCAGGCCGCCGCCGGCCGGGTCGACCTTGAGCGCTTTCAGATGCTCGACGAGCGAATCCGCGATCGCCTTGCCGATGCCTTCATTGTTGAAGGACACATAGAAATCTGCCGGCGCAGTCGGGATCGGCCGGTCATAGGCGATGACCTTGACGCCCTGGCTCTGCGCAAGCTTGACCAGCGAGGCGGCGGCTGTCGAATCCACGGGATCGAGCACGATGGCCTTGGCGCCCTGCGAGATCACAGAATTGAACTGCTGCTGCTGGCGCGCCGCATCGGCATCGGCGTTCTGGTAGATCACCTTGCAGCCCGGGCAGAGCTTCTTCATCTCGGCGACGAAGCCGGGATAGTCGTGCTGCTCGTAGCGGGTCGATGCCTGGTCGGGCATCAGGAAGGCAATTGTGGCGTCGGTGACCGTGTCGGCGAATGCCGCCGTGGTGCCGAGCAGCGAGAGCGCGAACGCAGCCGCGATTGTCGATTTCAAGGCAAACGGCGATTTCCATGCATATCTGGTCATTCGAATGTCTCCGTTTTCAAGCAATGGTTTCATGAGGACCTGCGCGATGGCTGGCGCGTCAGGCCTTGACTGCATGTCGAACTGTTGGAAGGAGTATGACCGGCGGCGGCCAAGGATCGATCCGATCCCGGTAAGCCGCGCGAACATCCTCCTGAACGTGCTGGATTTCAGGATAAACGATCCCCAGCACAGGGTGACCTGCACCCCGCATCCTTCCTTCCCTGAATGTCTCTTTGTTTGACGCAATTCCGGACGGAGGCTACGGCAAGATCGCCGCGTTCAACCGCTTCGCAATTGCTCTAAGCTCCTCCCGCTTCCTCCCTGTTAGGCGGCAATCTCCGCGTTGATGTTCTCAGCCAGCAAGGCCCTGAAGCGCGAAGGCGACATGCCCTTCTGCGCCAGGAACTGGCGGTTGAAATTCGAGATGTTGTTGTAGCCGGCGGCGTAGCAGATTTCGGTGATCGACATCTGCGCCTCGCTCATCAGCAGCTGGCAGGCGAGGTTGATGCGCAGCCGGTTGACATACTGCACCAGCGCCATTCCGGTGTGCCGGCGGAAGCTGCGCGAGAAGGCGCTCGGGCTGCGCCCGGCAATCTCGGCCAGAGTGCCTTCGCTGAAGGGCTCGGTCAGGTGGCAGTTGATATAGGCGAGCGCCTGGTTGATGCCGGCCGACATGAAGCCGGACGGGTCGGGCAGATAGCCCGCGCTGGCCAGCGTGCGGACGTCGCCGGCGCGGTTCAAGATATCGAGCACGGCCATGAACAGCGACAGGCGGCGCACGCCCTGCGCCTCGGTAAGCTCCGCCAGCAAGGGCGCCGCGAGCTCAGCCGTCGCCGCCGAGAACAGCGCGCCGCGGCGGCTGGTTTCGAGGATGCCTGCGCAGGCGGCAAGTTCGGGCAATGCGGCGGAAGCCTCGGCGATGAATTCTTCCGAGAACTGGACGACGCGGCCGCGCAGCGGCACGGTTTCTCCCGGTGGCACGTCGCTGACCCAGTTGTGCGGCAGGTTGGGCCCGGTGAGCACCAGATTGCCCGGCTCGAACTCGCCGATGAAGTCGCCGACGAAATAGCGGCCGGTGGTGGCGACGACCAGATGCAGCTCGTATTCAGGATGGAAGTGCCAGCGCACGGTGCGGAAAGGATAGCCGTGGGCCCAGGCCTTGAACGACTCTCCCTGTCTGATCTGGACGACTTCCAGGTCCGGATTCATCTTCATTTTCCTCCCCGCGCGGGTCCGGTCTTGTGACCGGTTGCTGCGCTTCGTCAGGCAGACCCGTGTATTCCCACTGGCCGCCGTGATTGAAAGCTTAGGCGGCAATTGAAGCGCCTGCCACCACGGCTTGTCCACCCGACCGATACTTTTTTGACACTGTGGAGCGGACGTAAAACGCCTGGTGAGCACAGGGCGCGCAAGGTTGAAGCCGGGCCAGAACGTTTTGGCCATCATGCGGGCCGTGCCCCTGAAGCACTTCCTTAACCATAGCGGTTCAGGATCGTTGCCTGGTCAGTGGGGACACCCTGATTGAAAAAGCCGGCGCGCCCTCTTCGCCGCCTGGCGCTTCTCGCGGCGGCGGTTGCGCTGGGCACGGCGGCACAGGCCTCGGATTTCTCCGAGCCGTGGAAGAATGCCGACCGCCCGTTGGTGATCGACGCCTACGAATACAATTCGATCGACTGGCAGCAGCTCGTCACCGACAAGCGCGTTGCCGGCTTCATCAACAAGGCGTCCGACGGGCTGCCGCCGCCCTATTTCTGCCTCGGCGCCGAGGCCGACGTCAAACTCTGCAAGGCGCAATGGAAGCGCTACGCGGTGACACGTGAGTTGTTCCAGACGCGCAAGGTGGTGGCCAAGGCGCTCGGCCTGAAATGGGGCGCCTATCACCTCGCCCGCCCCGGCAACCCAGTCGAGCAGGCCAACAATTTCATCGATTTCGCGGAACCGGCTCCGGATGAACTGATGGCCCTCGACATCGAAGGCATCGACGCCACGCAATGGATGTCGATGGAGGACGCGGAGGAGTTCGTACGCCAGGTGCATCGCCGCCTCGGCCGCTTCCCGGTGCTCTATGTCAACGGCAAGACCGCCCAGTACATCGCCGAAAATCGCTACCAGTATAGGCTCTTGTCGCGGCTGCCGCTGTGGTACGCTCGCTACAAGCCGGACATCGACGTGCATTTCCCGATGGGCAACTGGCAAGGCTACGCACTGTGGCAATTCTCGGCGCAGGCCAATTGCGGCCGTTTCTCCTGCCCTTACCGGGTGCCCGGCACGCCCCACGACATCGACGTCAACGTCGCGCCGATGAGCGCCGACGAATTGCGCCGGCAGTGGGCCTTCGGCGGGCTGATCGACGTGCCGACCGATTACCTGGCTTCGATCCCGGTGCCGCTGTCGCGCCAGGCGGCGCTCGCCGGGAAAGTCACCATCACCTATGCCGATGTGGCGACGCCGCCGACCGTCGAGGAGATGGTCGCGGTGCTCGGCGCGCGCTGGGAGAAATTCCGCAACGGGTTCCGCATGCGGGTGGTGAAGACGGTGCCGACGCGGCTGGGTTTCGGCATCGCGCAATATGTCGCCTGGAAACGGTCCGGGCAGCGCACGCCCGAACAGATCGACGCAGCGTTTGCCGCGGCGGCCGACCCGGTGAGCACCGCCTCGACAACGCTTGAGGCCAAGCGCTGAAATGCTTCAGCGGTGGCTGCCCAGGCTGGCATACATGCCGGTGGTGCGGAACTGCGTCGGATTGATGCCGTAACAGCGGCGAAAGACCTTGGAGAAGTAGTTCGAGTCGTCGAAGCCGCACAGCACCGCGACTTCCTTGACCGGCAGGAAATCCGCCTTGGTCAGGAGTTTCGCCGCCCGCTGCAGTCGCTGCTGCAGGACGAATTCGGCCGGCGGCAGTCCTTCGCTCTCGGCGAAGCAGCGCGAGAAGTGGGCGCGGCTGAGGCCGCTGATTTCCACCAGCTCCGCCACCGGCAGCGGCTTGTCGAGATTGGCGTTGATGTGGTCGATGACGGGCTGCATGGCGCTCTGCTTTTCGGCGAAGGCGTGCGAGCCGAAGACGTCGTCATAGAGCGCCATCGCCGCCTCATAGGCGATCGCCGAGGCGGCGCCGGGCGAAGCCGCACCCTTGATCAGGCGCAGGCTGCAATCGGCAAGGTGATCGATGGTCGCCGGCTGCAGCCGGAATACCGGGCCCGAGACGCTGAGGATCGACTTGTGGATGCGCAGCGCCTCCTCGCCGTTCATCGAGATCCAGAAATATTCCCAGCGGTCGCCCTTCGCGAGCCAGTAGCGATGGTTGTGCGGCACCAGAACCAGCAGCGTGTCGTTCGCCTGCAGACGATAGTTGCGGCTCTCGTAACGCAATTGGCCGGTGCCGCTGATCGTATGCTGGAGGACCGTGAACGGGGTCTGGCCGCGCTTCCTGCCGTCCCAGTCGTAGGTCTCGTCCTCGCGCAGCTCATAGCCCGTGCTGGTGGGCATGGCATGCAGGCGCTGGCGGCCGCGCGGCAGCGAGATCGTGCGCATCAGCTTTCCGTTGGCGATCAGGTCCTGCAGCACAAAATTACCCTCGAAAGCATAATCCTTCTCTGGCCGCGCCGGCGAATAAGCGCATAATCCGGCCCTCAAGACGCGAAAGACCCGCGATCGAGGAGCGGGCGGGAGGAGAAAAGAGCCGGATTTCCGGCTTTGAGTGGCGGGCGCGCTGTTGCGTGCGGCCATATTCTCCCTTGCTGCTCCTTGCCTAGCATTCGATTGGATCGAGGTGAAGGTGATGAGTTTCAGAATCGCTATTATCGGCGCCGGCAGCGTCGGATTCACGAAGAAGCTGTTCACCGACATCCTGTGCGTGCCGGAATTCAAGGACATCGAATTCGCGCTGACCGATGTCAGCGAGCACAATCTGGCGATGATCAAGGCGATCCTCGACCGGATTGTCGAGGCGAACAGATTGCCGACCAGGGTGACGGCGACCACGAACCGCCGCGAGGCGCTGGAGGGCGCGCGCTACATCATCAGCTGCGTGCGCGTCGGTGGACTCGAAGCCTATGCCGACGACATTCGCATCCCGCTCAAATATGGCATCGACCAATGCGTCGGCGACACGATCTGCGCCGGCGGCATTCTCTACGGCCAGCGCAACATTCCGGTGATCCTCGACTTCTGCCGGGATATTCGCGAGGTCGCCGATACCAACGCCAAGTTCCTCAACTATGCCAACCCCATGGCGATGAACACATGGGCGGCGATCGAGTACGGCAAGGTCGATACGGTCGGGCTCTGCCACGGCGTCCAGCACGGCGCCGAGCAGATCGCCGAGGTGCTCGGCGCAAAATCGCCCAAGGAGCTCGACTATGTCTGTTCCGGCATCAACCACCAGACCTGGTTCATCGAGCTCAGGCTGAACGGCCGGCCGATCGGCAAGGACGAGCTGGTCGCCGCCTTCGAGGCGCATCCGGTCTATTCGAAGCAGGAAAAGCTGCGCATCGATGTGCTGAAGCGCTTCGGCGTCTACTCGACCGAAAGCAACGGCCATCTGTCGGAATATCTGCCCTGGTACCGCAAGCGCCCCGAGGAGATCACGCGCTGGATCGACATGTCCGACTGGATCCATGGCGAGACAGGCGGCTATCTGCGCTACTCGACGGAAACCCGCAACTGGTTCGAGACGGAATATCCGCAATTCCTCGAAGCGGCGTCGAAGCCGATCGATCCTGCCAAGCGCTCTAACGAACACGCCAGCCACATTCTGGAAGCGCTTGAAACCAATCGCGTCTATCGCGGCCATTTCAACGTCAAAAACGACGGCGTGATCACCAACCTGCCGCAGGACGCCATCATCGAGTCGCCCGGCTTCGTCGACCGTTTCGGCATCAACATGGCCGCCGGCATCACCTTGCCGGAAGCCTGCGCCGCCACCTGCATGGCTTCGATCAATGTCCAGCGCATGTCGGTGCGTGCCGCGATCGCCGGCGACATCGACCTTTTGAAACTCGCCGTGCTGCACGATCCGCTGGTTGGAGCCGTGTCGACGCCGGAAGAGGTCTGGCAGATGGTGGACGAGATGGTCGTCGCCCAGGCGCAGTGGCTGCCGCAATATGCGCATGCCGTTCCGGCGGCAAAGGAGCGGCTTTCGAAATCCAGGGTCAAGACCCGCGAATGGGCGGGCGCGGCGCGGCGGAGCGTGCGTTCAATCGAGGAATTGCGCGCCGAAAAGGCGGCGCTCAAACAGGCCGGCTGAAATTCCCGGCAAGCAGGCGGACGCGCAGGAGGCGCGTCCAGCGGATCAGCCGTCCAGAAAACAAGAGGCGGGCAGCAGCAGGCGTCAAAACAACTGGGAGGAGACGATGAGGACCTTACGCAGAATTGGCTTTGCCGCCGGACTGGCGATGAGCGTTGCCGTTCCGGCATACGCCTTCGCATCCGAGCCGACGATCCCGCCCGAGCCGGCGACGTTCCCGGCCGAGGGCAAGATCCACTATGTGGCGCGCGACTCCATCCTGGAGTTCAAGGCGCTGCCCGAATATCACGAGCCGGACTGGGTGACGGAGAGATACGTCAAGACCGGCAAGCTGCCGCCGGTCAAGGACCGGTTGCCCAAGGAGCCGCTGGTCTTCAAGACGGGCAACATGCCGGACGGCATCGGCGTCTATGGCGACACGATGCGCCATGTCATCGGCGGCCGGCCGGAAGGCTGGAACTACGGCGCAGGCCAGACGCAAGGTTGGGGCGGCATCGATATCGGCCTGTCCGAATGCCTGACGCGCACGGCGCCGCTGTTCCAGGTCGAAGCCAAGGACACCGAGCCGCTGCCCAACCTCGCCAAGAGCTGGGACTGGTCGAGCGACGGCCACAAGCTGACCATGCATCTGATTGAAGGCGCCAAATGGTCCGACGGCGCGCCCTTCAACGCCGACGACATCATGTTCTACTGGGACGACGAGGTCGTCGATCCGAACGTCTCGCCGCTGAACGGCGCCACGCCGGAAACCTTCGGGGTCGGCACGACGCTGAAGAAGATCGATGACTACACCGTCGAGTGGACGTTCAAAGACGCCTTCCCGCGGCAGTACCTCTACGCGATGGCCTATGGCACCTTCTGTCCCGGCCCTTCGCATATCCTCAAGCCGCAGCATCCGAAATATTCGAAGAACACCTACGACCAGTTCAAGAACGCCTTCCCGCCCGAATATATGAACATGCCGGTGATGGGCGCCTGGGCGCCGGTGGAGTACCGGCCTGACGACATCATCGTCATGCGCCGCAACCCCTATTATTGGAAGGTCGACGAGAAGGGCAACCAGCTGCCCTACCTCAACGAGCTGCAATACAAGCTCTCGACCTGGGCCGACCGCGACGTGCAGGCTGTTGCCGGCTCGGGCGACTTCTCCAATCTCGAGCAGCCGGAAAACTTCGTCGCCTCGCTGAAGCGCGCGGCCGACCCGAGCGCGCCGGCCAGGCTGGCCTTCGGTCCGCGCCTCATCGGCTACAATCTGCGCATGAATTTTTCCGCCAATGGCTGGGGCAATCCCGACGAGCGCAGTCAGGCGGTGCGTGAATTGAACCGCAACGAGGATTTCCGCAAGGCGGTGACCATGGCGCTCGACCGCAAGGCGCTGGGCAACTCGCTGGTCAAGGGTCCGTTCACCGCCATCTATCCGGGCGGCTTCTCGTCGGGCACCAGCTTCTATGACCGCAAGTCGACCGTCTACTATCCGTTCGACCTCGAGGGCGCAAAAGCCTTGCTGGCCAAGGCCGGCCTCAAGGACACCGACGGCGACGGCTTCGTGAACTTCCCGGCCGGCACCGCCGGCGGCAAGAATGCCGAGATCGTGATGCTGGTCAACAACGACTACACCACCGACAAGAGCCTTGCCGAAGGCGTGGTCGCGCAGATGGAGAAGCTCGGCCTGCGCGTCGTGCTCAACGGGCTCAACGGCACGCAGCGCGATGCCTCGCAATACTCGGGCCGCTTCGACTGGCTGATCCGACGCAACGACCAGGAACTCACCTCCGTGGTGCAGAACACCGAGCAGCTCGCGCCGGTCGGGCCGAAGACCAGCTGGAACCATCGCGCGCCGGAAAGCGGCGAGGTCGACCTGATGCCGTTCGAGAAGGACCTCGTCGACATCGTCAACAAGTTCGTCTCGACGCAGGACAACGACCAGCGCGCCAGCCTGATGCGGGATTTCCAGAAGATCTCGACCGAGCACGTCTACAATGTCGGCCTGACGGAATATCCTGGAGCGCTGATCGTCAACAAGCGCTTCTCAAACATCCCGCAGGGCACGCCGATCTTCATGTTCAACTGGGCCGAGGATTCGATCATCCGCGAACGCGTCTTCGTCGCGGCCGACAAACAGGCCAAGTATGAATTGTTCCCGCAGGAGCTTCCCGGCAAACCGGGTGACAAGGGTCCGATGTAAGGTTTACCTCCCAGACGAGAGACGTCCGGCCGCGTCGCGGCGCGGCCGGACAAACGAAACCTCCGAACGCGCCCCAGGCAGCGACCGGCCAAACAAGGAAGCGGACCGTCCATGCTGCGATTCCTGCTCATGCGCATAGCGTCGGCGCTTCCGGTCCTCGCAATCCTGAGCCTCGTCACCTTCGCCATCATCCAGGCGCCGCCCGGCGACTATGCCGATTACATCAAATCGCAGCTCATCAATCAGGGCGGTGCTTCCTACGCCGAAGCGGACGCACAGGCCCAGGCCTATCGGAAAGAACATGGCCTCGATAAGCCGCTGCCCGTCCAGTATCTCAACTGGATCGGCGGCATCGTCACGCGCGGCGATTTCGGCTACAGCCTCTATTACAACAAGCCGGTGGCCGACGTGGTGGGCGAGCGGCTGCCGCGCACACTGCTCTTGGCGCTGGTCTGCCACCTGCTCGCCTCGGTGCTCGGCATCAGCTTCG
Source organism: Mesorhizobium sp. B4-1-1 (assembly GCF_006439375.1). Taxonomy (NCBI): domain Bacteria; kingdom Pseudomonadati; phylum Pseudomonadota; class Alphaproteobacteria; order Hyphomicrobiales; family Phyllobacteriaceae; genus Mesorhizobium; species Mesorhizobium sp. B4-1-1. The sequence continues at coordinate 128,359 of NZ_VFTH01000003.1, forward strand.
GCATATGGGCGGCGACGCGGCAGTATAGCTGGATCGACTCGACGCTTTCGGCGATCTCATTCCTCGGCATGACGGTGCCGCGCTTCCTGATGGCGCTGATCATCGTCTATCTGCTGGTCTTCCAATTCAACGTCTCCGAGATCGGCTCGTTCTTTTCGCCGCAATATGGCGGCGCGCCGTGGTCGTGGGCGAAGTTCGTCGACCTGGTCAAGCATGTCTGGCCGGTGGTGGCGATCGCGACCTTCGGCGGCCTCGCCTACAACATGCGGGTCATGCGCGGCAACCTGCTCGACACGCTCAACGCGCAATATGTCGAGACGGCCAAGGCCAAGGGCCTGACCGGCGGCGCCGTCGTCATGCGCCATGCCGTGCCCAACGCGCTGCATCCGCTGGTGATGTATCAGGGCGTGGTACTGCCCTATATGCTGACCGGCGAGATCGAGACGGCTATCATCTTCGCGCTGCCCACCGTCGGTCCGGCGATCGTCGGTTCCATGGCGGTCGGCGACGTCTATGTCACGGCCACCTTCATGATGGTGCTGTCGGCGACGCTGATCGTCGGCAATATCATCGCCGACATGCTGCTCGTCCTGCTCGACCCGCGCATCCGCCAGTTCGGGGAGCGCTAGATGCTGGCCCGCGATCCCTCACCTCCGCACCCATCCCTTACGCCCTTGCCGGCCGAAGGCGTAACCAAAGCCGAAGCCGCGCATGGCAATGAGAGCTACATCGCGCTCGTCTGGCGCCGGCTGAAGCGCTCCTGGACCGGCATGGCCGGGCTTTGGCTGGTCGTCCTGCTGCTGGTCATGGCGGTGTTCGCCGAATTCCTGGCGCCAATGGACCCCAAGGCGACCGACGTCGCCTTCGCTCCGCCGCAGGCCCTTGTTTTCCATGACAAGGACGGCAATTTCGTCGCGCGGCCGCGGGTCTATGCGCTGGCCGATTCGGCCGATCTCGATCCGGTCACCTTCCAGCCGATCGTCGGCCCCGACTACGACCATCCGCGGCTGCTCGGTTTCTTCGTTGAGGGCGCGCCCTACAAGCTCTTCGGGCTCATCCCGATGAACCGGCACTTCTTTTCCTCGATGGACGGCCAGCCGGTGCATTTCCTCGGCACCGACAAGTTCGGCCGCGACGTGCTGTCGCGCGCCATCCACGGCTCGCGCGTATCGCTGATGATCGCGCTGACGGTGGTCTTCATCATCACGGTCATCGGCACCAGCGTCGGCATGATCTCCGGCTATTTCGGCGGCCGGTTCGACGTCTGGATGCAGCGCTTCGTCGAGCTTGTGCTCGCCTTCCCGCAGCTGCCGCTCTATCTGGCCCTGACGACGCTGATCCCGGTCACGGCACCGACGAATGTCTTCCTCGCCTTCGTCATCATCGTCATGTCGGCGCTGGGCTGGGCGCAGATGTCGCGCGAGGTGCGCGGCAAGACGCTGGCGCTGGCGCGCATCGACTATGTGCGCGCCGCCATGGCGGTCGGCGCCACCGACCGGCGCATCATCATGCAGCACATCTTCCCCAATGTGATGAGCCATGTGATCGTCGCCGTGACGCTGGCGATCCCGACGGTGGTGCTGCTCGAATCCTTCCTCGGCTTCCTCGGCTTCGCGGTGAAGCCACCGCTGATCTCATGGGGCCTGATGCTGCAGGACACCGCGACCTATTCGGTCATCGGCACCTATCCGTGGATCCTGTCGCCGGTCGGCTTCGTGCTGATCACCGTCTTTGCCTTCAACGCGCTGGGCGACGGTCTGCGCGATGCCGTCGATCCCTATTGAGGTGGCCGGATGACGACGATCGCGCTCGCAGACAATTTCGCACCGGCCGTCCGGCATGATCATGGCGGTCGCCATGATCAGCCTGTGATCGACGCCCGCAACATCGAGGTCGCCTTCAAGGTCGAGCACGGCACCGTCGAGGCGGTGAAGGACGTCTCGTTCCAGCTTTATCGCGGCGAGACGATCGCGATCGTCGGCGAGTCCGGCTCCGGCAAGTCGGTGACGGCACGCACAGTCATGGGGCTGCTGTCGCGCCGCGCGACGGTGTCGCCGCGGTCGAGCGTCGACTATCTCGGGCAGAACATCCTGAAGTTCCCGGAGAGCTCGCGGCGCAAGCTGCGCGGCAACCGCATCTCGATGATCTTCCAGGAGCCGATGAGCTCGCTCAACCCGATCTACACGGTCGGCGGCCAGATCGTCGAAGCGATCCGGGCGCACCGCAAGATGAGCCGCAGGCAAGCGTGGGCGCGCGCGCTCGAACTCCTGCGGCATGTCCAGATCCCCGAGCCGGAGGCGCGGCTGAAGCAATATCCCCACCAGCTCTCCGGCGGCCAGCGCCAGCGCGTCATGATCGCCATGGCCTTGGCCAACGACCCCGACGTGCTGATCGCCGACGAGCCGACCACGGCGCTCGACGTCACCGTGCAGGCGCAGATCCTCAACCTCATTCGCAATCTTCAGAAAGAGCTGAAGATGGCGGTGATCCTGATCACCCACGACCTCACCGTGGTGCGCAAGTTCTCCGACTACGTCTATGTCATGCAGCATGGCGAGATGCGCGAGCACAACGTCACCGAGCGGCTCTTCGCCAATCCCCAGCATCCCTATACGCAGCGGCTGCTCGCCTCCGAGCCGCGCGGGCGGCCAAAGCCGCTGCCGGAGGGCAGCGGCACGATCCTCGAGGCGAACGGCGTGCGCGTCTGCTTCATGCTGCGCCACGGCTCTTTCCTCAAGCCGGACTGGCGTGAGCTGGTCGCGGTCGACGACCTCGACCTGAAGCTTTGCCGTCACGAGACGCTGGGACTGGTCGGCGAATCCGGCTCCGGCAAGACCACGTTCGGCCAGGCGCTGCTCAGGCTGCAGGACGCCAAACGCGGCGAGATCCGCTTCGACGGCCAGCCGATCGAGAAGCTGACGCGCGCCGGGATGCGGCCGCTGCGCTCGCGCATGCAGATCGTGTTCCAGGATCCTTTCTCCTCGCTCAACCCGCGCATGACGATCGGCCAGATCATCGAGGAAGGGCTGGTCGTCAACCGGTTGGGCGCGACGCGGCGCGAGCGGGTCGAGCGGGTACGCCAGGCGCTGGCCAGCGCCGGCATGCCCGGCAATATCCTGTCGCGCTTCCCGCATGAATTCTCCGGCGGCCAGCGGCAGCGCATCGCGATCGCGCGCGCCATCGCGCTGGAGCCCGAATTCATCCTGCTCGACGAGCCGACATCGGCGCTCGACCTTTCGGTGCAAGCGCAGATCATCGACCTGTTGCGCAAGCTGCAGGACGAGCGCGGCCTGAGCTACCTCTTCATCTCGCACGACCTCAAGGTGGTGCGGGCGCTGTGCCACCGCGTCATCGTCATGCAGCATGGCAAGATCGTCGAGCAGGGACCCGTCGACGAGGTCCTTTCCAATCCCAAGACCGCCTACACGGAACGGCTCGTCAGGGCCGCTTTCGACGTGGCTTAGAGAAGTGCCGGAGGCTTTAAAGTGGCAAGAAATCCCAGGATCGCGTTCATCGGCGCGGGCTCGACGGTGTTCATGAAGAACATCGTCGGCGACGTGCTGCAGCGGCCGGCGCTGTCGGGCGCCACCATCGCATTGATGGACATCAATCCGCAGCGGCTGGAAGAGAGCGCCGTCGTCGTCAACAAGCTGATCGCGACGCTCGGCGTCAAGGCGAAGGCAGAGACCTATTCGGACCAGCGCAAGGCGCTCTCCGGCGCCGACTTCGTCGTCGTCGCCTTCCAGATCGGCGGCTACGAGCCCTGCACCGTGACCGACTTCGAGGTGCCGAAGAAATACGGCCTGCGCCAGACGATCGCCGATACGCTCGGCGTCGGCGGCATCATGCGGGGCCTGAGGACCGTGCCGCATCTATGGACAATCTGCGAGGACATGCTCGCCGTCTGCCCGGCGGCGATCATGCTGCAATATGTCAACCCGATGGCGATCAACACCTGGGCGATCGCCGAGAAATATCCCCAGATCAAGCAGGTCGGGCTTTGCCACTCGGTGCAGGGCACAGCGATGGAACTGGCCCACGACCTCGACCTTCCCTATGAGGAGATCCGCTATCGCTCGGCCGGCATCAACCACATGGCGTTTTATCTCAAGTTCGAGCATCGCCAGCCCGACGGCAGCTACCGCGACCTCTATCCCGACCTCGTGCGTGCCTATCGCGAGGGCCGCGCGCCGAAGCCCGGCTGGAACCCGCGCTGCCCGAACAAGGTGCGCTACGAGATGCTGACCCGGCTCGGCTATTTCGTCACCGAAAGCTCCGAGCATTTCGCGGAGTACACGCCCTATTTCATCAAGGACGGCCGCCCCGACCTGATCGAGAAATACGGCATTCCGCTCGACGAATATCCAAAACGCTGCATCGAGCAGATCGAGCGCTGGAAAGGCCAGGCGGAAGCCTACCGCTCGGCCGACCGGATCGAAGTCGAGCAGTCCAGGGAATATGCCTCCTCGATCATGAATTCGGTCTGGACCGGCGAGCCGTCGGTAATCTACGGCAATGTGCGCAACAATGGCTGCATCACCTCGCTGCCTTTCGATTGCGCGGCGGAAGTGCCCTGCCTGGTCGATGCTTCCGGGATCCAGCCCACTTACATTGGCGATCTGCCGCCGCAACTCACGGCGCTGATCCGCACCAACATCAACGTGCAGGAACTGACGGTGCGGGCGCTGATGAGCGAGAACCGCGAGCACATCTACCATGCGGCGATGATGGACCCGCATACTGCGGCTGAGCTCGACCTCGACCAGATCTGGTCACTGGTCGACGAGTTGCTTGCCGCTCACGGCGACTGGCTGCCGGCCTGGACACGGAGAGGCAGAAGCAAGGCCGCCTAAGCTGCGAAGTTCCCGCGTTGGTGGCCGGCTCAGGCCAGTCAAAAGGTGGCCGGCTCAGGCCAGTCAAAAGTCGATGACGGTCTTGTCGTCGACCAGCTTCATCGACTTGTCTGGGCGGGCGTATATGTCGCCCTTGCCTTCCTTCGGATGCCAGTTGAGCTTGGCCGCATCACGATCCCCCCGATTGTAGAAATAGCCGTAGGTTTCAATCTTGGCATTCTCAGGATTTATCTCGAGATGATCGCTCAGGAACTTTATACGCCGATAGATCCGCCATTTCTCCTGCTTCACTTGAGGCAAGGCGTTGAACGCCCAGCAACGGTCGCCTGCGGTGCCCAGAGATCGTAGTCGATCGAGTTCCTCATCAGTAATCATCTGTGGCGTCCTTGCTCGTATGCCTGTGATTAGTGTGGGTAATCAGCGTCAGCCTTTCGCCGCTAGACACCACCAGTCTTCTCGCGCTCGACGGCGCGCCAGCCGATGTCGTGGCGGTAAAAGCCCTGCGGCCAGTCGATGCGATCGATCGCCGCGTAGGCCTTTGCCTGCGCCTCGCCGACGGTGGCGCCCAAAGCGGTGACGTTGAGCACGCGCCCGCCATTGGCGACCAGCGCGCCGCCATTGATGGCAGTGCCGGCATGGAAGACCTGGACGCCTTCCACCTTGTCGAGACCGCGGATGACGGAGCCCTTTTCCGGCGTGCCCGGATAGCCCCTTGCCGCCATCACCACGGTCAATGCCGTCTCGTCGCTCCAGCGCACCGACATATGCGCGAGCTGGCCGTCGACGGCGGCGTTGAGCAGGACGAGCAGGTCGTCCTTCAGCCGCATCATCAGCACCTGGCATTCGGGATCGCCGAAGCGGGTGTTGTACTCGATCAGCTTCGGCCCGCTGTCGGTGATCATCAGGCCGGCGAAGAGGATGCCGGCGAAGGGCGCGCCGACATTGGCCATGCCGCGCATGGTCGGCTCGATGATCTCGCGCATGGTGCGCTCGGTCATTTCCGGCGTCATCACCGGCGCCGGCGAATAGGCGCCCATGCCGCCGGTGTTCGGCCCGGTATCGCCGTCGCCGACGCGCTTGTGGTCCTGCGCGGTGCCGAAGGGCAGCGCGGTAGCGCCGTCGCAAAGGCAGAAGAAGCTCGCCTCCTCTCCGGTCAGATACTCCTCGACCACCACCTCGGCGCCGGCGGCGCCGAAAGCGCCGTCGAAACAGGCTTCCAGCGCGGCGTTCGCCTCGTCCAAAGTCATGGCGATGGTGACGCCCTTGCCGGCGGCAAGGCCGTCGGCCTTGACGACGATCGGCGCGCCGGTCTCCTCGACATAGGCCTTTGCCGAGGCGAGATCACTGAAGCGGCCATAGGCGGCGGTCGGGATGTTGAACTTCGCGCAAAGATCCTTGGTGAAGCCCTTCGAACCCTCGAGCCGCGCAGCCGCCTTGGAGGGACCGAAGACGCGGATGCCCCAGGCGCGCAGGTCGTCGGCGATGCCGGCCACCAGCGGACCTTCCGGACCGACCACGACCAGGTCGATCTTCTTCTCCTGGCAGAAGGAGGCGACGGCGGAGTGGTCGGCGACGTCGAGCTTGGCCAGCTCGGCGACACGGCCGATGCCCGGATTGCCTGGCGAGGCGTAGAGCTTCGTCAGCAGCGGCGAGGCGGCCATCTTCCAGGCGAGCGCATGTTCGCGGCCACCCGAGCCGAGAAGAAGAACATTCATGGCCACCTCTTGCTGCCGATCGTCCTCGTCGAGAGAACCCGCTATTGGTCCGCGGGCGATGGGTCAAGGCATCTTGGCATTTTGGCGGCAATTGCGCACGGGAACATCGCCCGCATCGAGGGGAATGAGGCAAGTCCCGTCGCCGGCCGGGCCGGAAAAACGACTCAAGCCCGGAAGACGATTCTAGCTCTGGAAAACGACCGGGAACCAGTCCTCGCGCAATTTCTGGCCGGGCTTCATGTCGTGGCCGGGATAGGGCGGCGAGGTGCGGCCGGGACGCTCGACATAACGCGCGTCGTCGCCGACCCAGCGCAGCGACAGCGCCCGGCGGCGTGCGGAGGTCAGGTTGCCGCGCGCGCCGTGCGCCGTGCGGAAGTCGAACAGGATGGCGTCGCCAGGTTCCATCTCCCATTCCAGAACCTTCATCGACGGGTCGTTGTCGGGGTCGGGCACCGGCCGGTAGTCGCCCTCGCCGGCATAGAAGTTGTCGTCGTTCAGCCATCGCACCGGCAGCACCATCTTTTCCCATTTGTGCGAGCCGGCGATCAGCCTCAGCGTCGCTTCCTTCACCGGATCGATCGGGATCCAGAAGCTCACCGTCTGGCTGCCGTCGACGAAGTAATAGGGAATGTCCTGGTGCCACGGCGTCGGCTTCTGCGTGCCGGGCTCCTTGACCAGGACGTGATCGTGGAAGAACTGGGCGGTGCGCGACTGCATGACCGCGGCCGCGAGCTCGGCGGCCGGCGATTCCCTGACGATCCTGACGAATTCCGGGATGCGCTCCCAATTGCAGTAGTCGTCGAAGAAGCTGCCCTTGCCGCCGGCAATGTCGGAAGCCGTGGCGCTGCGGTTCTCAATGTTGCGCTCGATGCCGTCGGCGATGACATCGACCCAGTCCTTGAAGGCACCGCGGATGCAGACAGCGCCGTCGCGCTGATAGTCGGCAATCGTCGAAGCATCGATCTGTGGGCTGGCCATGGCGCTCTCTTTGTTTGACGCAATTCCGGACGGAAAACCGCTACACTTTTCCTGGAATGCTCGTGGTTCGGTGACCCGACTATCGCAAGCGCCGGACATCGCGTAAAATAATAACTTGTCATCTAGTTTATAGTTTTTACCTATGAGACCGACCCTCACCCAGTTGCGCTATGTGGTTGCCGTCGCCCGCTATGGCAGCGTGACCGCGGCCGCCTCGGCGCTCAATGTTTCGCAGCCGTCGATTTCCGTGGCGATCGACAATGTCGAGGACGCGCTTGGCCAGAAGCTGTTCGTGCGCCAGCGCGGAAGCGGCGTTGCGCTGACATCCTTCGGCCGCAGGGCCGTGGCCAAGGCAAGGCAGGTGCTGGGCGAGGCGGACGAGCTGGCGGCGCTCGGTTCGCGCGATGCCGATGTCGGCGGCGAGCTGGTGCTCGGCTGCTTCGAGGATCTGGCGCCCTATTTCGCGCCGGCGCTGATGCGCGCCTTCGCCGAGCGCTGCCCGGCCGTCACGGTCGTCATCGGCGATGAAACCTTCGACACGCTGGGGCGGCGCCTGGCCGACAGCGCCGTCGATCTCGGCCTCACCTACGATCTCGGTCTGCCCGGGCATTTCAAGCGCATTCTCCTGCATGAATTGCGGCCGCACGCGCTTTTGCCGGCGGGCCATGAGCTTGCGGACAAGCACGCCGTCAGCCTGGCGGAACTGGCGCAGCATCCGCTGATCACCACCGATCAGCCGCACAGCTGGCAGCACATGCTGGACCTTTTCCTTAGCCGCGGCCTGTCGCCGATAGCCCGGGCGGCGACGAGCTCGTTCGAATTGCAGCGCTCCATGGTGGCCAACGGTTTCGGCGTCGCGGTCAGCTATACGAGGCCGCATGGCGACGTTAGCTATGACGGGCTGCCGCTGGTCTGCAAGCCGCTTTCCGACCCGCTGCCCATGCAGCGCATCATCCTGACCCATGACACGCGCCAGCGCCTGTCGAAGGCGGCCGTGGCCTTCATCGACGCCGCCAAGGCATGGTTTGCCAGTCACGATGTTTTCACCGCCTAGGGCTTCAACGCCCAAGTTTTCAACACTTGAGCGACAACGCGGCCGCTTGACGACGCTGCTTGCTGCTGCCACTCCAGCGTGATGGAAACCGTCCAGTCGAAAGCAGCACAGGGCCGTGTCGCCGACGCGCCGAGCGGCCATTGGGTCTACCGCGTGCTGCCGCGCTGGCTCTGGCCCTACGCGCAGCTCGCGCGCTGGGACCGGCCGATCGGCTGGCAGCTCTTGTTGTGGCCGTGCTGGTGGTCGGCGGCACTTGCGGCGGGCGCCTATCCGCGCCCGACCGACCCGCTGCTGACGCTGCTGCCGGCGCCCTGGTATCTGCTGCTGTTTTTCATCGGCGCCGTCGCCATGCGCGGCGCCGGCTGCACCTACAACGACCTCGCCGACGTGGATATCGACAACCAGGTCGAGCGGACCCGCTCGCGGCCGTTGCCGGCCGGCAAGGTCACGCGCCGCCAGGCCTGGGCTTTCGTCATCATCCAGGCACTCATCGGGCTCGCCGTGCTCTTGCAGTTCAACAGCTTCGCCATTCCGCTCGGCATCGCCTCGCTGGCGATCGTGGCCGTCTATCCCTTCATGAAGCGCATCACCAACTGGCCACAATTCGTGCTTGGGCTCGCCTTCTCCTGGGGCGCGCTGATGGGCTGGGCGGTCGAGTTCGGCGACATCGATGATCCGGCCATCATGCTCTATATCGGCTCGATCCTGTGGGTGATCGGCTACGACACGATCTATGCGCATCAGGACAAGGAAGACGACGCCATCGTCGGCGTACGCTCGACGGCGCGGCTGTTCGGCGACAACACCAAGACCTGGCTGGTCGGGCTCTATGGCGGCGCGCTGGTCTGCTTCGCCATCGCGTTCGCCTCGGCGCAGGTGCCGGTGGTGGCGCTGGCCGGGCTGATCGCCGCCGGCGCGCATATGGCGCGCCAGATCATCCGGCTCGACATCGACAATCCGGACCAATGCTTGAAGCTGTTCAAGTCGAACAACCAGGTCGGCTGGCTGATCTTCCTCGGCCTGATCGGCGGTTCGGTGTGGATATGGCTGAAGCCGCTGGTGTAGTCTTCCTTCTCCCCGTTCCACGGGGAGAAGGTGGCGGCAGCCGGATGAGGGGCAGCGCCAACCTTGGAGGTAAGGCGAAAGGCACAGCGGCGATATAGCGTGTGTTGGATCAAATTTTGAGGCGGCTGAACGCCCAGGTCGGCGCTGCCCCTCATCGCCCTGCCGGGCATTTCTCCCCGTATGGTGACGGGGAGAAGAAACCTACTCCCTGGCAATAATCTCCTGGCCGTCGATGACCAGTCTCAGGCCAAGATTGCCGGCCTTGCGGCGGGCGAGGAAGCGCGGGCGGCGGATGTTGGAGACGCGGCCCTTGCGGCGCTCCTGCGGCGGCAGCGCCTTGATGGCGGCGCCGAGCGATTCCTCCAGCGTGCGGGCAATGCCGTCGGCCTCGATCAGAAGCATCGGCAGGCGATAGGCATCGGCCCAGGCGCGCCAGTCGGCGGCGACGTCGTCGAGGTCGTCGGCGACCAGAAGCGGCACCGACAGCATCGGATCATTGTGCAGCAGTTCCAGCGTCACGGTGACATTGCCGTCCGGATCCTCCATGGCGCGCGCGGCGACGCCGCGGAACGCATTGGGGGGCAACGCGATGATCGCCGGCACGCCGCTCATCTCCAGCACACGGCGGATGACCGCGCCGCGCTGGTCGATAGTGAAGGTGACATCGCCATAGTCGTCGCGCGTGGCATAGCTCACCATTTGCGGCAGGCGAAACGGGTCGAGACGCATGTTGCGCCCGGCCCAGACTGGCTTCAGCCCAGTGTTCATCGGTGTCTTCCCTGTTATTCCTGAGGGCCGTTTTTCCGGTTCTCTCAGGGCCGGTTTTTCCGGCCTCGTTATGGGAAGAAACATTAGCGCTGGCTTCTTACCGGCGCGCTTAAGAAAGTCGGTTAAATTTTGCTGATCTCAGGGATGGTTATCGGAATGCGACCGGCCACCTGATAGGGGAAGGATCAGATAACCTTACCGGGATTCATGATGCCGGCTGGATCGAAGGCGGCCTTCACTCGCCGCATCAGGTCGATCGCCATCGGCGGCGCCGTGGCGATCAGCTCGTCGCGCTTCAACTGGCCGATGCCGTGCTCGGCCGAGATCGAGCCGTGGAAGGACCGCACGACATCGTGCACGGCGTTGTTCATGGGATGGTAGAGCTCGAGGAACGCCTCGTCCTGCCAATCCACCGGACGCGAGATGTTGTAGTGAAGATTGCCGTCGCCCATGTGGCCGAAGCAGACGACGCGCGCGCCGGGGCAAACCCCCTCAACCACGCCGGCTGCTTTTTCGATGAATGGCGGGATCGAGGCGATGGGCACCGAGATGTCGTGCTTGATCGAGGCGCCCTCAGGCTTCTGGCATTCGGGGAGCGTCTCGCGGAAATTCCAGAAGGCGTCGCCCTGGGCAAGGCTTGCCGACACCACCGCGTCGCCGACGATGCCTTGCTCGAGAGCCTCGGCCAGGATCTCCTCGATCAGCGCCCTGCCGTCCTCTTCGGAGCGGCCGGACGAAATCTGCATCAAGACATACCAGGGCCAGTCATCGGCCAGCGGCCGGGTGATGCCCTGCCCGTGCTTGAGCGTGAAGTCGTAGGGCCTTCTGGCGATCAGCTCGAAAGCGGTGAGCGAGGCGCCGGCGCGATCCATCGCCAGCGTGAACAGCGAAAGCGCGTCGTGCGGGGACGACGGCAGGCCGGCAAAGGCGACCTCCCTGCCTTTCGGCTTCGGAAAAAGCTTCAGCACCGCGGCGGTGATGATGCCGAGCGTGCCTTCGGCGCCGACGAACAAGTTCTTCAGATCGTAGCCCGTGTTGTCCTTCTTCAGCTTGCGCAGGTCGTCGAACACCTCGCCGGTCGGCAGCACGACCTCGACGCCGAGGCAGAGCTCGCGCGCATTGCCATAGGCCAGCACGCCGGTGCCGCCGGCATTGGAGGAAAGATTGCCGCCGATCTGGCAGGAGCCTTGCGCGGCGAGCGACAGCGGAAACAGCCGGTCGGCGGCGTCAGCCGCTTCCTGCAGCGTCTGCAGGATGACGCCGGCCTCGGCGGTCACCGTATTCGACAAGACATCGATCTCGCGGATGCGGTTCAGCCTGGACAGCGACAGCACGATGTCGCGGCCGGATTTGTCCGGCACCTGGGCGCCGACCAGCCCGGTGTTGCCGCTCTGCGGCACGATTGGCGTTCCGGTCTCGGTCGCAAGCCGCATGATGCGGCTCACTTCCTCGACGCTGCCGGGGCGCAGCACCAGCGATGTCCGGCCATGCCAAAGGCCACGCCGCTCGGTGATGTAAGGCGCGATGTCCGCCTGGTCGCGCAAGGCATATTTGTCGCCGACGATGGCCGCGAATCGGTCGATGACGGCGGGATCGAGATCGAAGGGCTGGTCGTTCATGAAACAAACCCTAGGGCGCTCAGGCGAGCTTGTCACGCGGCGCGGCGGCGCGGGCAAGCCGGTCGTTGATCGCCTCGCCCAAGCCCTCCAACGGGATCGGCTCGACGGCGATGGTCGCGGCGCCGACACGATCGAGTGCCTGCATGAAGGCGAACAGATTGCTGGCTGCCTCGCGCAGGTCGCCCGCTTCGGAGAGGTTGCGCAACGCAGCGGCCCGTTCCCAGCCCTCGGCGCGATTGCGGCCGAACGCAAGCAAAGCCTCGCCTTCGGCAATTTTTCCGACATTGAGCCGCATCGCGGCGCCCGGCGCGTAATGCGAGGCAAGCATGCCCGGCGCCTCGATGCCGCTCGCGCCGCGCGATAGTTTCGCGCCGGCCACCGCCTCGATCTCCTCGGCGCCGATGCCGCCGGGCCGCAGCAGCCGCAGCCTGCCGTCCTCGACCTTGACGATGGTCGATTCCAGTCCGACAGGCGTCGCGCCACCATCGACGACCAGCCCGATCCTGTCACCGAGATCGGCGGCGACCGCGCCTGCCGTCGTGCCGCTGATCTTTCCAGAGGAATTGGCGCTGGGGGCCGCAAGCGGCCGGCCGAGCCGCGCGATCAGCCCGCCGCCGAACCCGCGCGGCATGCGCAGCGCGATCGTGTCCAGCCCCGCGGTGACCAGCGGATGGATGCCGCTGTCCGCCCTGTGCGGCAGCACCAGCGTCAGCGGGCCGGGCCAGAAGGCTTCGGCCAATCTTGCCGACAGCGGATCGAAGCCGGCGATACGGTCCGCCATGGCGCGATCCGCGACATGGGCGATCAGCGGGTTGAAGCGCGGCCGGCCCTTGGCCTCGAAAATGCGCGCCACGGCAACGCCATTGGTGGCGTCGCCGGCCAGGCCGTAAACCGTCTCGGTCGGAATGGCGACGACGTCGCCGCCTTCGAGCAACGCCAAAGCCCGCTCCAGAGCCTCGCCGATCGCCAGTATCTCAGCCAAGTTCGCCACCAGTCCTGAACATGCCGGTCCCGTAATACGGCCGCTTGCATCGGGCAAGTGCGGGCATTGGCGATTTATCAATCCCTAAAATGTTAAGTTTCCAAGCAAGCCGGCTTCAATGTGCCGGCTCTAAGGTGCGGGTTCGATGCGGTTGCGGGCTTGGGAGTTCTTGTGATGCGTCTGCTCGGAGCGTTCGGTATCAGCCTTTTGGCGATGAACGGCGCGGCACATGCCTCGTCGATCGTCGTGGTCGGACCCTCGACCTCGACGCCTTCCGTCGTCAGGCTGAATGCGATCGAGCCGACCAAGCTGTCCGCGGCCTCGACGCCGTCGATGATCGCGCTTGGCGATCCTGTGCCCGCGGTCACTGACGAAAAGGTCGCGGCAATCCCCGAGAAATCCGGGCACCAGCAGGCCCCGATGATCATCCGGGGCGGTATTGTCGGCAGCGCTTTCGCAGCGCCCGCGGCGCCCGCGTCGGCCAAGCCCGCGACACCGGCAACCACACCCGCCGCCACCGCGCCGGCAAACGGCACTTCGCCGGCAACGCCCGCAAACGGCGCCGCGTCAGCTTCGAACGGCAAAACCGGCAGCCAGCCGGCCGCGACGGCCAATGCGTCAGGCGGCGCGCAGCCGCAAAACGCCCCGTCACTGCCGCGCGCCGGCAAGGCGATGTAGATCACACTGGATACCGTCTCGACGTGCTAGGCGCTGTTTGTCGGGACGCAATTCCGGACGGAAGGCTACGGCGAAGCCGCCGAACCTGACCGGTTCACACCTTTCCTGGATTGCTCTCGCCTGCCCGATCCTCGTCATCCGCATCGGGCACGTTGGCTCTGGCGTTTCAAAAAGAGGGATTTCATGACTGTTTCGAAAGCAATCGCCGTCGCCGGCCTGATGGCGGCAACCGTGCTGGGCGCGGGCACGGCGAGGGCCGATGATATGCTCGGCTCTTACGTCGCGCGGATTTCCGACCGCGACCATCGCGCCAGCGACGGCTACCCGCTCGGCAGCCCGGCGCAGATGGTGCGGCAGGACCGCGCCAACTGGCATAAGTTCCACCGGCGCGACGGCGACGACCAGGGCGATCCCTGGTTCCGCAGCGACGGCTCGCGCGCCGACCTGCAGCGCATGCTGGAACGCGGTGGCGCCATGAGCAGCTCGACCCGGCACGCGATCGTCAATGGCGAGCCGCTGATCGAGGTCGATGTCTATCCGGACAGCGTCCGGGTCAGCATCGTGGAAGATTGACCAGGTCAGCTTCTGAAGATTGACGGGTCAATCTTCCTGGAAGATTGACGAGCCTGACGAAAAAGGGCGACGCGTAACGCGCCGCCCCTCATGCTTCACACGACAGGAGACGGCTCAGGCCGCTTCTTCCTTGTCGTCATCGTCGGACTCGTCGGCGTCGTCTTCATCATCCTCGCCATCTTCATCCTCGTCGTCGGACTCATCGTCGCCCGAGGCTTTGGCTTCTTCGTCGGCGTCATCGTCATCGTCTTCGTCGTCGTCTTCATCCTCGTCTTCCGACTCGTCGTCGGCCGAGGCAGTGGCCTCCTCGCCGTCTTCGTCATCTTCCTCATCGTCCTCGGACGGATCGGCAGATTCGACCGCCGCGGCAGCGGCGTGGTCGAGGAGGTTTTCAGAAGCGGATTCGATGGCCTCGGCGGCGGCCGGGGTCTCTTCAATCAGGTCGATATCGTCAACGGAATTCATGGCATGCCTCCGTGTTTGGGGAACGTCTTGCAGCGCGCCCTGCGAAACGATTTCGGGGAACGCGCCTTAAGTCTTTGGTTGATGCATGTCGGGGCCCCAGAACCGCTCAGCGCCTCCGGACGACATGCATCCTTGTCCCATGCGGAGATCATCGCCGTGTGACTGTAAGCCGGCTCCGGCGCATTAAATTTCGGGCGCCGAATTGTCGAGGAATGTCCGTATCCTAGCGAATGCGGACAAGTTGAAAGGCGCGATTTTTGCGCCGTCAGCCGACGATCTTTGAAAAATCCGCGACTTGGTCGGTGGCGGCGCGGATGCGGGCGAGCAGCGCCAGGCGGTTGGCGCGCACGGCCTGGTCCTCATCATTCACGAGAACGCCCTCAAAGAATGAATCAACCGGTTCGCGCAACACGCTAAGCGCCAGCATGGCGGCGGAAAAATCTTCGTTTTGAATCGCTTGGCCGGCTTCCTTCTCAGCCTGATTCACCGCGGCAAAAAGCTTCTTTTCCGCTTCCTCGCGGAACAATGCCGGCTCAACAGTCTCGGCGACCAGCGTTTTCTTCTTCTCCTCGGCGGCGAGAATGTTGGCCGCGCGCTTGGTGCCGGCGAGCAGGTTCTTGCCTTCGTCGGTGTCGAGCAAGGAACCCAGCGCCTCGACGCGTCGGACGATCTGGAGCAGATCGTCGGACGCAGGCGTGATGACGGCATCGATGAGGTCGTGCCTGGCGCCCTGGTCTCGGAGGTAGACTTTCAGGCGGTCATGGAAGAAGGCGAGGAGGTCGGACGACTGATCCGCGCCGCCTTTGAAGTTTGCAAAGGCCTTGGCGAAAACAGACGCCAGCGCCAGGCGAATTCGGTTCTCGATGAGGATCCTGACCACGCCAAGCGCAGCCCGGCGGAGCGCGAACGGATCCTTCGAGCCCGTGGGCTTTTCATCGATCGCCCAGAAGCCGGTCAGCGTGTCGAGCTTGTCGGCGAGCGCCACCGCAACCGAGACCGGATCGGTCGGCACGCGGTCGGATGGGCCTTGCGGTTTGTAGTGTTCCTCGGCGGCCGCGGCCACGGATGCATGCTCGCCCTGCAGCAGCGCGTATTTGCGGCCCATGGCGCCTTGCAGTTCCGGGAACTCGCCGACCACTTCGGTCTGCAGATCGGCCTTGGCGAGCACCGACGCGCGGGCGACGAGCGCGCTGTCGGCGCCGACGACCGAGGCAAGCTGCTCAGCCAGCCGCTTGATGCGCGCGACCCGCCGACCTTGCGTGCCGAGCTTGGCGTGGAAGGTCACGTTGAGGTGGTCGAGGCGCGCCATGCGCTGGTCGAGCGGCTTCTTCAAATCCAGGTCGAACTTCGCCGCCGATTCCCCGAGTTGGTCGAGGTCGGGCAGGTCACCCTGATCGGTCTTCCAGAAATAGAGCGCGTCGGACAGACGCGCGCGCACCACCTTGCCGTTGCCGTAGGCGATCTCCTTGCCGCCATCCTTCGCCTCGATGTTGGCGACAAGAATGAAGCGGTTGGACAGATCGTCGGCCGCGCCCTGCGGCCGGGTGACAAAACACTTCTGGTTGGCCCGGATGGTGAGGCGGATGACTTCGCCCGGAATGGCGAGGAAATCCTGCTCGAACTCGCCCATCAGCACGACCGGCCATTCGACCAGGCCGGAGACTTCTTCCAGCAGGCCCTCGTCCTCGACCAGATCGAGCCCATTGGCGAAGGCGATGTTGCGGGCGTCGGCCAGGATGATCTCCTTGCGCCGGTCGGCATCGAGCACCACCTTGGCCGTCTCGAGCTTCGCCACATAGTCGTCGAAGCGGCGCACGGTGATCGGGCCCGGCGCATGGAAGCGATGGCCGTAGGTGACATTGCCGGAGCGGATGCCGTCGATCTCGAAATCGACGACGACCGGCTCCTCGGTCTCCGGGCCGAAGGTGCAGACGATCGACTGCAGCGGCCGCACCCAGCGCAACGAGCCGGGTTTTGCCGAGGCCGGTCCCCAGCGCATCGATTTCGGCCAGGGGAAGTTCCGGATGATGCCCGGCACCAGCTCGGCGATGATTTCTTCGGCCGCCCTGCCCGGCTTCGCGATGTGGGCGACGTAGAAGTCGCCCTTCTTCGGGTCGGAATGGACATGCGCCTCGGCGATCGATGACAGGCCGGCCTTGCGCAGGAAGCCCTGCACCGCCTGCTCGGGCGCCGAGGTCGACGGCCCCTTGACCTCCTCGCGGATGTCCTTCGAACGCGCGGTCAGGCCCCTTATGTCGAGCGCCAGGCGCCGCGGCGTCCAGTATTCGCGCGCCGCCTCATAGGTCAGGCCCGCCTCGACCAGACCGTCGGTCAACATCTTCCTGAGGTCGCCGGCCGCCTTGCGCTGCATGCGGGCGGGGATTTCCTCGGAGCGAAGTTCCAAGAGCAGGTCGGGCATAGTTAAGCTCCCCACCCTCCCCTCGATGGGGAGGGTCGGCGCGTAGCGCCGGGTTCACGGATGCGCGGGAAATAGCAACTCGGCCGGCCGCTGTCACCCCGCAAGCAGACCGCCTCTTCAATCGATTTCGCGGAATTTTGCCACCCGCTGTCGGGTTGGCGCCGGCCCACCCGTCCTTGGAGCAGAACTTCCCATGAACCGAACGCTGCGCTGAAGCGACAAACGCTCAGGCAGAGACCTATTGGCTGAACGACGATGAAGACGGCATCGAGAACCCTGCAGATCCTGGCGCTCAGCGCCTGCTTCGCCGCCCAGGCGCATGGCACGATCACGATGCCGGGGGTCAGGCAGGCCATGCGTACGATCGACGGCGCAACGGCACAGATCGCGTTGCCGAGCGCCGCCGCCGCCGAGACCGTGAAAGCCGTGTCGGCTTAAGCCGCCGCCAGCCCGCCCGCCCGCGTCTTCAGGAACGCTTCACCGCACGCCTTGGCCAGATTGCGCACGCGCAGGATGTAGCTTTGCCGCTCGGTGACCGAGATCACGCCGCGCGCGTCGAGCAGGTTGAAGACGTGGCTCGCCTTGATGCACTGGTCGTAGGCCGGAAAGACCATGCGGTGCATCGCCAGATTGTCGCTCGGCTTGGGCGTGCCGGCATCGAGCAGCGCCTTGCACTCGGCCTCGGCGTCCTCGAAGTGTCTCAGCAGCATTGCGGTGTTGGCGAATTCGAAATTGTGGCGCGAATATTCCTGCTCGGCCTGAAGGAAGACGTCGCCGTAAGTGACCTTCTCGACGCCTTCGCGGCCGTTGAAGTTCAGGTCGTAGACATTGTCGACGCCCTGGACATACATGGCGAGCCGCTCCAGGCCGTAAGTCAGCTCGCCCGCCACCGGCGCGCATTCGATGCCGCAGACCTGCTGGAAATAGGTGAACTGCGAGACTTCCATGCCGTCGCACCAGCATTCCCAGCCGAGCCCCCAGGCGCCCAGCGTCGGGCTTTCCCAGTCGTCCTCGACGAAGCGGATGTCATGCAGCAGCGGATCGACGCCGATCGCCTCGAGCGAGCCGAGATAGAGTTCCTGCAGGTTCGGCGGATTGGGTTTCAGGATCACCTGGTACTGGTAATAATGCTGCAGGCGGTTCGGGTTTTCGCCATAGCGGCCGTCCTTCGGCCGGCGCGAGGGTTGCACGTAAGCGGCGTTCCAGCGCAAGGGGCCCAGCGCGCGCAAGGTGGTGGCCGGATGGAAGGTGCCGGCGCCGACTTCCATGTCGTAGGGCTGCAGGATGAGGCAACCATAGTCCGCCCAGTAATTGTGCAAGGTCAGGATCAGCCCCTGGAAGGAGCGGCTGGGATGCATATGGGCGGGGATCTCGATGGTCACGGCGGCCTCGGAAAGCGCAGGATGACGCTTCCCTAGTTGCCGGGCCGGCAAGCGTCAAGGCGGCGGCTCGCGTCCCGCAAGTGGAAAGCATTGCGGCGGGCTGGCCCATTGCTGTCGAGCAGCGGCCACTGTTTGCTCCGTTGGTTCAACGACAAAGGTTTCGCCATGCAGCGGAGCAGGATTCTGCACCGCAGCAGCGCTCGGAAGTCACGGAATGGATCCTCGGGTCTGCGCGCGTCGCTTCGCTCCTTGCTCCGCCCGTGGATGACGACAGAGTGGCCGTTTCGCCAATCTCCAAAGCATGCCACCTGCCAACGCCTTAAACTCGGCAGACGCCAAGCCCAAACGAAAACGGGGCTCGACGAGCCCCGTTTTCTTGAACACTGGCGAGCGGGCTAGCCTTTCGGCGCGGGCGTCGGCTCCGGCTTCACCTTCGGGGTTTCCTGCGCGGTGTTGGATTCGATCGGCGGCAGCCCCTTGAGCAGCTTCTGCTGCAAGGTGGCAAGGACATCCGGGTCCGGCTTCAGGTCACGCGCCTGGGTCCACTGATAGGTGGCCTCGAGCTTGCGGCCGACGCGCCAGTAGGCGTCGCCGAGATGGTCGTTGAGGACCGGATCCTCCGGCTTCAACGAGACGGCGCGCTCCATCTCGCGCACGGCGTCGTCGAAGCGACCCATGCGGAAATAGGCCCAACCAAGCGAATCGACGATGTAGCCGTCATTCGGCCGCAGATCCACGGCCTTCTGGATCATCGCCAGGCCTTCCTTGAGGTTCATGTTCATGTCGACCCAGGAATAGCCGAGATAGTTCATGACCTGCGGCTGGTCGGGCTGCAGTTCCAGCGCCTTGCGGAAGTTCGGTTCCGCCTTCGGCCATTCCTTCAGCCGCTCATAAGCGATGCCGCGCTGGTAGAAGATGTTCCAGTTGGCGGCGGTCGGCGTCTTCAGCTGCTCGACCGCCTTGTCGTAGAGATTGGCGGCCGAGCGGAAATCTTCCTTCGCGCCATAGACGCCGCCAAGCGCCAGATAGGCGCGCATGTCCTCCGGATGCTTGTCGAGATAGGCCTTGAGGTGGGAAATCGCTTCGTCATGCTTGTCGAGATCGGCAAGGTTGAGACCGATCTGCAGGTCGGAGAGCTCTTTGAGCGGCGACGACGCCGGAATACGGCGGTACAGGGCGACCGCGCCTTCCCCGTCCTTGAGCTGCTCGGCAACGGCGGCAAGCTGCACCAGGGCCGCATCGCTGTCGGGCTTCAGCGCCAGCGCGTATTGCAGGTAAAGCCGCACGAAAGGTTCGCCGCCGCCGCGGTTGAGCGCGGTGGCAAGGTCGAGCAGGATTTCGGACGCGCCGTCGGCCGGGCCGGCCACCAGCGGCTCGATCTTGTCGCCCTTGGCTATGCGGTCGCGCAGCGTGGTGATTTCAAGCTTGCCCGGCGCGAAGGCCTCGGCCTTGTTCAACACCGCCAGCGCCTTCGTCTTGTCGCCCTTACGGACCAGGAACGAGGCATAGGCCTGGGCGTTGCGCATCCAGGTTTCGGGCGCGGAGCCGCCGGCCGTTGTATCGGCCATGGTGGCGGCGTAGATCTCGTCGGCCTTGTCGTTCAGGCCGGCAGCGTCGGCGATCAGCGCGCGGTGGAACGATTTGAACAGGCCGAACCAGTCCGGGCCCTTGAGCTTGTCGACGGAATCCATGGCCTCGGACGCGTTGCCGGCGCCTTCCTTGGCCCAGCCGTCCATGACGCCGGAAAGCAGCCGGTCGAGATCGGATTCGAGCGAGAGCTTCAACCAGTACTGCGCCTTGGCGTAGTCCTTCTTGTGGAAGGAATCGATGGCCAGCGCCAGGCGCGAGAAGCGCTCGACATCCGGCACTTCCTTCAGCTTGTCGGCATAGACCAGCGATTCCTCGAAGCGGCCTTGCGCGACCAGAGCCAGCATCAGGCTCTGCTGCAGATCCTTGTCGTCCGGCGCAAAGGCCAGCGCCTGCTTGTAATAGGCGATCGCGTCGTCGAGGTCGTTGTCGCTTTCAGCGATATGGGCCGCGAGATACGCGCCCGAGAAAGACGTGATCTGGAGCGGTTGGGCATCTTCCTTGGCCTGGACCGGCAGCACCCAAAGCGCCACACCGGTCAAAAATGCCAGCCTCGTCAGCCAGCGCGCACGTCCTTGCCGCATCGTATCCCTTTCAGCCAGACGCGATCCCGCCCTCGGCGGACCGCCCACAGACTCGATCTTTTCCGGTCAAAGCATGGCCTTTTTGGGGTCGGGCTTCAATCGCCAAGCGAATCACAATGCAATCATCCGGCTTAAAAAACGATGCCGCGCCACCGAAAAATCCCGCGCGGAGGCCCGGGACGCCCATATGCCGGCATCGGTCTGCCTGGATCAGGATGACGTTGCGTTGAATCGCTATCCTGATCCAGTTCTTTTGCTGGAGCATGATCTTTTCCGAAAACTGCGGCCCACTTTTCGGGATCATGCTCTAAAGACGCGTGTCGCTGAATCCGCCGGCGGCAACCCCGTCGCACAGGCCGGACCATTCGCAGCCCGAGCACGCCTGGCGCGTCAGGCCGGCGGAAAAAGCCTTGCGCATCCCTGCTAGACTGGAGGCGTCCAGCACGAAGCGGTCGCCGGCTTGTATCTGCCGGCCGAGGAAAGCCCCCACGTCGCGCGCGGCGAGCCCGTCCCGCTCAGCGGCGCTTTGGCGCAGGCAATGCGGCTCCGGTTCGCCGAGCAGCGGTGCGCAGATGTCGTCCGGACCGGAAACGATCACCACCCCCTCGCCCTCGCCCAACCGCTTCACCACCTTGTCGTAGTTGGCGGTGAAGGCCGGCGAGTAGCCCTTGCCGACATAGGTCAGCAGGCAGAGCAGGTGATGGGCGCGCAGCCTGACGGTCATCGCGTCCCGGACGAGCGGTCGCGCCGTTCTGCCCAATAGGTGGAAAAGAGCTTCAGCGTCGCCGCGCCCAGCGCCGACTTGAGCAGGCCGCCGACGATGAAGGGCAGGAAGCCGAAGGTGATGGCCTTCTCGGCGCCGATCATGGCGGCGAGCCAGGCGGTGCCGAGAACCAGGCAAAGCAAGTTGCCGATGAGCATGGCGGCGAAGGCGAGCATGACGCGGTTGCCGTTCCAGCCGCGTTCGGCCAGCCAGCCGACAACGGCGCCGACGACCGGGAAGGCGAAGAGATAGCCGCCGGTCGGACCGACGAAATGCTGAATGCCGGCCGCCCCGCCCGCCAGCACCGGAAACCCTGCCGCGCCTTCGACCAGCCAGGCGGCAATGGTGAGCGCGCCGAAGCGCCAGCCATAGAGAGCGCCGACCAGCGTCACGGCGAAGGTCTGCATGGTCACCGGCACCGGCACCATCGGCACCTCGATATAGGAGGACAGCGCCAGGAACAGCGAGCCGAGGATGACGGCGCCGATCTGCCACGCGACCGAACGGCTGTGCAGCCGAAGTGGGCTGAAGGAGGGCTTGTAGGTCGAAACGGCTGCGTTGGTCACGGTGTCTTCCTTGGCTTGCGTGAAATTATAGATAATTTTTGAACTTCATCTATTATCGAATCCATATTTTGAAACGAATGGCAAGCCCAGCCCTCGAATTCGTCATTCCAGGCGGAGCAAGGAGCGAAGCGACGCGCGTAGACCCTGGAATGACGAGGCTGAGAGGCCTCGGCCAATCGCCAATCACCGAACTACCCCACGATGGCGAAGGCGTCTCGAGTCCTGCCGGAGGCGGTCTTGACCGGCTTCTGGCCGATCCATTGCACGTGACGCCCGAGGGTCGCGGCGGCCGATTCGGTGTTGCCTTGTCTCAACGCGCTCAGGATCGCGCGGTGATCCTGGTCGGTGCGGATTTCCCACTCGGAGCGCCAGGCCGCGAACAGGAAGCGCGCGCTCGCGGCGTGCAGGTCATCGATGGTGGAGAGCAGGCGCGGCATGTTGCAGGGCGCCAGGAGCAGCCGGTGGAAGGTGCGGTTGGCCTCTTCCCAGGAGCGGACGTCACCGGATTTGTCGCCCGCCTTGGTCGCCTCCTCGGCTTTCTCGAGGATCGACGCCGTCAGATGCGGCGCGGCATGGCGCAACGCCAGCACTTCGAGCGCAGCGCGCATCTCGGCCACCTCCCTGACCTCGCCGAGATCGAAAGAAGCCACGCGCACGCCGCGGCGCGGCTCGCTGATCGCCAGGCCTTGAGCCTCGAGGCGGCGAAAGGCCTCGCGCACCGGGACATGGCTGGTGTTGAATTCCTCCGCGACATGGTCCTGGCGCAGCCGCGAGCCGGGCTCGATGGCGCCCGAAATGATGCGGTCCGCCAGTTCTTTGCTGATGCGGACGGCGATGGTGTCTTCTGTGCTGGCCATGTTTTATAGATAATTTGCAGGGCCGGCCTTTGTCGAGACGGTCGGCGCGGGATTCACAGGCACCCTGCCCGGCGGATGCCAGGCAGGTCCCGAGAAGACAGACAGGCTCAGTTGACGCGGCTGGTGCAGAAATCGATGACGTCGATCAGCGCCGATTTCTGCGGCGTCGCCTCCAGCGGCGCCAGCGCGTCGCGGGCGATCTCACCGAAATGCCGGGCGCGGCCGATCGTGTCGGCGATGGCGCCGTGGCGGGCCATCAGGCCGATCGCCTTTTCGAGCCCGGCATCGTCGGCGACGTTTTCCTCGATGGCGCGCTTCCAGAAGGTACGCTCGGCCTTGGTACCGCGCCGGTAGGCGAGGATTACCGGCAGCGTCACCTTGCCCTCGCGGAAATCGTCGCCGACATTCTTGCCGAGATCCTTGCTCGAGCCGCCATAATCCAGCGCGTCGTCGATGAGCTGGAAGGCCAGGCCCAGATTCATCCCGTACGAGCGAAGCGCGGCGCGATCGGTGCGCGACGCCTGGGCGATGACCGGCCCGACTTCCGCGGCGGCCGAAAACAGCGCCGCGGTCTTGGCCTTGATGACGGCGAAATGCTCATCCTCGGTGGTCTCGAGGTTCTTCGCGGCGGCAAGCTGCATGACCTCGCCCTCCGCGATGATGGAGGCCGCGGCCGACAGGATGTCCAGCGCCTCCAGCGAACCGACCTCGACCATCATGCGGAACGCCTGGCCGAGCAGGAAATCGCCGACGAGCACGCTCGCCTGGTTGCCCCAGATCATGCGTGCCGTCTTCTTGCCGCGGCGCAGCGCGCTCTCGTCGACCACGTCGTCATGCAGAAGCGTCGCCGTGTGCATGAACTCGACCGCCGTGGCGAGCTTGACATGGCCTTCGCCGGAATAGCCGAACATCTGCGCGGCGGCGAGGGTGAGCATGGGCCGCAGCCGCTTGCCGCCGGACGAGATCAGGTGGTTGGCGATCTCCGGGATCATCTCGACGTCGGAGCCGGCCTTGGACAGGATCAGCTCGTTGACCCGCCCCATGTCGGCCGCCGTCAGATCGATCAAATCCTTGATGGAAGCGGGTTCCCGCTTGCCTTCGATGTTGAGAACGACACCCACCACGACAACTCCCGTCTCTTTAACGCGCACGAGTTAACGCGCACGACGGCACCCTTAATCCCGCTCCGACTCTAGGGCGGCACAACCGGGCACGGCAAGAGGCGAATTGGCGCGGCTCTGCCGACGGTGTGTCCACCCGCACGTTTACAGGAACGCCGCAACCTGCGATTTTCGTTCCATGATCGAGCTTGTCCGCACCAATGACGCCGTCGTCATCTCCTTTGTCGAATCGCTGATGCGCGACGCCGGCATCGCCTGTTTCGTCGCCGACCAGAATATGAGCGTGCTCGACGGCTCGCTCGGCATCCTGCCAAGGCGGGTGATGGTCGATGCCGAGAAGGTCGATGCGGCGCGCCGCATCCTCAAGGATGCCGGCATCGAGAACGAGATCCGCAAAAAATAATGGCAGCCAGCACCGCCCCCGTCCCGGATACGCCGGCGCACACGGTCGATGCCTTCCATCGCGGGCGCTTCTGGCTGGTGCAGCCGAGCCGGGGCGGTCATCGCGCCGGGATGGACGCCATGATGCTGGCGGCCGCCGTGCCGTCCGGCTTTTCCGGCCGGCTCGCCGATTTCGGCGCGGGCGCGGGCGCGGCGGCCCTTGCCGTGCTGTCGCGCTGCCCGGCGGCGCAGGCAGTGCTCGTCGAACGCTCGGCCGAAATGGCCGGGTTCGCCGCCGCCACGCTTTCGCATCCGGGCAATGCGCATCTCGGCGACCGCGCTTCGGTGCTGGCGGCCGACGTCACGCTGGCCGGCCGGGCGCGTGCTGAAGCCGGCCTTGCCGACAACCAGTTCGATTTCGTCATCATGAACCCGCCATTCAACGCCGCCGAGGATCGCGCCACCCCCAACGCGCTGCGCAGGGAGGCGCATGTCGTCGAGGACGGGCTGTTCGAGCGCTGGATCAGGAGCGCCGCCGCCGTCGCCAGGCCGCCCGGCGGGCTCGCCGTCATCGCCCGGCCCGAGCAATTGGTCGCCATCCTCGACGCGATCGAGGGGCGCTTCGGCGATGCCGAGATGCTGTGCGTGCATCCGCGGCCGGACGCCGCGGCGATCCGCATCGTCGTCAGGGCGGCGCTCGGCGCGCGCGGAAAACTGTCGATCCGCCCGCCGCTCACCTTGCACGGACCTTCGGGCAACGCACCGGCGGAGCGGACGGAAATGATCAATAACGGTCTGGCATCGCTGTTCGGCGATTGATCCTTGAAGCGCGTCGCGTTGAAATGAATTCTAGCGAGGCGCTTCAAGTTTTTGTTTTATGCATGTCTTTTTCGCAAAACCGCTGCACACTTTTGCGCGACATGCACTGGCTGGCGATGCGGCATTGCCGTTGGCCAGCGAATTCCTACATGCCCAAAGCAAGCTGACGCCGCCCGTGAAACAGACCAACCGACCTGATCTCATCTTGCTGCTTTGCAAATCGACCGGAGACATTCCTTCGTGAAACGCCTCTTCAACCGCCTGCTGCCGAAATCCTGGCGCTCGACAGCCGTCACCATTCCGGTCATCCGGCTGCAAGGCGCCATCATGGCGGGCGGCGGCCAATTCCGGCCTAGCCTGTCGCTCGCCTCGACGGCCGGCCTCATCGAAAAGGCATTCAGCTTCGATGCGCCGGCGGTTGCCATCTCGATCAATTCGCCGGGCGGCTCGCCGGTGCAGTCACGGCTGATCTTCAAGCGCATCCGCGACCTGGCGGTGGAAAAGAACAAGAAGGTGCTGGTCTTCGTCGAGGATGTGGCGGCTTCCGGCGGCTACATGATCGCGATCGCCGGCGACGAGATCTTCGCCGACCCGTCGTCGATCGTCGGCTCGATCGGCGTGGTCTCGGCCTCGTTCGGTTTCCCCGAGTTGATGAAGAAGATCGGCGTAGAGCGACGTGTCCACACCGCCGGGCAGAACAAGGCCGTGCTCGATCCGTTCAAGCCGGAGAAGAAGGAAGACGTCGAGCGGCTGAAGGCACTGCAGCTCGAAGTGCACGAGACCTTCATCGACCTCGTCAAGGAACGGCGCGGCAGCAAGCTCAAGGACGACCCGGACCTGTTCACCGGCCTGTTCTGGACCGCCAAGCGAGGCCTCGAGCTCGGCCTTGTCGATGCGCTGGGCGATATGCGCGGTGTGCTCCGGACGCGTTTCGGCGACAAGACGCAGCTCAAGTTGATCACCGCGCCGCGCGGGCTTTTCGGCCGATTTGGCCTGTTCGGCTCGCGTGTTTCGGGGCCGGATATCGCGGCGGCCGCCGCCAGCGGCGTCCTCGATGCGGCGGAAGAGCGCGCGCTATGGGCGCGCTTCGGGCTTTGAAAAAGCCATGAATGCGGCTACCATGGCCGCTTGACCGACCCATTCGGCCGGCCTTGCCGCGAGGACGCGGGAGGAGTTTTAGAGATGCCGCAGATCATTTTCTTCGCCGTTGTCGGCGCCGCCGCTTACTTTGGCTACCGCGCTTTCGTGCGCGAGGCCGAACGCGTGACGGCCAAGATCCGGCGGACCGAGAAACAGGCGGCGAACGGCACGATGGGCACGCTGGTCAAGGATCCCAAGACCGGCGAATACCGCCTCGCCAAGGACTGATCCCATCTCGCCAGCAGCCGATATTCTGGAGCCCGGCACAGAGGTCCGGACGTGGCTTGCGGCCGCCAAGATCAACCTGGCGCTGCATGTCACCGGACGGCGCGCCGACGGCTACCATCTCATCGACAGCCTTGCCGTCTTCACCCGCTTCGGCGACCGGCTCGAGATCGAGCCGGCGGAACAGGATGAATTCTCGGTATCCGGCCGTTATGCCGCCGGCCTGCCGCTCGACGGCGACAATCTGGTAGTCAGAGCGCGCGATGCCTTGCGCCGGGAAGCCGGCATGCAACAGGGATCGCCCGTCGCCATCCGACTGGAGAAGAACCTGCCGATCGCTTCCGGCGTCGGCGGCGGCTCGAGCGACGCGGCGGCCGTGCTCAACGCTCTGGCACGGCTCTGGAAGCTCGATATCGACGACAATTCGCTGGCCCGGATCGGGCTTTCGCTCGGTGCCGACCTGCCGATGTGCCTCAAGGGCAAGCCACTGGTCGCGCGCGGCATTGGCGATGACGTATCGCTGCTCTGCGCTTTTCCGGCGCTTGGCCTCGTTCTGGTCAATCCGGGCGTTGCCGTCTCGACGCCCGACGTGTTCAAGGCGCTGTCCCGGCGCGACAGCGAGGCGCTGCCGCCCCTGCCGAAGCGCCTCGATTTCCACGCCGTCCGCAACTGGCTCGAGACGACGCGCAACGACCTCGAACCTGCCGCCCGCTCGATTCAGCCGGCGGTCGGCGAGGCGCTCAAGGCGCTCAAGCGCGCCGACGCAGCTTTCGTGCGCATGTCCGGCTCGGGCGCCACGTGTTTCGGCCTGTTCGAGACCGGCAATGTCGCCAAGCGCGCGGCGATCGAGATCCGCGGCCGCCATCCCGACTGGTTCGTCGCCGCGACGCGCAGCATGGAGGCGACCGATGGCGAAGCTTGACGAGAGCCGGCCCTTCATTCCGGTGCGCATCGCGGTGCTGGCGGTTTCCGATACGCGCAGCCTTGCCGACGACAAGTCCGGCCAGACGCTGGCCGACCGCATCACGGAGGCCGGCCATACGCTTGCCGTGCGGGACATCGTGACCGACGACCGCGAGAAGATCCGCGACAAGGTTCTCGGCTGGTCGAAGGACGAAAACATCGATGTCGTCATCACCACCGGCGGCACCGGCTTCACCGGTCGCGACGTGACGCCGGAGGCGCTGGAGCCGATCTTCGAAAAACGCATGGACGGCTTTTCGGAAGTCTTCCACCGCATCTCCTACGACAAGATCGGCACCTCGACGATCCAGAGCCGGGCGACCGGCGGCGTCGTCAACGCCACCTTCGTGTTCGTGCTGCCGGGCTCGCCCGGCGCCTGCAAGGATGCCTGGGACGGCATCATCAAGGCGCAGCTCGACTACCGGCACATGCCCTGCAACTTCGTCGAGATCATGCCGCGGCTGGACGAGCATCTCAGGCGCCGCGGCAAGACTGGTGCATAACTAAAGGCAAAACATCCGGACCGGCGTCCGGTTCGCAGGCGGAATGGCGCTCTCGCCTACGAGCAGCCATTTCGAAGTCGCGACCGGCAAAGTACCTTGTGCTGCGAACAAGGGACAATCTGCCATGGCCGTTCACAGCGGCGGATGCCATTGCGGCAACATCCGCCTGAGCTTCTCCACCGCGCTCGATCCGGCCGGACTGGAAATTCGCGCCTGCCAGTGCTCGTTCTGCACCCGGCATGGCTCGCGCGCGGCCGCCGATCCGAACGGACGCCTGAGCATCTCAGTCGAAGACAAGGCACGGCTGCAGGTCTACCGCTTCGGCCTGCGCACCGCCGACTATCTCGTCTGCCGCGAGTGCGGCGTCTATGTCGCGGCAATCGCCGGAGACGGTGACGACGCCACGGCGGTCGTCATTGTCAACGCGCTTGACGATCACGAGTTGTTCTCCCGCCAGCCGGTCGCCGTTCGGTTCGATGCCGAAACGCGCGAGCAGCGTGTCGCCAGGCGCCGCAGGGCCTGGATGCCCGTCGAAATCAGAGGGACCTGACTGGGCAGGGACAGCGCTTCTTCCTTCTCCCACAAGGGCAGAAGGGGAGCCTGCATCACTTCGGCGGAGCCACCCAGATTTCGGCGTTCAGCCTTCTGGCGGCAAGGCCGCGCGCCAGGGCCTCGGCCCCTCGCGCGCTCTTTGCCAGGGCCGAGGCCTGACGCTTGCTGATGACAAGACCCTCGGCCAGCGCGCGGTTGCCCGAAAAGACGCGGGCCAGGAAAGGCGCGCGGTCGGCCCGGGCACGTGAAAACCGCGCCGGCATGGTTTGCTTCGCCGCGTGCGCCACCACCTCGTCGATCCATCCCTCGGCAAGCCGCGCGCCGGGTTCCAGAAAAAGCAGCCAATCGCCCTTGGCCTGGCCGATGCCGGCGCCGATGCCGCCGGTCACATAATGGCAGCCGGCATGTTCGGCCACCCGATGCGTCTGGTCGGTCGAGCCCTGATCGCAGACGATCACGTCGCGCACCACGCCCTCGACCGCGCCGCCGACCAGCGACGCCAGCGTACGGGCAAGACCCTCTTCGTCGTTGCGGGTTTCGATGAGAACGCTGAGCATTCTTAGCCGAATAGCGGAAAGCCGCGACTTGCGCCAGTTACGGCTTTTCGCCGAAAAAGTTCTTGCTTTGTTCTGCCCGGTAAAATAGGAATAGTTTCATGAACAGAGCGATTCGACAGCCTGCCGACAGTCCCTGGGAGAGGGCGAAAATGGAACAGATCGTGCGCGCCGACATTGCTGCTTTCGGAGCAGGAAGGGCCGAGATGGCGAACGCGATGATCGAACAGAGCGGCATGCGCGTGCGGCCTGACCGCAATCGCGGCCGCTCGGCCGGCATCAACCCGTCCGGCCGGTTCGAGCCGGTCAGCCGTCATGTGTTCGACGACGGCTGGAACTCGCTGGAGGAACTGCCGCCGTTCAAGACGGAAGTACAGGTCGAGAAGCCGCGCACGATCATCACCCGCAACGAGTCGCCGGACATCTCCTTCGACCGTTCGATCAACCCCTATCGCGGCTGCGAGCATGGCTGCGTCTACTGCTTCGCCAGGCCGACGCATGCCTTCATGGGCCTGTCGCCGGGGCTCGATTTCGAATCGAAGCTGTTCGCCAAGCCGGATGCCGCGCGCATGCTGGACAGGGAATTGTCGAAACCGGGCTACCAGCCGCGCACGATCGCCATCGGCACCAACACCGATCCCTACCAGCCGATCGAGAAGCAATACCGCATCATGCGCGAGATCCTGGAAGTGCTGGAGGCGCGCGGCCATCCGGTCGGCATCGTCACCAAGTCGGCGCTGGTGACGCGCGACATCGACATCCTGTCGCGCATGGCCGAGCGCGGCCTCGCAAAGGTGGCGCTGTCGGTGACGACGATGGACCGCATGCTGGCGAGAACCATGGAGCCCCGCGCGTCGACGCCGACGAAACGGCTGGAGGCGATCAGGCAGCTTTCGGATGCCGGCATTCCGGCATCGGTGATGGTGGCGCCGATCATCCCCGGCCTCACCGATCCGGAGATGGAACGCATCCTCGATTCGGCCAGAGCCGCCGGTGCAAGGGAAGCGGGATACGTCATCCTGCGCCTGCCGCTCGAAGTGGCGCCGATCTTCAAGGATTGGCTGCTGCGCCACTATCCTGACCGCTACCGGCATGTGATGTCGCTTATCCGCTCGATGCGCGACGGCAAGGACTACGATTCCGAATGGGGCAAGCGCATGAAGGGCGCCGGTCCCTATGCCTGGCAGATCGGCAGGCGCTTCGAGATCGCCGCCAAGCGGCTCGGCCTCAATGTCGAGCGGCGGCAGCTCCGCACCGACCAATTCGTCGCAGGCTCCGGCGCCAGCGAGCAGTTGATGCTGCTTTGACACCTGCGCCGGCCGTGACGGTCGGCGCTAAGCAATTCCAGGCAAAGCGATTTCCCGTCCGGAATTGTCGTCCTTTCAAGAATCCCGTCCGGCCACTGTCCCCCGGCCGCGAGACGGTGCCTTCCCGGTCCGACGCCCCATCCGACCCGGAAGGACTTGCGGAGAATCGGAGCCGATGCGAACCTCGCCGCACCATGGCTCGCGCGCGTTCCGATTCTCCGCTTCTCTTTGAAATGGTCGAGGAGCCCGACTTCTCGATCGAGACGAAGGCGATGGCCGACGGGCTTTGGCCTGTCGCCGGCATGGACGAGGCAGGCCGCGGTCCTCTCGCCGGACCGGTGGTGGCCGCCGCGGTGGTGCTCAACCCCGCGAATATCCCGGAAGGCCTCGACGATTCCAAGCGCCTCACCCATTTGCAGCGCGAGGCGCTGTTCCTCAAGATTCTGGGCTCGGCGCTCAGCGTCTCGATGGCCTCGATCAGCGCCGAAGGCATCGATAGCAGCAACATCCTGAAAGCCAGCCTCGAAGCGATGCGCCGCGCCGCCGCCGGCCTGTCGTTGCAGCCGAAGCTCGCTTTGGCCGATGGCCGCGACATTCCGCCAGGTCTCGCCTGCGAGGGCCGGGCGCTCATCAAGGGCGACCAGCGCTCGCAATCGATCGCCGCCGCCTCGATCGTCGCCAAGGTTATGCGCGACCGCATGATGTGCGGCTGCGGCGGCCATCACGAGCACTACGGCTTCGAAGTGCATATGGGTTATGCGACGGTCAGGCATCGGACCGCGATCGAAGCGCATGGACCGGTGGCGAGATTGCACCGCGCGTCGTTCGCGCCGTTCCGGTTGGGTGGCGCGGAGGTGGTTGAGGAAGAGAGCTTGGCCGGGCTGGAGTAGTTAGCCAATCTCCCTCAATGTGGTTACGGCTTGCAGACATCCTCTGTCACTGGCGTGACTGATCGGCCCAGGCTTGATTGCCAGGTGGTTCCCCGTCGCTGCTTCGCAGCGCCACCTTTCCCCCCTCCGGAGGAAAGGAAGGGCGCCTTGCTGGACGACCGTTAACCGCAAAAAGCTTAGCGCCTTTCCTCTACCCCGTCGATCGGGGGAGAGGTGGGTCGGCGAAGCCGAGACGGAGTTGGGGGTCGACCAGCGCTACATTAAACAATGCATGCGCCAAGCTGCCATGCACGCTATCGCCAAAGACCAGTTGCTCGGAAATGTGTGCATAGCGTAGCCCCTTGTGGGAGATTAGCAGCTTCGGCGCCACGCTCCCTTTCAAACAACAAAAAAGCCGCCGGGTTGACCAGGCGGCCTTTGACTTCGAAACTTCGATACAAGCTCAGTTCAGCTTGGCCTTGACGTCATCCAGCGCCGACTTGAACAGGTCCGCGCCTGCCTTGACGTCGACCTTGGCGGCGAGCAGCGCGCGGGCGGCCTCGACGGCGATGTCGACGGCGCTGGCGCGCACTTCGCTGACGGCCTCGCGCTCGGCCTGGCTGATCTTCTGCTCGGCAAGCGCGGTACGCCGGGCGACATAGTCCTCGGTCTTCTTGGCCGCTTCGGAAGCAAGCAGCTCAGCCTCGCGCTTGGCGGCGGCGACGATGTCGGCAGCCTCCTTCTCGGCTTCCTTGCGCTTCTGCTGATACTGACCGAGCAGTTGCTGGGCCTCTTCACGAAGCTTGCGCGCTTCCTCGAGCTCAGCGCCGATCTTGGCAGCGCGGGCGTCGAGCGACTTGGTCAGCATGCCCGGCACCTTCAGATAGATGACGGCGCCGAGGAAGATGATCAGGGCGATGGTGGCCCAGAGCGTGGCAAGTGATGTGGCGTCCATGATCCCGCTCCTCACCGACTCGCGGATTTGACCGCGGCCGCGATCTCGGACTTGTCGGCCTTGCCGCCGACAAGCGCCTCGACGATGGCCGACGTGGTGTCCTCGGCGATCGTGCCGACTTCCTTCATCGCCTTGGCCTTGATCGAGGCGATGCTCGCCTCGGCCTCGCCAAGTTTCTTCTCAAGCTCGGCCTCGAGCTTCTTGCGTGTGCCCTCGGCTTGCGCCTTGGCGGCATCGTTTGCCTGCTGGCCGATCTTGTTGGCGTTGACCTTGGCTTCCGCCAGTTCCTGCTCATAGGCGGCAACGGCGGCGTCCGCCTCGCCCTTCAGCCTTGCGGCATGGTCGATATCCTGGGTGATGCGGTCGCTGCGGACATCGATGATGCCGCCAAGGCGCGGCATCACCACCCGCTTCAGGAACAGGTAGAAGAGCCCGAAAGTGATGACCAGCCACAGAATCTGCGACGGGAAGGTCTTGGCGTCGAATGGCGGGAACGCTTCATGCTCCGCGGCCGGCACGGCAGTGCCCGCATGCGTATCGCCCTCGGCCGCGGCCGGCGCTGTTTCTTGCGCGTAGGCAGATGTCACGAACATCTCATTCCCCTGTCCATGGAACGGGGCCGCACCATGCGGCCCCTTTCGTCAGCTCTGGCTCTTACTTGAAGACCAGGAGCAGAGCGATCAGGAGCGAGAAGATGCCCAGAGCTTCGGTCACGGCGAAGCCGAAGATCAGGCGGCCGAACTGGCCGTCGGCTGCCGAGGGGTTGCGGAGCGCGCCCGAGAGATAGCTGCCGAAGATGTTGCCGAGGCCGATGCCGGCGCCGCCCATGCCGATGCAGGCGATACCAGCGCCGATAGCAGCTGCTGCAGTTGCGTCCATTTCAAAACTCCTGTGGTTTGCTTGTTCGTTGCAGTTGATACGTTGGGTATGCTGGCGCCGGGGCGCCGGTAAAAATCAGTGGCTCGGGTGCAGGGCGTCGTTCAGATACATGCAGGTCAGCACCGCAAAGACGTAGGCCTGCAGGAAAGCGACAAGCAGTTCGAGAGCGGTCAGCGCGACGGCCATGGCTAAAGGCAGGACCGAACCGGCGATGCCGACGGCGCCAAACGCGCTCAGGCTGACGACGAAGCCCGAGAACACTTTCAGCGTGATGTGGCCGGCCAGCATGTTGGCGAAAAGACGAACCGAGAGGCTGACAGGGCGAGAGACGAAGGAAATGACTTCGATCGCCACCACCAGCGGCAGAAGAAGGCCTGGCACGCCCTGCGGAACGAACAGCTTGAGGAAACCGAAACCGTGCTTGGCGAAGCCGTAGACGACGACCGTGCCGATGACCAGGATCGCCAGCGTGAAGGTGACGATGATGTGGCTGGTGACGGTAAAGAAATAGGGGAACAGGCCGATCAGATTGGCGACCAGCACGAACATGAACAGCGAAAACACCAGCGGGAAGAACTGCATGCCCTGCTTGCCGGCGGCGTCGCGCAGCATGTTGCCGACGAATTCGTAGGCCATTTCGGACATCGACTGCAGCCGGCCCGGAATGAGCGCGCGGCTGGCCGTGCTCATGTAGAGAAAGGCCGACGCCAGCACGATCGTCACGACCATGAACAGGGAAGAGTTGGTGAAAGAGACGTCGTAGCCGCCGATATGCAGCGGGATGATCGGATGGATCTGGAACTGGTGGATCGGATCGACCTTGTCAGCAGCAGCCACTTTTAATCCCCGTCAAAGCCACAACCGGCTTTTTAAGTTCACTTCAGCGCCCTGCGGCGCCCCACTTCATTCTTTCGGCTCGCGCGGCTTGCCGCCCTGGCCGAATTCGGATGCCAGTCCCGCCGAGCGCAGGACATTGAGTATACCAGCGCCAAAGCCCAGCAACAGGCCGACGATCAGACCCCAGGGCGCTGTTCCCGCCAGACGGTCGATGATCCAGCCCAAGCCGACACCGACCACCACTCCGGCGATGAACTCGCTGGACAGCTTCAGCGCCTGACCGTAACCGGTCGCAGCTCTCGCTTCGTCTTTCCCCTCGAACCGGTCCGTGCGTCTCGTCGCAAGCGATGCTTCAAGATCGCGCCGGCGGCGCTCAAGTTCGTCGTCGCGGATGGTGGCTTCTGGCTGCCTGCCGCGGCCGGTTTCTCCGGTTCCGTCTGGCCCGGTTTTGTCGGCCATCGCAACCCCCCTGCCCGGGCAGACGATTGCCGTCCGTCCGCTTCTAAAGTCGCCGGCAACATAGTTAGAGGGTCCGCCCCCGTCAAGCCACGGATCGAACTTCCAAGCGATGTATTTTTGGCAGTTAAATCAACGGTTTATCGAGGTGCGACATCGTGCCCTTCACGGCCGCGTGAGGACTTGGTGCGAATCCGCGCAACAAGGCGCGTCCGCCGAGGCATTGCCGGGCGTCGAAGGAAGGATGGCCGGGGCGGTGATTTAAGCGGCTCAGCTCCAGCCGCCGCCATAGGTGCGGTAGAAGATATGCAGGCCGATCCTGGTCATCTTGTGCATGGCTCGCGCCCAGCCCGGATGGACGTAATTGGCGTAGTAATGCGTCGATGAGCCGACCTCGGGAATGAAGATCTTGCCGGCGGTCACCGCCATGGCGACCTCCTGGGCGGTCTTGTAGGAAGCCTGGTCGGTGATGGTCTTCTTCCTGCCGTCGCAGGCGAAGGAGAACTGGCAGCGGTTGAACCAGTCGTCGTTCTGATAGACGACGCCGCAGATCGTCTTGGGGTAGGCGGGGTTGCGGACGCGGTTGAGGATCACCTGCGCGACCGCCGCCTGGCCGCGCACGGGCTCGCTGCGCGCTTCGAAATAGATGCCCTTGGCGAGGCACGCCTGTTCCGGCTGGGAGAAGACGCTTGCCGGCAGCGGGTTCTGGATCCACGAATGGTCGCCCTTACCCATCGGCGGGATGAAGCGGCCATCGTTCGGATCGTCCTGCAGCAGCGCCTCGAAGGGCGAGGCCTTGGCATAGTCGGGCGCGGACTGGGCATAGGCGGTGGCGAGGATATCCGGCTTGTCGTTGTTGACGAGGGCGACAAGTGCCGCCGGCAGCGACGGATCCGGCTTCTTGTCCTCGCGAAGATGGAAGGCCTGAGCGATCTGGACTTCCTTGCCCGCGATGCCCGGCTTGGCGAAGGTGAGCTTCAGCCCGCTGTCCATGCTGGGGCGAAGCAGCGAAGAGGTGCGCTCGAAGATCGAGCCGGCGCTGAAGTTCTTGGGCGGCGCGACCGGCGCCACCTTGACCAGGCGACCCTTCTTGTCGGCGCGTATGACGCGGTCTTCGTCGGGCGTGGCGCCGGCGACATTGCCCTTGCCGCGAAAGGCCACCGTGCCGACGCCCGGCAGGTCGACGCCGGAACCGGAAAGCGAGCCGGTGGTGAGGGAATCGACAAACGGCATTTCGGCGGCATGCACCGAGCCGGCGGCGGATTTCTCGATATAGGCGTTCCAGCGGGTGTTGGACGATTCCAGACCGGAGATCAGGCTTGCCATATCCTGATAGGCGACGGCCGACGGAAAGCCGATCCAAATGCCGAGCCCGAGCACCAGAGGAGGAAGAAAGGAACGTTTTTTCGCAACGGCGGCGGCGGCAAGCCGCAATGAAACGCGTCGATGCACGGAACTCTCCAGAACGCTACTGACCCCGGAGAGTCAAAATGAA
Organism: Mesorhizobium sp. B4-1-1; assembly: GCF_006439375.1. Classification (NCBI taxonomy): domain Bacteria; kingdom Pseudomonadati; phylum Pseudomonadota; class Alphaproteobacteria; order Hyphomicrobiales; family Phyllobacteriaceae; genus Mesorhizobium; species Mesorhizobium sp. B4-1-1. Next base: position 164,323 of record NZ_VFTH01000003.1, read on the forward strand.
GCATTAACCTTGATGCGGGGTTAACGACATCGATCGTGTTCTTTTCATGTTTGAGGAAAGCCGGCTTGCCGTTTCCGCGGCAACCCGGCTGCCCTACAGCCGGCATGTCGCCGACGTGCAGGCGCGCTGGATCGGTCCGGCAAAGCCGATCGAGACCGGTCCGCGCAAGGGCGAGCCGCTGCCGCTGGTGGTGTTCGAGGCGCCGTGCCTCTAGCGCACCGTGGCGACCGAAACGCTCGACCGCGCCGGCATGCCCTGGCGCATGGCCTTCTCGAGCCCCAGCCTGGGCGGCGGCGGGGGCTTGACCTGATGATCCGCACCGAAATCGGCCTGCCGATGATGGCGCTGCATCTCCACCAGAAGGACGCCGATCTCGACCCGCTGGCGGCGCGGCTAGCGGAGATATTGCTGCAGGGCGATGGAGACGTTGCCTGAGGGGGCGCGAACCCGTGATGGGTTGCGAGAGGTCGCTTAAGGTCTTGGCCGACCCCTTTCGACTTCGTCATTCTAGGGCGGAGCAAGGAGCGAAGCGCCGCGCGTAGACCCGAGGATGACGAGGGATCAGCGTCGGCGCTTTTCCCCAGAAGTCACCGCTTCTTCGCTCTGCCCGCAAACGGATTGTCCGAGGTGCGCAGCGCCATGCGGATCGGCACGCCCGGCATGTCGAAGGCCTCGCGCAGGCTGTTGGTCAGATAGCGGACGTAGGATTGCGGCATCGCGTCCGGGCGCGAACAGGAGACGACGAAGCCCGGCGGGCGGGTCTTGGCCTGGGTGACATATTTGATCTTCAGGCGGCGGCCGGCGACGGCGGGCGGCGGGTGATGGGCGAGGATGCCTTCCAGCCAGCGGTTGAGCTTGCCGGTCGAGACGCGGCTGTTCCACACCTTATGCGTCTTGATGACGCTTTCCATCAGCTTGTCGAGGCCGCGCCCGGTCTCGGCCGAGACCGTCACCGCCTGGATGCCGCGCGCCTGCGGCAAGAGCCGCTCGGTCTTTTCGCGCAACTCGGCCAGCAATTCCTGCGGATTGTCGATCAGGTCCCATTTGTTGAAGGCGATCACCGGCGCCCTGCCCTCGCGGGTGATCAGGTCCGCGATCTGCAGGTCCTGCTTCTCGAAGGGAATCGTGGCGTCGAGGACGATGATGACGATCTCGGCAAAACGGATGGCGCGCAAGCCGTCCTGCACCGAGAGCACTTCCAGCTTTTCATGGATCCTGGACTTGCGGCGCATGCCGGCGGTGTCGAACAGCTTTATACGGCGGCCGCGCCAGTCCCAGTCGACCGAGATCGAATCGCGCGTGATGCCGGCCTCCGGGCCGGTCAGCAGCCGCTCCTCGCCGATCAGCGCATTGATCAGCGTCGACTTGCCGGCGTTCGGGCGGCCGACGACGGCGATGCGCAGCGGCTTGGTGTCGTCATAGGATGCCTCAGCGTCCGGGTCGGCGATATCCTCGCCGATCAGCACTTCGCTCGCGGCGATCTCGTCGCTGCCGTCTTCCTCGTCCTCGCCGAAGGCGCGCTCCTCGCCAAGCGCGGCAATCACCGCGTCGCGCAGGTCGGGCATGCCCTGGCCGTGCTCGGCCGAAACCGGGATCGGTTCGCCGAGGCCGAGTTCCCAAGCCTCCAGCATGCCCCCTTGAGCGCCGCGCGCCTCGGCCTTGTTGGCGACGAGCACGACCGGCTTGCCCGATTTGCGCACGACATCGGCGAAGGTGCGGTCGTCGGGCAACAGGCCGGACTTGGCATCGATGGTGAAGAAGATGAGGTCGGCCTCGCGGATGGCGATCTCGGTCTGCTGACGCATGCGGCCGGGCAGCGTCGAGGCGGCGGCATCCTCGAAGCCGGCGGTATCGATGACGTCGAAGTGAAGGTCGTAGAGCTTGGCGGCGTGGACGCGGCGGTCGCGCGTGACGCCCGGCGTGTCGTCGACAAGCGCCAGCTTCTTTCCGACCAGCCGATTGAAAAGAGTCGATTTGCCGACGTTAGGCCGGCCGATGATGGCGACTTTGAAGCCCATCCAGGATCACGACGCGTTGCCCGACCCGCGGATCAGCTCGGACATCAGCTGCGCCCGCTGGCGCACATTGCGCGGGGCGGCTTCATCCGAAGAGATCTGGTCGAACAGTTTGAGCGCGTCCGCCGACTTGCCGTCCTTCCAGGCGGCAAGGCCAAGCGCCTCGCGCGCCGAGTGGCGCAGCGGATTGGTGTCGGCGGTCAGCGCCTCGATGCGGCTGGAGACATCGGCGTAGGAACCATGGTCGACGAGCAGCAGCGCCGCCCTCAGCCGCGCGATGTCGCGGATGCCGGCCGGAATGGCGTTGTCGGCGGCGACCTCGTCGAAATCCTTGACCGCGCCGTCGACGTCGCCCTTGTCGGCCTTGACGGTCGCGGCGCGCATGCGGGCGAGCAGCGGATAGGCGCCGTAGCCGTCCTTCTCCAACTGGTCGAGCGCAGCGATCGCCTCGTCGTCCTTGCCATCATTGGCGAGCTTGAGGGCCTGCGAAAAGGCGTCGCCCGAGCGGTTGGCGCGGGTTTCGTCCCAGTAACGGTAGCCAACGACCGCGGCGGTCCCCAGCACGATCAGGATGGCGATGCCGAGAATGGCCGGGCCAAAACGGTCCCATAGTTTCTGCGCCTGCTCGCGACGAATCTCTTCGTTGACCTCGCGGATAAAACTGTCGTCCGACATCAATCAAAACCATTGCTGCCCCGGAAGGGGGCGCCTCTTGAGCCCGCGTTTTAGCGAAATTTTGTCGGCATGGAAGGGGGCGGACCGGAAAATCGGCGCGGAGCCCTCCGGTGCCCGCGGCGCCTGCCCGAACGCAACCGCGCCACATTTGCGCGATAGCCGGCTTCCGATCATCCGGAGACGTTCCCGCCAGAGGTTGCCAATGCTTCGTTTGTACCGCGTCCTTGCATTCAGTCTCGCCCCGCTCGCCTGGAGCAATGCAGCCTTCGCCGATCCGCCGAAATCGCCGGCCGCTTCGCCGGCCGGACCCAAGCAGGTCGTGCTGATCTCGTTCGACGCCGCGCGCGATATCTCGCAGTGGCAACGCAGCCGGGCGCTGGCAAAGCGCACGGGCGCGCATTTCACCTATTTCCTGTCCTGCGTGTTCCTGCTCTCGCCGGAGACGCGCCAGGACTATGCCGGCCCCGGCAAGGCACCCGGCAAATCCAATGTCGGCTTCGGCGCGTCGAAACAGGACGTGGCCGACCGGCTGGAGCAGGTCCGGCTGGCCGCGGCCGAGGGCCACGACATCGGCAGCCATGCCTGCGGCCATTTCGACGGCAAGGCGTGGAGCAAGGCGGACTGGCTGACCGAATTCGCCTCCGTCCGGCGCATCTTCGAGAACGCCTATGCGATCAACGGCATCCAGGAGCCGGCCGACTGGCACGATTTCGCGCATCATGCGCTGGTCGGGTTCCGCGCGCCCTATCTCTCGACCGGCAAGGCGCTTTACGAAGCCCTGCCCGAGGCCGGCTTCCAGTATGACGCCAGCGGCGTCTCGAAAGGCCCGACCGTTCCGCCGACCCTGAATGGCACAACCCGTTTTGCCCTGCCGCTTATCCCGGAAGGACCGAAGGCGAAGCCGGTGGTCGCCATGGATTACAATCTCTATGTCCGCCACTCGGACGGCACCGAGAAGCCGGCCATGGCGGACGCATTCACCGAGCGAGCCTACCAGGCGTTCCACGCCGCTTTCGAGGCACAGTACAACGGCAAGCGCCTGCCGCTGGAGCTCGGCTTCCACTTCACGCTGATGAACGACGGCGCCTACTGGAACGCGCTGGAACGCTTCGCCGGGGAGGTCTGCGTGATGCAGCAAGTCGAGTGCGTCAGTTTCCGCGACTATGTCGCGCGCCAGCGCGCCGGCCAGGCACAGGCGACTGCGGGCGGCTGAGCCGCCCGCAGGATCGCTTGCCTTTAGGCTCTCCCGGGCTGCTCCAGATCAGGCCGGGTCCTCAGCGCCCTGCCGAGCCAGATAGCGCCGGTCGATATCTGGCAGCGGCTCGCCTTGGAGCGTCGCCTCGAAGGCGCGCAGGCGCTTATGGACCGACTGCAGTTCGACGATGGTCGACCAGGAATTCAGCAGGAACTGGAGCGAATTCGTCACCTTGCCGAAGGCATTCGAAATCTGGTTGAGCGCGCCGAAGGTGATCTTATGGGCGACCAGCGATGGGCCGAGGATCAGCAGCGAGAAGATGTTGTCCGCCTGCAGGTACGTGTACCGGACGACGTTGAAATAGATGTAGTGGAAATAGAGCCTGAAGTAGTTGCGGCGCACATTGGTGAACAGCTCCGCCGTCGTCGCTGGCTGCGCCCGATCGGAATGATCCTCACCGTAGACAAGTTCCTTGCGGTAAGCCGCCTCGACGCGCTGATTGCGGAACTGGAGGCCCGGCAGCTTGATGCCTGCGAGCATTACCGAGGCCGTGCCGAACAGGCACCAGCCCAGAGCCGCAACGACCAGAGGCTGCGGCACCGCGCCGATGATCGGCAGCTCGGTGATGTGCGCCTGAAGCTGGATCATCACCGGCAGGAAGGCGATCAAGGTCATGATCGACTGGACGAAGCTGGAGCCCAGGTCCTCCATGATCTGCGAGAAACGCATCGTGTCCTCCTGGATACGCTGCGAAGCGCCCTCGATATGGCGCAGCCGGCTCCAGTTGGCGACGAAGTAATTGTTCATCGCGGTTCGCCAGCGGAATATCCAATGGCTGACGATGAAAGCGTTGATCACCTGCACGTTCATGCCGACCAGCGCCAGCCAGGAGAAGTCGGCCAATCCCTTGTAGAATTCCGTGTCGGTCGAGGCTGTCGTTCCCGACATCAAGCCCTGAACGTAGTCGAAGAAAGGACCATACCAGTTGTTGACCGCGACGGAGACCTGCACGTTGAAATAGATGAAGAACAGGATGACGGCGGTCATAAGGATCGACCAGTTCTGCCACGGATGCGGCGCATACCAGCTCCAGAACGCATAGAAGATCACCACGCAGGCCGCGAAGTAGACGTAGAACCACAGGAAGGGCTTCGACCACAGCACCGCGATACCGATGATGGGCGGCGCGCCGGCCGCAGCGGGAGGGAAGCCTAAGACGGCTCCCAGTTGCTCGCCGCCGAAAAACCAGAACAGAATCGCCGCAAGGCTCCAGACGGCGGCCGAGGTGAAGAAGAGCTTCGGCTGCGGGAAAAAAGATACGAACACTGTGGCGGGTTTCCTCGGTCTGACCGCAAATCAGCGGCGTTGCTGTTCGGCGGGCATAAGGTCACACATTAGGGGGAAAGAAAATGCCCGTGCCCGATGCCCGGCTTCGAACAAGGCCGCAAATCATGGCGATTTTGGCGCAGCCGACCAGGCAATGACGCCGGAGAGCAGCAAGGCGGCCGCCGCCATGATCGAGGCAAGCACGTAATTGCCCGATGCTTGAGCAAGCAGGCCGGCGGCGATCGGGCCGACGATCTGGCCAAGGCCGAAGGCTGCCGTCATCACCGCGAAGATGCGGCGCGGCGCCCGCGGCGCGAGCTGCCTGCCCATCTGTATGCCCAGCGCCGTGAGGGCGATGAAGGTGCCGCCGAGCAGGACGCCGGCAATCAGCGGCCCGGCGGCGCCCTTGACGACGACGCTGGCGGTGACGCCGACCACCTCGACCAGGCAGCTCGCGGCATAAGCGGCATAGAGCCCGATCCGGCCGGCGAGCTTCTGCCACGCCCAAGTCGAGGGAAAGCCGGCAAGTCCGGCGACCATCCAGACGGTGGCCTCGAAGACGCGCCCGCCGCCGCCCTGGCGCACGATGGCGACCAGGAAGGTGGCCGTCACCACATAGCCGAAGCCGAACAGCCCGTAGGCGACGATCATCTTCACCAGGGACCCGTCTTTCGGCAGCCCCGGCTCGCGCCCGTCGGTGACATTGGCTGGCGTGGTCGAGCCGGCGAGCAACATGACGACGAGCAGGCCGACCGCCGAAAGCGCTCCGGACCAGAGCCAGCCGGCCGCCCAGCCCGCATGTTCGGAGACGAGGATCGCCAGCAGCGCCGAGGACGTGGCTATGCCGAGGCCGACGCCGCCGAAATGCAGCGCCTGCAAATCGCCGCGGCCGGCCTCAGCCAGATGGCTGAAGACGATCGAGGCCATGAACACCATGACGAACGCGCTGGCGAGGCCGGCGAGGAAGCGGATGACGAGGAAGGCCGCCATGGTCTCATTGAGCCCCATGAGGGCCGCTAGCGCGGCGCTGGCGGCGAGGCCGGCGAACATCAGCATGCGCTCGCGGTCATGCGCCCAGCCGCCGGCCGCGGCGAGCGCGCCGATGAGGTAGCCGAGATAATTGGCGGAAGCGATCCAGCCGGCATCGGCCGGCGTCAGGTGCAGTCCCTCCATCATGCCGGGCAGGATCGGCGTGTAGACGAAGCGGCCGATGCCTTGGGCGACGGCGAGCGCAACCATGCCGGCAAGGGCAAGACGCAGTGGAGATGGCGAGGCGTTCATTGCGGCGCACAATAAGAATGCGCGTCCGCGAAACAATGTGCTTGCGTTGGGCCAGCGCTGCCTGCAACCGGGCCGAACGGCGTCAGAAACAGGTCGTTCCCGCGGTCTCGTATGCGGTGCGGCGGGCGGTCAGCCGGAACGGCATGTCGCCGAGCTCGCGCTCCGACATGGTGTCGAGCACCGGATGGGACAGCGGATCGGTGATCCAGCGAGCGATTTCACTGTCGTCAGACGGCCTCGCCTCGGCGCCGGAAAGCCCTTTCAGCAAGGATAAAATCTTCATGGGGCCGCCTCATGCTTCAAAGCTGTTCCAGGTAAATTCTGGCGTTTCTCATCGGGTTTCAATTGAGATTTCGGTTCGTTCACTTTAGAAAAACTGAATGGCTATGCTCAATCGCGTCCATCTCAACGGCCTGCGCGCCGTGGAAACCGTCGCCCGGCTGGGCTCGCTGGCGGCAGCGGCCACGGAGCTGAACGTCTCGGTCAGCGCCGTGAGCCAACAGATCAAACGCACCGAGAAGCAGTTGGGGCAGGCGCTGTTCGAACGGACACCGGGCGGGCTCGTGCCGACCGAATTCGGCGCCGCCTTCACGGTGCGGCTCAGCGCCGGGTTCCGCGAGCTTGCGCAAGCGGTGGCGCTGGCCGACGAGGCCAACGAGTGCACGCTGGTCGTCTCGGTGGCGCCGGTCTTCGCCTCGAAATGGCTGCTGCCCCGGCTGTCGCGGCATTTCTCCCGACACCCGAATGTGCTGTTGCGCATCGACGCCTCGGCCAGGGTCGCCGATCTCGACCGCTCGGACATCGATATCGCCATCCGGCTTGGCGACGGCAAATGGCCGGGCGACCGCGCCGAGCTCCTGCTTGCCCAGGAAGTGTTTCCGGTCTGCTCGCCATCGATCGCGGCCAGACTGAAGTCGATCGGCGATCTGGCGCAGACCTGCGCCATCACCGACGAGCGGGCGATGTTCAGCTGGGACGGCTGGTTCGAGGCGGCCGGCGTCGAGCCGGTCACCTTCCAGAAGGGAGCGCGTTTCACCGATCCGATGCTGTGCCTGGAATCGGCGATCGCCGGCCATGGCGTGATGCTTGCCTGGCAGTTGCTCACAGCCGACGCGCTGGCCGACGGTCGGCTGGTCGCGCCCTTCGGCGTGCGGGCCGAGAGCGGGCTGGGCTACTGGCTGGTGACCTCGGCCACCAAGAGCGAAAGCCGCAAGGTGCGCGACTTCAAGGCCTGGATCCGCGAGGAGATCGAGGCGACCATGGCGCAGTTCCGGGCACTCGACAGCGCCGCATAACCGCTGCGCACTTTCGACAACGCGATCCGTCATGCTTGAGACCAGGCCCAGTCGATCGCGGTGGAAAGGTCAATCGCAGCGGTCTATGTAAGGATGAGAACCCCAACATAGCGGCAGGCAGGACTCATGACCACACATTCGCGCGGCGTTTCAGCAAGCATCGACCCGGTGAAGCTCGACAGGCTGGCGGAAGTCGCCATCAAGGTCGGGTTGCAGTTGCAGCCCGGCCAGGACCTGGTGCTGACCTCGTCGATCGCGGCGCTGCCGCTGGCCCGCCGCATCGTCGAGCACGCCTACAAGGCGGGCGCCGGGCTGGTGACGCCGATCTTCAACGACGATGAGATCACGCTGGCGCGTTTCCGCTATGGGGCGGATGCCGGTTTCGACCGCGCCGCCGGCTGGCTCTACGAAGGCATGGCGAAGGCCTTCTCGAACAACGCGGCGCGGCTGGCGGTGCGCGGCGAGGATCCGTCGCTGCTTTCTTCGCAGGATCCGGCCAAGGTGGCGCGCGCCAACAAGGCGAACTCAATGGCCTACCAGCCGGCGCTGGAAAAAATCACCGGCTTCGACATCAACTGGAACATCGTCGCCTATCCCGACCTTGCCTGGGCTCGCCAAGTATTTCCGGGCGAGGCGGACGACGTCGCGGTGGTCAAGCTCGCCGACGCCATCTTCTCGGCCTCGCGGGTCGACGTCGAGGACCCGATCGGCAACTGGAAGGCGCACAACGCCGCCTTGGCCGAGCGCACGAAGTGGCTGAACGGGCATAATTTCCACGCGCTGCATTTCACCGGTCCAGGCACCGACCTGACCGTCGGGCTGGCGGACGGCCATGAATGGATGGGCGGCGCCTCGACGGCGAAGAACGGCATCACCTGCAACCCGAACATCCCGACCGAGGAGGTCTTCACCACGCCGCATGCAAGGCGCGTCGAGGGCCACGTCTCCTCGACCAAGCCGCTCTCCTACCAGGGCACGCTGATCGACGAGATCTCGGTGCGCTTCGAAGGTGGGCGGATCGTCGAGGCCAAGGCTTCGAAGGGCGAGGACGTGCTGAAGAAAGTGCTCGACACCGACGAGGGCGCGCGGCGTCTCGGCGAGGTGGCGCTGGTGCCGCATTCCTCGCCGATCTCGAAAAGCGGGCTGTTGTTCTTCAACACGCTGTTCGACGAGAACGCCGCCTGCCACATCGCGCTCGGGCAGTGCTATTCGAAATGCTTCGTCGACGGCGCGTCGCTCAGCCAGGAGGAGATTGCGGCGCGCGGCGGCAACAAGAGTTTCATCCATATCGACTGGATGATCGGCTCGGACAAGATCGATATCGACGGCGTCGCCAAGGACGGCGGCCGCGTGCCGGTGATGCGCAAGGGCGAGTGGGCGTAACAGCTCTCCCGCCAACGGAGATAAGATGGCCTTCGACATAGCGGTGAAGCGCGTCTATGAGCCGCCGGCGAAAGCCGACGGCCAGCGGGTGCTGGTCGATCGCCTCTGGCCGCGCGGCATTGCCAAGAAGGACGCGGCGCTGACGCTGTGGCTGAAGGAGATCGCGCCGAGCGACGAGTTGCGCAAATGGTTCGGACACGAGCCGGAGCGCTGGCCCGAGTTTCAGAAGCGGTACCGGGCCGAACTTGATGGGAATGGCGACGCGGTGACAGAGCTGCGTGCGCTACTCGGCAGGGGCAAGGTGACGCTGCTCTACGGTGCGCATGACGAGGCGCACAACAATGCCGTGGCGCTGGCGGGGTATTTGGAAGCCCATGCATAGTTATTGAGACGTCGAGTGGTCGAGCCTATTTCCTGCCAACCGCCTCCTCATAGACCTCCGGCTTGAACCCCACCAAAATCCGCTCCCCGACCTCCAGCACCGGGCGCTTGATCATCGTCGGCTTGGCGAGCATCAGCTTCTTCGCCTTCTTCTCGTCCAGCCCGGCCTTGTCCGCCTCCGGCAGCTCACGAAAAGTGGTGCTGCCCTTGTTGAGCAGTTTTTCCCAGCCGACCTTGCCGGCCCAGCCGCTCAATTTGTCGGCCTCGATCCCCTCTGCCCGGTAGTCATGAAAGCGATACGGCACGTCATGGCTCTCCAGCCAGACGCGCGCCTTCTTGATCGTGTCGCAGGTGGTGATGCCATACATGGTGATCGTCAAGGCGGGCCTCTGTCAGATGGATTTTCGAATCCGGCAGAAGCCTAGGCCGGACCTATGAGCTTTGCCAGCGCTTTGCGCCGGTGCGATTTCGGCCCTTGCCAATACTAAGGTTTTTTCCTAAGTATTTCCTGCAAAGATCACCTGACTGCCAGGCGGTCTCGGAAGGAACAGCTATGAGCCTGCGGACCGTCAGCCAGAGCCCGCCGCCCATCGACGGCATTTTTCGCGCGCTTGCCGATCCGACGCGCCGGGGTGTCGTGGAGCGGCTGAACAGAAGCCCGGCCTCGGTCAGCGAACTGGCGGAGCCGTTCGAGATGGCCCTGCCCTCCTTCGTCGAGCACCTCAAGGTGCTGGAGGGCTGCGGGCTGGTGCAGTCGCAAAAGACCGGCCGCGTCAGGACCTACAGCCTTTCGCCCGAGCCGCTGCAGCTTGCGGAAAACTGGCTTGCCGAACAGCGCGCGCTGTGGGAGCGCCGGCTCGACCAGTTCGATGCCTATGTGATGAACCTCAAGGAGAGTGAAAAGTGAGCTATCCGTTCAAGCCCGACCCGAAGCTGGACCTGGCGCTGGAGCGCTTCCTCGACGCGCCGCGCGAGTTGCTGTGGCGCGCCTGGACGTCGCCGGAGCATGTCAAGCAGTGGTTCACGCCGAAGCCGTGGGTCATCACCGACTGCGAGATCGATCTGAGGCCCGGCGGCTTGTTCCGCACGCGCATGCAGTCGCCCGACGGCAGGCAAGTCAGCGACCGTCATTGCTGCTATCTCGAGATCATGCCGAACGAACGGCTGGTGTGGACCGACGCCCTGCTGCCGGGCTACCGGCCGTCCGGCGAGCCCTTCATCACCGCCGTCATCGCGCTCACGCCCGAGGGCAAAGGCACGCGCTACACCGCCACCGCCATCCACCGCGACGAGGCGACGCGGAACAGCCACGAGGAGATGGGTTTCTTCGACGGCTGGGGCACGGTGGCCGACCAACTGGCTCAGTATGTGAAGACGATTTGAGATGCTGGCATGGCGACCGGAAGATCAGCCCGGTCGCCATCTCTGATTTCAAGTTTACGCGGCGAAAGAAGCGAGACGCCTCAGGGCGATCGGCCTCAATAGTAAAAACGCTCTTCGCTGATCTTGCCGTCCTTGACCGTGTAGAGGCCGACCTCGTCCATTTTGACGCGTTCGCCGGTAGATTTGGGCGTAATGTCGAAGCTGAAGCGCAAGGCGAACTGGTCACCATTGACATAGGGACCCTCGACCGAGCCACCATGAACCTCATGGTTCGCTTCCCACCACTCGCCCTTCTGCTTGACGGCTTCCTTGCCGTTGCACACGGCCATCGGGCCTTCCATGGCTTCGTAGCTGACGATGTCGTCGGCATTGTACTTTGCGGCAGCGCTGTGGCTGTCGCCCCGCTTGAGGAGTTCGGTGAAATCCTTGGCGATTTCGGCAGTGGTCATGATTTCCTCCCGGTTTGGATCAGACATCAAGTAGGAACCGATTGCGCGCCTACCACGTCTCAGTCGCTCCACAGGTGACAATTCCTGTCAGCATGGCGTTCACGATAAGGATGATTTGAGATGCTCACATGACAGCATGCGCGTCGTCCTGACAGTTCAATTGCCAGATACCGGGGAATTCGTACTTCCCGCCATGGCTGTGGATCAGCGCGAAACTTCGCACAGTCCATCTGACGGGCTCGACGAGCCGTTCTTGGATCCCTGGCACGCGGCCTCTGTCGCGAAGCAAGGTCACATGCGGCTCTAACCTATTGGTCACGAAATCCTGCAGCGGGCTGTCGTGCACGATCGCCGAAAGTTTGCGCCAGAAGTGTTGTAGCGCTGGGGAATGATCGCTGCTTCGAAGCACTAGCGCACCGCCACCAAAGGCAGACAAGCGGTCGAAGCAAACGTCGAAGGGTTTTGCCTGCATCAGGCCGCCGATGCGGCAGGCGGTATCGACAGCATCTTCGGATTTACCATCGCCAAGGCCAATGAATGTTATGTGCATCTGTTCGGCTGGCGTCAGCCACGCCCGGAGCAGCCGATACTCCCGACAGTAAATTTCGCCTTTACGTGCTAGCAGGTCATTGGTGGGCTTTTCGACCAGAGCTCCATAAAACAGATGCGGTCCATTCGCCCACCTCTGTTCTGGGATCGAATCGCCAAAGCTGAAAAAGGCTTGGCCCTTGTTGTCGATCCCATATCGCGGTTCTCCACTCATGGCTGATCCTTTCGGATATCGTTCAAAGGGTCAGACTAGAACAAATCAGGAACAAACTACAAGGGCGAATAACACCCGCGCTCGATCGCAAGCCGCCGCACCAGCGCCAGCACGGTGTCGATGGTCGGCGTCGGCCGGCCGGTCAGGCGGCCTAGTTCCTGCACGGCCGTGACCAGTGCGTCGATCTCCATCGGGCGACCGCGTTCGAGGTCCTGCAGCATCGAGGTCTTGTGCTCGCCGACATCGCCGGCGCCCTTGATGCGGCGGTCGACCGGGATGAGGAAGCGCACGGCGAGGCTCTCGCCGATCGCCTGCGCCTCCAGCATCATGGCGCGGGCGACGCCACGGGTGCCTTCGTCTGCAACGATGGCCGCAAGCGTGCTGCCGGTCAGCGCCGAGATCGGGTTGAAGGAAAGATTGCCCCAAAGCTTCACCCAGATCTCCGACCGGATGTCCTCGCGCACCGGCGCCTGCAGCCCGGCCTTGACCATTTCGCGGGCAAGCGCGGTAACTCGCTCGCTCTTCTCGCCAGACGGCTCGCCCAGCGAAAAGCGCGTGCCTTCGATATGGCGGATCAGGCCGGGCGCGTCGACCTCGACGGCCGGATAAATGACGGAGCCGATGACGCGCTGCGGCCCGATGCGATCCCAGATCGCACCGCCTGGATCGACCGCGTCGAGCCGCGTGCCTTCGAGCGCGCCGCCGGCCTTATGGAAATACCACCAGGGCACGCCGTTCTGCATGGTGACGACGGCTGTTCCCTCGCCCAGCAGCGGCGCGATCTGATCGAGCGCCGGAGCCAGCGAATGCGCCTTCAGCGCCAGCACGACATAGTCCTGCACGCCGAACTCCTCGGCGTGTGCCGCCGCTTTCACCTGCACCACGGCTTCCTTGCCGTCCTCGATCAGGCGAAGGCCGTCGGCCTCGATCGCCTCCAGATGCGCGCCGCGGGCCACGATCGACAGATCGACAGAACCGGAGATCGCCAGCTTGGCGGCGAGGTAGCCGCCGATCGCGCCGGCGCCAAAGACTGTAAGGCGCATCAGCCGAGCCCGAGCTTGGCCGCCAGCCCGATGCGCTGCAGCTTGCCTGTCGCGCCCTTCGGGATCTCGTCGAGGATCAGCACCTTGCGCGGCACCTTGAAATCGGCGAGCCGCGTCGAGGCAAAACCGCGAATGTCCGCCTCGCTGGCGCTCTGGCCTTCGCGCAGCACGACAGCGGACGCGACTTCCTCGCCGAGCTTGTCATGCGGCATGGCGAAGGTGACGACCTGCGCCACCGCCGGATGATCCATCAGCACCTCGTCGACCTCGAGCGGCGAAATCTTTTCGCCACCGCGATTGATGATTTCCTTCAGCCGGCCGGTGACGCGCAGGTAGCTGTCCTCGTCGAGCACGCCCTGGTCGCCGGTGTGGAACCAGCCATGCGCGAAGGCGCTGGCATTGGCGTCCGGGTTCTTCTCATAGCCGGCGGTGACGTTGGGGCCGCGAATGACGATCTCGCCGATCTCGCCGGGTTTGAGCAGCCGCCCGTCCGGCGCCATGACGGCGACTTCCGGTCCCGCCGACGCGCCGACGCTGCCGGGCTTGCGCAATCCGGGCGGCAGGCGGTTGGACGCCATCTGGTGCGCGGCCTCGGTCATGCCGTAGGCCTCGACCACCGGACAGCCGAAGGTGGATTCGAGCTCGGCCATCACTTGCGCCGGGAGCGAAGCCGATGACGAGCGGATGAAGCGCAGCTTCGCCTCGGCGAGTTGTTCGGGATTGCGCGCGGCGCGCGGCAGGATCGCCTGGTGCATGGTCGGCACGGCGGTGTACCAGTTGGGCTTGGCTTCGGAGAGCCACTGGAAGAAACGCAGCGCGTTGAAACCCGGCGTGCAGAAAACGCTGCCGCCGGCGGCGAGCGAGGACAGCACGGCGGCGATCAGCCCATGGATGTGGAACAACGGCATGATGTTGAGGCAGCGGTCGGCTGGCGTCAGGCCGAGCGTCGCACCGATATGCTTTGCCGACGCCGCGAGGTTGGCGTGGCTGAGCGGCACCAGTTTCGGGCGCGACGTGGTGCCGGAGGTGTGCAGAAGGAGCGCGACATCGCCATCGGCGGCCAGGCTCGAGGCGACCGGCGGCCCGGCGGGATCGCCCTCGATCGTGAACACGCCAGACGGCGCACCTTCCGGCGCCGCCAGCCGCAGCACCGGGATGCCGAGGCGCCCGGCGACTTCGACGGAAGGGCCCTGCTCGTCCCTGCCGACGAGGATCGCCTTGACGCCGATGTCGCTCAGATAGAAATCGAGCTCGTCGGCGCGGTAGGCCGGATTGAGCGGCGCGGTGGACGCGGCCGCCGCCACGGCGATGAAGGCCGTGGCCATTTCCGGACCGTTCGGCAGCACGATGGCGACACGGTCGCCGCGCCCGATGCCCAGCGCGTTGAGCCGCGCCACGATATCGCCGATCAGGCGGCGCAGTCCGCCATGCGAGAGGGCCGTCCGTTCGGGCGCGGCGATGGCCGGCGCGTCATCGGCGCCTGGTGCAAGGCGATAGGCGAGATCGATGGCGTTTTCGCTGTTTGTCATGGTTCCAGACTATGTTTCGAACGATCGGCCGATGTCCAGCGCCGCTCAATATCCAAGCGCCAGGCCGTCCTTGCGTGGATCGGACGCGCCGGTCAGCGTGCCCTTTTCCCAATCGATCAGCACCGCCTGCCCGCCGCCCAGCGGATGATCGGGCTCGGCCACCTTGTGGCCAAGCCGGCGCAGGCCTTCGATCGTCTCGGCGCGCACGCTTCGCTCGGCCTCGACGACGTCGTGGTTGTAGAACACCCGCGCGGCATCGATCGCCTGCTGCGGGTCCATGCCGAAGTCGATCATGTTGGTCAGCACATGAACATGGCCGAAGGGCTGATAGCCGCCGCCCATCACGCCGAAGGGCATCATGGCGCGGCCGTTCCTCGTCATCATGCCCGGCATGATCGTGTGCATCGGCCGCTTCCCCGGCGCGATCGCGTTCGGGTGCTTCGGATCGAGGCGGAAGCTGGAACCGCGGTTCTGCAGCACGACCCCGGTCTTCGGGCCGACAACGCCGCTGCCGAAGGAATAATAGGTCGAGTTGATGAAGCTGACCGCATTGCGGTCGCGATCGACGACGCTGATATAGACCGTGTCGCTGCCCGGCAGGTCGAGACGCGGCAGATCGGTCATGGCGCGCTCGGGATCGATCGCGGCGCGCAGGCGATCGGCATAGGCGCCGGAAAGCAGCGCCTTGACCGGCACGTCGACATGATCCTGATCGGCGAAAAACGCATCGCGGTCCTGGTAGGCGAGCCGGCCCGCCTCGATCTCGAGGTGCAGGCGCGCGGCGCCGTCCGGATCGAGCTTGCCCAGCTCAAAGCCCGAGAGCAGGTTCAGCATCAGAAGCGCGGTGAGGCCCTGGTTGTTGGGCGGCATCTGGTGGATGTCGTAGCCGCGATAGGAGGTGCTGACCGGGGTCCGGTAGTCGCCCTTGGTGGCGGCGAAATCGTCGAGCGTATGCAGGCCGCCGAGCGCGCGAAGCCGGCCGACCAGATCGTCCGCGACCGCGTCCTCGTAGAAACCGGCGCGGCCTTTCCTTGCGATGACGCGCAGCGTCTCAGCCAACTCCGGCTGGCGATGGACGTCACCCGCCTTCGGCGGCTTGCCGCCAGGCAGGAAGATGCGCGTCGCCACCTCGTCGGCCGACAGGTCGGTCTCGGGATCCTCCCAGTCGAAGGCGACGCGGTCGTGCACGACATAGCCTTCTTCCGCGTAACGAATGGCCGGAGCGAGCGCGTCGGCCAAACCCTTGCGGCCGTGATCCTCCAGCAGCCGGCACCAGGCGTCGACGGCGCCAGGGATGGTGACCGCGTGCGGGCCTTGTTTCGGCAGTTCGTTGAACCCCTTGTCCAGATACCAGCCGACCGTCGCGGCCCCGGGCGCCCGGCCCGAGCCGTTGAAGGCAAGCACGTTTCCGTCGCCCTTCGGGCAATAGAGGACAAAGCAGTCGCCACCGATGCCGGTCGATTGCGGCTCGACCACGGCCTGCACCGCGGCCGCGCAGACCGCGGCGTCCATCGCGTTGCCGCCGGAGCGCAGCATGTCGATCGCCGCAAGCGTCGCCAACGGATGCGAGGTCGCGGCCATCGCCTCGGTGGCGCGGACCGGCGAGCGGCCGGGAAACTGGAAGTCACGCATGCTGTTCAAGGTATCCCTGTATCAACGTCCGCGGCCGAAAAGCTGGGCGGCGGACAACAAGATGATCGATAGAACGATCAGGCAAGTGGAAATGGCGGCGATCGTCGGGTCGATCTGGTCGCGCAGCGCATTGAACATGCGCCGCGTCAGCGTCGTGGTCTCGCCGCCGGAGATGAACAGCGACACCACCACCTCGTCGAACGAGGTGATGAAGGCAAACAGCGCGCCCGAGACGATCGAGAAGCGTATCTGCGGCATCGTCACCTGGAAGAAGGCGGAGAAGCGGCCGGCGCCGAGACTGCGCGCGACCTTCTCCTGGTTCATGTCATAGGAACGCAAGCCCGAAAGGACGGTCAACACGACCAGCGGCAGCGCCTGCACGGTGTGCGCGATGACGAGGCCGGTCAGCGTGTTGTTGAGGCCGATGCGGGCATAAAGGAAAAAGGTGCCGATGCCGATCAGGATGACCGGGATGATCAGCGAGGCGGTGAGGAGCGCGTTGATGGCGCCGGTCACCCGCAGGGTGCGCGCGTTGATGGCGTAGGCCGCGGCGGTGCCGAGCAGCGTCGCGACGATCGCCGTCATCACCGCCACCTTGACCGAGACGATGGTGGCGTCGCGCCATTCGACCGAGCCGAAATAGCTTTCATACCAACGCAGCGACCATTCCTGCGGCGGAAACTGCAGCAGGCTCGAGCCGGAAAAGGACATGATGACGATGATCACCGACGGGGCGATCAGAAACAGCATGACAAGCCCGCCGAGCGCGTAGAGCCAGAGGCGTTGCCGGTGCGAGATGGGCAGGGCGTTTTCCATGCTCATCGCTCACTCCAGACCCCGGTGGCGCGGGCGCCGAGCAGCCACTGGAAGAGGCCGAGCAGCGCCAGCGTGACGCCAAGCAACACGACGCCGAGCGCTGCGCCCGCGCCCCAGTTGGAATAGAGGCTCGTGGTCTGCTCCATGCGCATCGCCCACATGATCACCTTGCCGCCACCCATCAGCGCCGGGGTGACGAAGAAGCCGAGGCACAGCACGAAGACGATGACCACGCCCGAGGCGAGACCGGGCAGCGACAGCGGCAGGAAAATCTGCCGGAAAGTGGCGGCCGGACTGGCGCCGAGATTCATGCCGGCGCGCAGGCAGTCGGTGTCGATGCTCTTCATCGAGGCGTAGAGCGGCAGCACCAGAAAGGGCAGCATGATGTGGGTCATGCCGATGACGACGCCGGCGAAATTGTTGGCTAGCGGCAGCGGCTGGCCGATGACGCCAAGATCGATCAGCCAGCTGTTGACCAGGCCCTTGCGCTGCAGGATGACCAGCCAGGCATAGGTGCGCACCAGCACCGAGGTCCAGAACGGCAGGATGACGAAGACCAGGCAGACGCCGGCGGCGCGGCGCGGCAGCTGCGACAGCATATAGGCCAGTGGATAACCGAACAGCACGCAGGCGCCGGTAACGACGAAGGCCACCTTGAAGGTAGTGACGAAGGTCTTGATGTAGGAGGCCTGCTCGAAGAAGCGCGCGTAATTGGCGGCGCTGAGCTGGCCGGCCTCGTCGAACAGCGACAGCCAGAACAGCCAGCCGATCGGCACGATGATGACGGCGAAGACCAGAAGCAGCCCGGGCGACAGAAGCGCGAGCAGGCCACGCGCCTCCCGTCGCGCGTCGGCGTTGAGCGCATCGGCATTGAGCGCGCGATCAGACCTGCCGACATGGTCGAAACCGGCGGATGCGAGGCTCATTGGTCGGCCACCAGCACGACGTCCTGCGCGTCGATGCCGAGCGTTATCGGCTCGCCCGGCGCCGGCAGTTTCGCCAGCACGTCGGAGCGACAATAGTCGCGCAACGTCACCTGTCGCCCGTCCCTGAGCGTCGCGTAGCAGACGAAGCTGTCGCCCTGATAGATGACATCGCCGACAATTGCCGGCAGCGCATTGGCGTCGCCTGCAGGTTCGCCGGCGATCACGCGCAGCCTTTCCGGCCGCACCACCATCAGGTGCCGGCCGGGGGACGGCATCGGATCCTTCATGCGCAGCTTGCTGCCTTCATGCCAGATGCCGCCATTGCGGCATTCGACCGGAATGAAGCTGGATTCGCCGATGAAGCCGGCAACGAACTTCGTTTTCGGCCTGGCGTAGAGAACTTCCGGCTGATCGATCTGCTCGATGCGTCCGGCATTCATGACGGCGACGCGGTCAGACATGGTGATCGCCTCACGCTGGTCGTGCGTAACGTAGACCGTCGTCATGCCGAGCCTTCGATGCAGGCTGCGCAGCTCGATCTGCATATGCTCGCGCAGGCTCTTGTCGAGCGCCGACAGCGGTTCGTCCATCAAAACGATGCGCGGCTCGAAGACAATGGCGCGGGCCAAGGCCACACGTTGCCGCTGGCCGCCGGAGAGCTGGTCGACGCGGCGCTCGCCGAGGCCTTTCAGCTGCACGAGGTCCAGCGCCCTCTCGACACGCTCGGCCGTTTCGGCCGTCGACACGCGTCGCTGCTTCAGCGGAAAGGCGATGTTGTGGAAGACGTTCATATGCGGGAACAGCGCATAGTTCTGGAACACCATGCCGATGTTGCGCTTGTGCGGCGGCATGGTGATGATCTCCTCGCCGCCGACCTTGATGGAGCCGGCATTGGCCCGCACGAAACCGGCCATGATCATCAAGAGCGTCGTCTTTCCCGAGCCGGACGGCCCGAGCAACGTCAGGAATTCGCCGGCGGCGACGTTCAGGCCGAGATCATGCAGCACCGACAGGCCGCCGAAGCGCTTCTCGATACCGCTGATGCCGATGGGAAGCGCGGTCTGCGCGAGAGACAAGAGCATCTCCTTCAACTCCGGATCATTTTTCGCGAAACGATGCGGAGCGGCGCCTCGCCGACGCCGCTCCGACAGGATCGCTATTGCTGGATCAGGTTGTTGAACTTCTCGGTCGCCTCGACGAGGGTGTCGCGCCAGAACTCGGGATCCTGCAGCACCTGCTTCTTGACGTTCTCAGGCGCGGAATTGATGTCCTTGATGCGCTCCGGCGGGATCTTGCCGGTCTCGAAGGCCTTCTGGTTGGCGGGGCCATTGTCGACATAGAGTGGCAAATTGGCCTGCAACTCGGGGCTGACGAATCTGGCCAGCGCCTTCATCGCGATGTCCTTGTTCTTCGAGCCCTTCGGGATGACCATGCAATCGGCGGTGAGCACTCCCTGGTCGAAGGAGAAGCTCACGGGCGCGCCTTCCTTCTTCAAGGTGCCGGCGCGGCCGTTCCAGATGCTCGCCATGTCGACCTCGCCGTCCTTGACGAGTTGCATGGCCTGCGCGCCGGATGTCCACCAGGCATCGATGTGACCGCGGATCTTGTCCACCGACTGCAGCGCGCCGTCGATGTCGACGGGATAGACCTTGTCGATCGGAATGCCCTTGGCCAAAG
Source organism: Mesorhizobium sp. B4-1-1 (assembly GCF_006439375.1). Lineage (NCBI taxonomy): Bacteria > Pseudomonadati > Pseudomonadota > Alphaproteobacteria > Hyphomicrobiales > Phyllobacteriaceae > Mesorhizobium > Mesorhizobium sp. B4-1-1. Next base: position 184,092 of record NZ_VFTH01000003.1, read on the forward strand.
CGGCGACGCTCAGCGTTTCGGTCGACTGGCTGCCGGAAAGCGCGCGGCGGCCGGGGAATTTTTCGACGTCCCAGAAATCGGCCCAGGTCTTGGGGCCTTTGTCGCCGAAGACATCGGTGCGATAGATCAGCACCACGGAGGTGTAGGAGATGCCGACCCAGTCGCCGTGGACAAGCTTCGGGTTGATGCCGCTCTTGTCTATGACGTTGTAGTCGAGTTTTTCGAACAGACCTTCCTTGGAGCCGCGCGCGCATTCGTCGGCGCCAAGCTCGGTGATGTCCCATTTGACGGCATTGCCGGTGACCTGCAGGCGCACGTCGTCGAGGCCGTTGGTGGTGTCCTGCTTGATGGTGATGCCGAGTTCCTTGGCCGTCGGATCGAAGAACGCCTTGGTCTGCGCTTCCTGATAGGTGCCGCCCCATGAGGCGACGGTGATGGTGTCGGCGGCCGACGCCGGAACGGCGACCGTGGCCAGCAGGCCGGCGATGGCCATCCCGTGAATGCCCATGCCATGAGTACAAAGTCTCTTCATTTTCGCTTCTCCAACCGGTGTTCCCGTTATCGTTGATTTGGTATGCGAATTTGTATACAATTTTGAGTGTAATTTTTCGGAAGCCGATGTCAACTCGGGTTTTCGCGTTTTTGGTTGCAGGGGGAGGACGGCCATTCCGCAGGGCAATTGCCTCCGCCGAAATGCTCCTGTTCAAGCAGACCCTAAAACGAACTAAGCTCGCGAATCCGTGACGCAACGTTGGAGGCGGAACGCTTGAAGGAGAGAAAGAACACGCTGCGCGACTCGGTGTTCGAGAAGCTGAAGGCGTTGATCATCACCGGCCAGATCCCGCCGGGCGGTCGCGTGACGGAAAATGAGATCGCCGAGCGCCTGAAGGTGAGCCGCACGCCAGTGCGAGAGGCCTTCAACCGTCTGGAGCGCGACGGCCTGGTAATCGGGCGCCCGCGCCAGGGCTATGTGGTGGCCGAGTTCAACCTGACCATGTTCCGCGAGGCTTTCGACATCCGCGAACTGCTCGACGGGCGCGCGACCGAACTGGCGGCAGCCAACGCGACCGCCGCCGACAAGGCGAAACTGCGCGACATGCTCGCCGAATGCGAACGGCTGGCCGCGATCCCCGACCGCAGCACCAGGGAAAAATTCGAGGAGCTGCAGGTCGGCATCGACCTGCACCGGGTGATCGCGGAGATCAGCGGCAACGAGATGCTCCACGGCATGCTTTGCGGCATCCTCGACAAATGCCAGCAATATGTCTGGACCGAGCTTCTGTGGCTGGACGAATGGAAGCTCACCCGCGAGGAACATGCCGGCATCGTCGACGCGATCTGCGCCGGCGATGTCGCGCTGGCCGGCGAGCGCGCCCGTTCGCATGTGCGCGGCTCGCGCGAGAACATCCTTCGCCTGCTGCAGGCCAAGTCCGACTATCAGGGATTCTTCGCCAAGGCGTCATGAGGGCGCTATCGCATCAGTTGCAAAGCATCGGGCAATTAGCGCCGCGCCGCAGGCTGACATGCGCCACATCGCCGACGCTGAATTGAAAACCGTCGGCGCGGCGCGGGGCATCGATGACGATCGCGGTCCCCTCACCCAGCTCGGCGTGAAGGCGCAGCGTGCGGCCGTGGAAGACGACGCCGCTGACCCGCGCCGGCGCGGTGCCTTCGCCGGCTTCACCGGCAGCCAGAAGATCCTCCGGGCGCACGCCGATGGTCCGCGTGTCGCCGGCGGCCGGCGTCTCGCCGCTGTCGGATGTAGCCTCCAGCGGCAACTCACCTGCGGCGAAGCGCAGCCGCTCGCCCTCTCGACCGAGGAAACGTGACTGCAGCAAGTTCATCGTGCCGATGAAGGAAGCAACGAAGCGCGTCGCCGGCCGGTCGTAGAGCGTCGCCGGCGCAGCAGTCTGCTCGATGCGGCCCTTGTTCATGACGACGATGCGGTCGGAGATCGACAGCGCCTCGGTCTGGTCGTGTGTGACCATGACGAAGGTGGTGCCGAGCCGCGACTGCAGCCGCTTCAATTCGACCTGCATTTGCTCGCGCAGATGCGCGTCGAGCGCCGACAGCGGTTCGTCGAGCAGCAGCACGCGCGGCTCGCAGACGATGGCGCGGGCCAAAGCGACGCGTTGGCGCTGGCCGCCGGAAAGCTCCGAGACGCGGGCGCGCAGTTTGTCGGCGAGGCCTACCATATCGAGCGCGTCGCGAACCCGTTTTGCCTGCTCGGCGCTGGGGAGCTTGCGCAGCGACAGGCCGAAGCCGACATTGGCCGCGACATCCATATGCGGGAACAGCGCATAGTCCTGGAAGACGGTGTTGACCGGTCGGTCGAAGGGCCGCAACCCGGTGATGTCGCGACCTTCGAGCAGGACGTTGCCGCTCGACGGACTCTCGAAGCCGGCGATGACGCGCAGGCTGGTCGTCTTGCCGCAACCGGACGGACCGAGCAGGGTCAGGAACTCGCCGGTGGCGATATCCAGATCGACGGCATCGAGGCCGACCACGCCACCCGGAAAGACTTTCGAGACTTTCTGCAGCCGAACCAATGGTTCTCGCAATTCCGGACGGAAAACCGCTTCACACTTGTCCTGGAATTGCTCTGAGGCGTCACGCGCCATCGCGCACCTCTGACGGTTTTGTCGTGTTGACCCACAGGATCTGGCAGCGCTCGGCGCCGGGATTGCGGAAGGCATGCAGCAGCGTGCTCTTGAAGGCAAAACTGTCGCCGGCTTTCAGCACATAGGTCGTGGCGTCCACCACCAGTTCGACCTCGCCCGCCATCACGAAGCCGAATTCATGGCCGGCATGGGCATAGGCTTCCGCCGTGCCGCCGCCGGCCTCGACCGTGACCAGCATGCCGGTGAGCGTCGCGGCAGGTGGCGACAGCAGCGCCTTGGCGATGCCTTCGGACTTCACCGGGATCTGCCGCCGCTTGTCGGCGCGCACGCAATAAAGATCGTTGACCGCTTCGTTGCCGTCGGCGATCAGCGCCGAAGGCTCGATGTCGAGCGCGGCGGCGAGCGGCCAGATCACCTTGACGCGCAGCGAGGACATGCCGCGCTCGATCTGGCTGAGCGCGCCGATGGAGATGCCGGCCTTGGCCGCGAGTTCGGCCAGCGACAGCTTGCGCTCGAGTCTGAGCGCCCGGACGCGCCGGCCGACGCGGACGTCGGCATCGTCTTTCGGCTTTGCCGCCGCTTCATCAAGAACATCCATGCAATGGTCCTCGTTGCAGTCAATTAGGCCGGCAATTGACCAAGCCGGCCTCATTATTAAGTTTCTTATCCTGCCGGACGCTGGCACTGCCCCTCATCGCCCTGCCGGGCACTTCTCCCCGTATGGTGACGGGGAGAAGGAACTGGCCGCAACGCTGGCGCCAGTGCTGCGACGAGGTGATTGGCGAAACCGCCGGCGACAGCGCCCCTCTCCCCGTCACTATACGGGGAGAGGATGCCGGCAGGCAGGTGAGGGGCAGCGCAAAACTTCGGCAATTAATCGCTCAGCCCCCTGCCTTCACCTTTTCGAACATCTTCGCCACGTCGTCATTCTGCTTCATCGGCCCCGTGAAGATGGTGCTCTTCAGCATCACGTCCGGGTCCGCCGGCAGTTGCAGCTTGACGAGCTCCTCCTTCGACACACCGGCGAAGGCGGTCAAGAGCGAGCTGCCATAGCCGTAAGACTGGATCAGGAACTTACCGGAGTCGGCGTCGAGCCGGCTGTTGATGAAGTCATAGGCGAGATCGGTGTTCTTGGCGTCCTTCAGCATGACGAAGCCGCAGGCCCAGGTGAGCATGCCTTCCTTCGGCTTCATGAATTCGACAGGCACGCCCTGCTTCTTCAGCGAGGTGGCCGAGGCATTCCAGGTCATGGCGGCGACCAGCTGGCCGCTTGCCAAAGCCTGCTCGACCGAGGTCATGTCGGTGGTGTAGCTCGACAGCAGCGGCCGCTGCTCGCGCAGCTTTTCGGCCACCTTGTCCATCTGGTCCGGCGTCATGTCGAAAGGGTTCACGCCGGCCAGCAGCGCGGCGACGATCGGCGTGTCGTGGACGGCATCGATGGTCGCCATGCGTCCGGCATACTGCTTGTCCCACAGCAGCTTCCAGCTCGCCTCGGGATTCTTCACCAGGTCGGTGCGGTAGAGGATCGAAGTGTTGCCCCAGTCCCACGGCACCATCCAGACCTTGCCGTCGCCGGCCTGCAGGTCGGGCAGGTTCTTGAACACCGGGAAGATCGAATCCCAGTTCTTGATGCGCTTGGTGTCGATCGGCTGCAGAAGGCCTTCCTTGTTCCAGCGCGCCACCTTGTCGTAGCAGGGGTGCGCGATGTCGGGCCTGAAGCCGGCCTTGACCTTGGTAAAGGCGTCGTCGTCATCGCCGAAGATCGTCGCCTCGACGCCATCGGGATGCGCGGCAAGGAAGCTCTTGTTGAAGTCGGGCAATTCGTAGCCCGACCAGGTGAAATATTGCAGCTTGTCGGCGGCAAGAGCGACCGTCGACGACAGCGCGAGCGCCAGTGCGGCAAGGCCGACCCGGGCTTTGTGTCCGGCGATCGATTTCAGGTGGAATGTCATTTTCGTTCTCCTCTTCTTTGTTGTGGTTCAGGCTGGATTGCGGCGCGCAGTTCCAAGACCGCGATGGCGAAGGATTTCGGCGGTGCCGGCGATGATGAAGGAGACAGTGAGGATCACCGTTCCCAGCGCCATCACGGTCGGCAGCGAGCGCGGGAAGCGCAGCTGGCTCCAGATGTAGAGCGGCAGCGTCGGCTCGGTGCCGGCGAGGAAAAAGACGACGATGAACTCGTCGAAGGAAACCAGGAAGGAGAGCATGAAAGCCGACAGCACGGCTGGCAGGCTGAGCGGCAGCATGACGCGCCGGAACGTCGTCCAGTCGGAAGCGCCGAGGTCGAGCGCCGCTTCACGGATCGTCTTCGGGATGGCGGCGAAGCGGCTGCGCATCACCACCACCGTAGTGGGCAGCGCGACGAGGATATGGCCGAGCACGATGGAAACGCGCGATGGTCCAAGGCCGATGAGGTTGACCAGGATCAACAGCGAAATGCCGACGATGACCCCCGGGATCAGGATCGGCAGCCGGGCGATGGCGCTGATCGTGGCGGCGAGCGGCGAGCGGCCGTAGAGGTCCATATAGGATACGGTGATGCCGCACAGCGTCGCGCCGGAGGCGGCGATGACGCCGATGACCAGGCTGTTGGCCAAAGCGCCGGAAAGCGCCGGATTGCCATAGAGCGTGCGGTACCAGTCGAGCGTGAAACCCTGCAGCGGGAACGCCGCCTGGATCGAGTTGTTGAAGGAAAACAGCGGGATCAAAAGGACCGGCAGATAGAGGAAGACGAGATAGCCGAACACATAGAGGCCGAGCCAGCGGCCGTCGCTGTTGGTGTCAGCCCGGGCGCTCATGTGCGGCTACCGAATCTGCGGTCGGCGCCGCGCGCCACCAGGACGACGCAAAGGATGACCAGCATGACGCAGACCGAGAGGGCCGCCCCGAACGGCCAGTCATTGGCCTTGCCGAACTGCGACTGGATCAGCGTGCCGATCATGGTGCTGGCCGGACCGCCGACCATGGCTGGCGTGACATAGTCGCCGACCGTCGGCACGAAGACGACGAGTGCCGCCGCCAGCACGCCCGGCATGGAGTTGGGAAGCACGACGCGGCGGAAGCAGGTGAAGGGCCGCGCGCCGAGATCGGATGCGGCTTCGAGCAGCGATTTCGGGATGGTGTCCAGCGCAACATAGATCGGCAGAATGGCGAAGGGCGCGTAGGCATGGGCGAGCGTCACCACCACCGCTGCCGGCGTGTTGAGGAAGGCGAGTGTCGGCTCGGACCAGAGGCCGGTCTCGATGAAGGCCGAGTTGAGCACGCCGTTATAGGCAAGCACGATCTTCCAGGCGAAGACGCGCAGCAGATAGCTGGTCCAGAACGGCAGCGTGACCAGGAAAAGCAGCAGGTTGCGGCGGCGACCGGCGTGGAAGGCGAGGTAGTAGGCGACGGGATAGGCGGTGGCGACGGTGGCGAGCGTCACCAGGCCGGCGATGACCAGCGAGCGCAGCGTCACCATCCAGTAGAGCGGATCGGTAGCGACGGTGACGAAATTCTCCGCCGTCAGGCCGACGCCGAGCAGCGAGCCGTCATTGCCCCTGAAGGCGAGGAAGACCACTAGGCCAAGCGCGAACAGGATCAGGAAGAAGGTGACCAGTCCGCCCGGCAGCAGCATGGCGAAGCGGAACACCGGCGAGATGCGGTTTTCCGGCAATGGCCGTGCTGCGGCGATGGTCGACGACATCGAACTGTCCATCGAATTCTGAAATCGCCCAATGCTTTTTCATATTTGTGAAACTGTCAAGCTGAATCGCTTGTGCGCCGCACGCGTTCGGGGTCAGCGCTCGAACGTGTCGAGCATCCGGTACCACGTGATCGCCGCGGCGACGCCGACCTGGCGGAAAGCATGGAACGGGATCGGCCGGATCGGCGACAGCGGGAACGGCAATTGCCTGGCATCGCCGCTCGCGAGGTAATTCGCCATCCGCTTGCCCAGCGCGCTCATCAGGCCGACGCCCCTGCCTTGGCAGCCGACGACCGCGAGCAGGCCTTTTTCCGGCTCATGCAGATGCGGCAGATGATCCGGTGTCAGCGCCACGCGACCGAACCAGCGCTTTTCGATGGCGACGCCCGCGAGCGCCGGATAGAGGCGGATGAGCGCGCGTTCGCAATGCGCCCAGTCCGCGGGACTGGAGGGCAGCGCCATGCGGCCGCGGCCGCCCAGCACCATCCGGCCATCGGAGCTCTTGCGATAGTAGACCAGGATGCGGCGGGAATCTGAAACGGCCTGCCCGCCCGGCAGGATGCCGGCTGCAAGGTCCGCCGGCAGCGGCGCGGTGGCGATCTGGAAGGAATGCAGCGGCACGATCGTCTGTGCGAGGCCAGGCAGCAGGCCATCCGTATAGGCGTTGGTGGCGAGCACGACCGACTTGGCGCGCAATTCGGCGCCGCCTTGCGTCGAAACGCGCCAGACGCCGGCCTCCTTAGCGAGTTTCACCACCCTTTGCTGCCCGGCGATCTTCACGCCGGCGGCCGAGGCGACGCGGGCGAGTTCAAGCGTGTAGGATAGCGGATCGATGACGCCGGCGCGGCGGTCGAGCCAGCCGCCGAGATAGCCCCTGGCGCCGGTCATCGCCGCGATCCCTGCCTTGTCGAGCAGCTCGACGTCGGCGCCGCGCGAACGCCATTGACGGTCCCGGTTCGCCGCCGCCCTCAGCGCGGTCTCGGTGTGCGCGGCCTGGATCCAGCCGTTGCGCGTGAACGGCACGGTCAGCTTCTCGTCGCGGATCACATCGAACACGGCGTCGGCCGTCGAAGCGGCGAATTCCACCAGGGCTTCGCCGCGCTCCTTGCCGAAATGCCTCAGCAGCCATTCCGGATCGTATTTGAGGCCTGGAATGACCTGGCCGCCATTGAGGCCCGAAGCGCCCTGCCCGATCGCGCCGGCGTCAAGCACCTGAATGGAAAGCCCCGCGCGCGCCGCATGCAGCGCCGTCGATAGTCCCATGATGCCGCCGCCGACGATGACCGCGTCGAGCGTGCCGCCGGCCGATAAGTCCGACTGAAATGCCGGGGCAGCCTGCGGCTTTTGCCAAATCGGATCGGAAAAGGCTGCGGACAAAGATCACCTCGGCGCTGAAGCTTCGTGAAAATCCTATTGTTGATTTCATGAATTTGAAAGCGTGTTTCGATGGGCCAGCCGGCTACGCTTTTGATGATAGGGACAACTGGCCCACGAACCAGACTGCAAACGGCATGGACGTTTGACCCAAATCCGGGGAAAGTGCCGCGCGACAGTTGAGAGGAAGCATCACCATGACCGATCCGACCCGCCTGCCTGCCGACGGCCTCTTCGTCGGCCGCGCCAGGACAAGCGAAGCTACTCATCCGCTGGTGGTGACGGTGCGGGACGGCCAGGTCATCGACATCACCTCGAGCGCGGCGCCCACGGTGCGCGATGTCTGCGAACTGAAGGATCCGGCCGGCTATCTGCGCTCGGCCAAGGGCAAGGCAATCGGCGCGCTGGAAGACATCGCGGCGAACAGCTTCGAAGACAAACGCGATGCGAAGAAGCCGATCCTGCTTTCTCCCGTCGACCTGCAGGCGGTGAAGGCTTCCGGCGTCACCTTCGTCGTCAGCCTGCTCGAGCGCGTCATCGAGGAACAGGCGCGTGGTTCGGCCGAAAAAGCCGACGCCATCCGCGCCGACATCGCCGGGCTGATCGGCCATGACCTGTCGAAACTGAAGCCCGGCTCGCCGGAAGCGATGGAGATCAAGGCCAAGCTGATTTCGCGCGGCGCCTGGTCGCAATATCTGGAGGTGGGCATCGGCCCCGATGCCGAGATCTTCACCAAATGCCAGCCCATGGCCTCGGTCGGCTTCGGCGCCGATGTCGGCCTGCATCCGGTCTCCACCTGGAACAATCCGGAGCCGGAGATCGCCATGATCGCCGACAGTTCGGGGCGCATCGTCGGCGCCACGCTCGGCAACGACGTCAATCTGCGCGACGTCGAGGGGCGCTCGGCGCTGCTGCTCGGCAAGGCCAAGGACAACAATGCTTCCGCTTCGCTCGGCCCCTTCATCCGGCTGTTCGACGAGACGTTTTCCATCGCCGACGTAAAGCGCGCCACGGTGCGGCTCAGCGTCGAGGGCGAGGACGGCTTTGCGCTGGAGGGCGCGAGTTCGATGGCGGAAATCAGCCGCTCGCCGGAAGAGCTGGTCAAGGCCGCGATGGGGCCGCATCACCAGTATCCGGACGGGTTGGCGCTTTATCTCGGCACCATGTTCGTGCCGTCGAAGGATCGCGGCGAGAAGGGCAAGGGCTTTACCCATAAGGTCGGCGACATCGTCACCATCTCGTCGGAAAAGCTCGGCGCGCTCACCAACCGCGTGCGCCTGTCGCCGGACTGCCCGCACTGGACCTACGGCGCCAGCCACCTGATGCGCGATCTGGCCAAGGCGGGTCTGATCTAACGCCGCACCAGAAGGGCGGTTGCTTGGAGGCCAATCCGTGCAGCGGATGGTCGATGGTGCCGCTTGCCCAACGAATATCACCGTTGCTGATGCAATCTGATGGGATTGGTGATGGCGTGCGCGCCTGTGCCAACATCCACTGGCGATGGAGGCTTGCCACCGCCCGAAAAAGAGAATGCTCTGGACGTTCCGGTCGGCGCTGGCAGGAGATGCGGGTTCCAAGATCGCATCGCGCTGATCCGGGAGGAGAGTTTCAACATGGGAGGAAATCGAATGCTTTCGCGGCTAAGACTACTCGTGCTTGGCTTGATCGCGGCACTCGCCATTCCGGTGATGGCCGAGGCCAAGACGTTCTACTGGATTTCGCATGGCGGCCCGGCCGATCCGGTCTGGACCTACTTCCTGGCCGGGGCCAAGCAATGGGCCAAGGACACGGGCAACACCGTCAACACCTCGTTCCACAATGGCGACGTCGCGTCCCAGCAGGAAGCCGTGCGCGCCGCGATCGCGGCCAAGGCCGACGGCATCGCCACCACCAGCCCCGATCCGGGCAGCCTGGTCGAGATCGTCAAGGAGGCCCGCGCGGCCAACATCCCGATCATCAACTTCAACACGCCCGATCCGAAGGCCAATTTCAACGCCTATGTCGGCGGCGACAACGTCACGTTCGGCAAGCACTGGGCGCAGTATCTGGTCGACAAGGGCCTGGTGAAGAAGGGCGACTTCGTCTGGATGCCGGTCGAGATCCCCGGCGCCACCTATGGCGTGCAGGAAGAGGAAGGCATCAAGAGCGTGTTCGAGCCGGCCGGCATCACCTATGAGGTGACCGAGGCGACGCTCGACCAGGCCGAAGCGATCAACCGCATGGTCGACTACCTCACCGCGCACAAGGGCAAGGTGAAGGCGATCATCGGCCTGGGCGACCTCGTCACCGGCTCGATCAAGCGCGTGTTCGACCAGGCCGGCGTGAAGCCGGGCGAAATCCCGGTCGTCGGCTGGGGCAACTCGCTCGACACCACGCAGGAAGTGCTGAACGGCTACGTCAATGCCGGACAGTGGCAGGACCCGCAAGCGACCAGCTATATCGCGCTGTCGATGGCCAACATGGCCGCCAGCGGCATCCCTCCGGGCTTCAATGTCATCACCGGCGCGCTCTATGAGAAGGACACCGCCGGCGTCTACGACAAGATCCTGTCCGGCAAATAATCCTCAAGCAAACGGTCGCGACGCTGTCGCGGCCGTTTTTCCTTCTCCCCGCGCCGTCCCATCGGACGGCCGCGCTTACGTCGCGGGTTCAATGGAAAACCATTCCTTCGTCCAACGCCTTGTCGCGCGGCCGGAATTCGGTCCGCTGGTGCTGCTCGTCGTCGAGCTCGTCGTCTTCTGGGGCATCAATCCCGACTTCCTGTCGCCGCAGAACATTTCGAACATCCTGGCCTTCACAGTCGAGCTCGGCCTGATCGCGCTGGCAATGACCTTGCTAATGACATCCGGAGAATTCGACCTCTCGGTCGGCTCGCTGTTCGGCTTCTCGCCGGTGCTGATGTGGACGCTCTTCAACAGCGGCGTCACTTCGCTGGAGATGGGCCTGCTGATCGCGCTGATCGTGGCTGCCCTGGTCGGGCTGGTGAATGGCTGGTTTGTCACCCAGCTCAAGATCCCGTCCTTCCTCGTGACGCTCGGAATGCTGCTGGTCGTGCGCGGCACCGCTTTGTTCATCACCGACGGTTTCCCGCAGCGCACCTGGAGCGCGGAAGGCAGCTGGCTGGCGAACATCCTGGTCGGCGACTTCTATGTCGGCCCGTTCCGAATCTATGCCTCGCTGTTCTGGTTCATCGGCGCCGCGATCGTGCTCGGCTATGTGCTGACGCAGAGCCGCACCGGCAACTGGATCCAGGCCGCCGGCGGCAATCCGAACGCGGCCCGCGCGCGCGGCGTCAACGTCAACCGCGTCAAGGTCGGCCTGTTCATCCTGTCGGCGGTGATGGCCTCGCTTGCCGGCGTCATCTCGTCGCTGCGCACGTCCGCCGCCAACCCCAATAGCGGCACCGGCTACGAGCTCGAGGTCATCGCCATGGTGGTGATCGGCGGCACGGCGCTGACCGGCGGGCGCGGCACCATCATCGGCACGGTGCTCGGCATCCTGATCCTGCGTGTCATGCGCAACGGCATCGTGCTGATCGGCGTGCCGGGGCTCGCCTACAACATCTTCATCGGCGCGATCATCCTCGGCATGATGGCGCTGCACTCCTGGCTCGAACGCCGGCACCAGGCAGGGACCTGAACCATGGCCGAACCGCTCATCCGCATGGAAAACATCCGCAAGTCCTACGGGCGCGTGCAGGCGCTGGTGGACGCCAATTTCCACGTCAACGAAAAGGAGATCGTCGGCCTGCTCGGCGACAACGGCGCGGGCAAGTCGACGCTGATCAAGGTGCTGTCGGGCGCCGTGCCGCTGACCAGCGGCGACATCTTCATCCGCGGCAAGAAGGTCACGCTGCGCAGCACCAGCGACGCCATCGCCCACGGCATCGAGACGATCTACCAGGACTCGGCTCTCGTCACGCAGTTGTCGATCGCGCGCAACCTGTTCCTCGGGCGCGAGCCGATCAGGGCGCCGCGCTTCCTGAACCGCATGGACCAGGACGCAATGAACGCGGTGGCGCGCGACCTGCTCAGGCAGGTCGGCATCACCAAGAATATCCCGCCGACGACACCGATCGGCTCGCTGTCGGGCGGCGAGCGGCAGGCCGTCGCGATCGCGCGCGCCATGCATTTCGACAGCGATCTCATCATCCTCGACGAACCGACCAACAATCTCGGCGTCGCCGAGACGCAAGGAGTGCTGAGCTTCGTGCGCAGCGCCCGCGATTCAGGGCACTCCTGCATCTTCATCGCGCACAACATCCATCACGTCTTCCAGGTGGTCGACCGTATCGTGGTGATGCGCCGGGGCAAGGTGGTGGCCGACGACATCGATCCGAAAAAGACAACGGTCGCCGAGGTCGAGCGCGTCATCACCGGCATGTCGGACAAGGAGATACGGGACGCGATTTCCGACGGCCCGCAGCAGCATGGCTGACGGTCTTCCGTCGATTTGGCCCGGCGTCGATTTGGCCCGACGTCGATTTGGCCCGGCGTCGGTTTGGCCTGACGTTGAATTGTCCTGACAGGGGCTCGCTTCCCATCCTATGACTGGACTCATGAAAGCCACGGTAGCCGACATCGCCAGAAGCTGCGGCCTGTCGACCGCGACCGTCGACAGGGTGCTCAACAACCGGCCGGGGGCAAGCGCTGCCAACCGGCAGCGGGTGATGGAGGCGGCCAAGCAGCTCGGCTATCTGCCGACGCTCGATCAGGTGGTTTTGCCGTCGAAGCCGGCGCACCTGGAATTCTTCCTGCCGATTGGGTCCAATGGCTTCATGGCCGATCTTGCGCATCACATCGAGGATTATGCGGCACGCCTGCCGCTGGTCGCCTCCTGCCGCATCCACAACCTTGCCGGTATTTCGCCGGGCGCGCTGCAAGGCGCGGTGGAGAATCTGTCGCTCAAGGCCAACGGTGTCGGCGTCATCGCCGTCGACCACCCGCGCACGCGCAACATCCTGCGCGAGCTGGTCGATGCCGGGATCAGGCTGGTCACGCTGATCTCGGATGTGCCGGCGGCACCGCGCTCGGCCTATGTCGGCATCGACAACCGGGTGGCGGGCCGCACCGCGGCGCTACTGATGGGCCGCTTCCTCGGCGGCCGTACAGGACATCTGGCGATGGTGGTCGGCTCGCGCTCCTATCGCGGCCACGAGGAGCGCGAGATGGGTTTTCGTTCGGTGCTGAGCGAAGAGTTTCCCAACCTCACGGTCTCAAGCGCCGCCGAGAGCAATGACGACCCGGACGCCAGCTACCGCGCGACCATCAAGGCGCTGCACAACGAACCGGACCTGCTCGGCATCTATTGCGTCGGCGCCGGACGGTCAGGCGTGGCCAAGGCCTTGCTCGAGGTCAAGCCGCGCAAGAAGCCGGTCTTCATCTGCCACGACCTGACCAAGGAAACACGCCGCTATCTCGTCGACGATCTCGCCGACGTCGTGATCGACCAGAATGCGCGGCTGATCGCCGAGCAGTCGGTGATCCGCCTGCTCGGCTCCATCGCGTCGTCGGCGCCGTATCTGACGAAAAAGTTTATCGAGCCGCGGCTGATCTTCAAGGAAAACGTGCCGGTGCAATAAACCGGCAGGTGGGCGCGCGAAGGCGTGCTTAGCATTTGTCTGACGATTGATCCCGCAATTCTGCACAGCAGCTATGCAGGTTTCGCAATTGCCGAATCGTTAGGCATCCCGTACTTCTCTGGGTGTCGGCCGTCTCCTCCTCCCAGATGTGATGCCGACGCTGAGTACGGTACACCTCCTCCCGTGCCGTATTCGAAATCGAAGCCCGCTGCCACCTCCTCCCGGCAGCGGGCTTTTTCTTTGCCCGCAATGACGCGGAACGCCCCTCACCCGGATTGCCAAATCGAATTGCAAAGGCAATCGGGCAATCCGACCTCTCCCGAGGGGAGAGGAGCCGCCGGCGCCGACGCTACCTCTTCTCCCGCGAGGAGAAAGTGGCCGCGAAGCGGCCGGATGTGGGAAGTCCCGTTCAGCGCGCCCGGAACGAGGCGATCAGGCTTTCGGCCATGCGCACGAACTGCGCGCTCGGGCCTTCGGCGCCGACGCTCTGCATCGAGACGCGCGCGCCTTCGAGCAGCAGCGACAGCGTGTCGGCGAGCAGCTCGGCCTGGCCGATGCCGGCATCGCGGCAAAGCGCCACTAGCTTCTCGCGCTGGGCTTCCTTCAGTTCCTTGATGACGCGCCGTGCCGGATGATCGGTCTCGGTAAGCTCGACGGCGGCATTGGCCATGTCGCAGCCGCGGCTGTCGGCGCTCAGCAGTTCCGAAGCCTTGCGGACCCAGGCATGAAGCTGGGCGAGCTTGTCGCCGGGATGCTGCGCCTCGAACTCGTCCCATATCCTTGAAGCCTTCGCCGCCGTGGCGCGCAGGCACTCGATGATCAGCTCGTCCTTCGACTCGAAGTGACGGTAAAGCGTCATCTTGTTCGTGCCGGCAGCCTCGGTGATGGCGTCGACGCCAACACCCTTGATGCCGTGCTTGTGGAACATGTCCTGCGCCGTCTCCAGGATTCGATCCCGGGGGCGGGAACGCTCCGCGACGCCGTCAGTCATCATGATCTCCTTTCGTCGTTTCCAAAAAAACCGTCGTCACCTCTTGACTAGGGTGTTACCGGTCTGTAACTTCCAGCATGTTACTTACTGGTAACACCTATATCGCTCGCCGTCAAACGACAAGGCCTCCGATAGCCCTGCCAGAGTGAGATAGGACGCAAAACCTGCCTGTCATGCGGCTTCGGCCGGTGAAGAACGAGAAAAAAGCGGTCCGTGATCAATCGATGCGGGCCGAGCAAGGAGCCGCTCCTATGCAAAAGCGCAAAGACCTGACGATCGACGAAGCCATCCGGGATCCGATGATCCGGCTGGTGATGAAGGCGGACGGGATCGACCCAAAAGCCTTCGAACGGATGCTGCGCTCGCGCGCAGCGGAACAGGCGCCGGGTGACGATGTCCCGCCTTCCTTCCTGGCGGATTCCGGTTCCGGCCGGGCCCGGCGCCTGCGCCATTTCGCAAAACCGTTCGGCGAGGCGTCCGCATCATGGTGAACTTCTTCATCCACCGCCCGATCTTCGCGTCGGCGATCGCCATCATCATGGTGCTCGCCGGTGCGATCGCGTATTTCCTGTTGCCGGTCTCGCAGTTCCCCGACATCACCCCTCCGCAAGTCGTGGTCAGCGCCCATTATCCGGGCGCCAGCGCGCAGGTCGTGGCCGATACGGTCACCACGCCGCTCGAGCAGCAGATCAACGGCGTGCAGGGCATGACCTACATGTCGTCGACGAGTTCGAATGACGGCTCCTCGACCATCACCATCACCTTCGACGTCGGCTACCCGCTGAGCACGGCGGCCGTCGACGTGCAGAATCGTGTCTCGCAAGCGGCATCCTCCCTGCCGGCCATCGTCAACCAGGGCGGCGTGACGATCAAGAAGCAAAACCCCAATTTCGTGCTGATTGTCGACCTCACCTCGCCGGACGGCTCGGTCGATCCGGTGGCGCTGAGCAACCTCGCCTATCTGCAGGTGGTCGATCCGCTGAAGCGCCTGCCCGGCGTCGGCGACGTGCAGATCTTCGGCGAGCGCCGCTATTCGATGCGCGTCTGGCTCGACCCGGACAAGCTTGCCAATCTCGGCATCACCGCCGTCGACGTGCAGAACGCGATCGCCGAGCAGAACGTGCAGGTGGCGGCCGGCAAGATCGGCCAGTCGCCGGCGCCCGCCGGCACCGCCTTCGAGATGCAGGTCAACGCGGTGGGCCGCCTCAGCGACCCGAAGGAATTCGGCGACATCGTCGTGCGCGCCAATTCGCAGAACGGCTCGCTGGTGCGCCTGCGCGACGTTGCCCGCATCGAGCTCGGCGCGCTGCAATATTCGTCATCCGCCTTCTTCGGCAAGGACCCGACCGTGGTTTTGGCCGTCTACCAGATGCCGGGCTCCAACGCCCTCGACCTGCAGCAGCGGGTCAAGGACAAGATGCAGGAGCTGTCGCAGCGTTTTCCCAAGGGCGTCCACTACGCCATGCATTACGACACGACGCGCTTCGTGTCGGCCTCGATGCATGACGTGTTGATCACGCTCGGCGAAGCGCTGGTGCTGGTCGTGGCGGTGGTATTCGTCTTCCTACAGAGCTGGCGCACCACCATCATCCCGACCATCGCCATTCCCGTCTCGCTGATCGCGACATTGGCGATCATGTATATGCTGGGCTTCTCGCTCAACATGCTCTCGCTGCTCGGCATGGTGCTGGCGATCGGTCTTGTCGTCGACGATGCGATCGTCGTGGTCGAGAATGTCGAGCGACAGCTGGAGGCCGGGCTGAAGCCGCTTGCCGCGACGCGCGCGGCGATGGCCGAGGTGACCGGCCCGATCATCGCCACGACGGCGGTGCTCATGGCGGTATTCGTTCCCGTCGCCTTCATCCCCGGCGTCTCCGGCCGGCTCTACAATCAGTTCGCGTTGACAGTCGCGATCTCCGTCGGCATTTCCGCCTTCAACTCGCTGACGCTGTCGCCTGCGCTGAGCGCCGCCTTCCTGCGCCATCGCGGCGAGACCCAGTTCGTGCTGTTCCGCTGGTTCAACGCCGGCTTCGACTGGCTGTCGCATGCCTATGCGCATGGCGTGCGCATCCTGATCAAGCTGCGCTGGGCGATGCTCGTCCTGTTCGCGGCCGGCCTGGTCGCCACCTATTTCGTCTGGCAGAAACTGCCCTCGACCTTCCTGCCCGTCGAAGACCAGGGCTATTTCTTCGTCGTCATCCAGCTGCCGGACGGCGCTTCGCTCGAACGCACGGATGCGGTGGCGCAGAAGGCGCGCGACATCCTGCAGAACACGCCCGGCGTCGACATCGTCGGCTCGATCAGCGGCCTGAACTTCCTCACCAGCGCCGCACAGTCGAACTCCGCGGTGGAATTCGCCATCCTGAAACCCTGGGACGAACGCGGACCCGACCAGAGTGCGTCGAAACTCGTCGAACAGGTGCGTGGCAAGCTGCTGCAGATGCCGGATGCGTTCGCGCTGTCCTTCGACCCACCCTCGATCCCCGGCATAGGCACCACCGGCGGCTTCGAGTTCCAGGTGGAGGATCTCTCCGGGCGCGGCAGTGCGGCGCTGAACGACGTCACGCAGGCGCTGATCGCAGAAGCGCGCAAGCAGCCGGAGCTCAATCCGCAACAGCTGTTCTCGTCCTTCTCGACCTCGACGCCGCAGTTCAACTACGACCTCGACCGCAGCAAGGCGAAGCTGCTCGGCCTCAACTTGCCGGACGTGTTCAACACGCTGCAGATCTATCTCGGCTCGCTCTACGTCAACGACTTCAACCTGTTCGGCCGCACCTTCCGTGTGACCATCCAGGCCGACAAGGACGCGCGCGCCGACGCCACCGACATCTCGCGGCTCTATGTGCGCAATGCGTCGGGCGGCATGGTGCCGCTAAGCACGCTGGGCAGACTGGTGCCGATCGTCGGTCCGGAGACCGTGCCGCACTACAACAACAATGCGTCCGCCCTGATCAATGGCGGCGCCGCCCCCGGCTTCTCGTCCGGGCAGGCGGTGGCGGCCATGGAGCGGGCGGCGGCGAACGTGCTGCCGCGTGACTTCGGTTACGAGTGGACCGGCATCACCTATCAGGAGCTCAAGGCCGGGTCGATCGCTTCGGTGGTGTTCGGGCTGGCGATCGTCTTCGTCTTCCTGATCCTGGCGGCGCAGTATGAAAGCTGGGCGATGCCTTTCATGGTGCTGCTCGCCGTGCCGCTCGCCCTGTTCGGCGCCTTCGCGGTGCTGATGCTGCGCGGCATGCAGATCGACGTCTACTCGCAGATCGGCTTCGTCATGCTGATCGGCCTGGCGGCCAAGAACGCGATCCTGATCGTCGAGTTCGCCAGACGCCGGCGCGAGGAAGGGCTCACCATCGTCGAAGCGGCGATGGAAGCCGCGAGGCTTCGCCTGCGGCCGATCCTGATGACGGCCTTCGCCTTCATCCTCGGCGTGCTGCCGCTGATGTTCGCGACAGGCGCCGGTGCGGCAAGCCGTCAGTCGATCGGCACCACCGTCTTCGGCGGCATGGTGGCGGCGACGATACTGTCGCTGGTCTTCGTGCCGGTCTTCTACGCGGTGATCGAGCAGCTGCGCGAACGCAGCGAAAAGGAAACGGCCAAGGGCCACCACGACGCCCCTCGGCCAGAAGAAATTGAACCGATCGCCGAGCCGGCGCTTCAGCCGCTGGCCCAGGCGGCTGAATAAGGATTGGAGATCAAAATGCGTAGATGGAAAATCGCTTTGGGGACGGCCGTCGCGTTGGGCGCGATCTCGGTGGCAAGTGTCCACCTGCTCGACATGGGCAATCTCAGCGGAGGCACGGCGGGCGCCGCGCCCGCGCCGGCAGCTTTCGTCATGCCGGTGCCGGTGGTGAATGTCGTGAAAAGGACGCT
Source organism: Mesorhizobium sp. B4-1-1 (assembly GCF_006439375.1). NCBI lineage: Bacteria > Pseudomonadati > Pseudomonadota > Alphaproteobacteria > Hyphomicrobiales > Phyllobacteriaceae > Mesorhizobium > Mesorhizobium sp. B4-1-1. The sequence continues at coordinate 202,214 of NZ_VFTH01000003.1, forward strand.
GCCGATCTATCTCGACTACGCCGCGCGGGTCGAGTCGATCCGCAGCATCACGCTGCAGGCGCGCGTGCCGGGCTATCTGCAGGAGCAGACCGCGGCCGACGGCGGCGACGTCAAGCAGGGCGACATGCTCTACCGCATCGCGCCCGATGACTATCAGGCCGCGCTGGACCAGGCGAAGGCACAAGTGCAGCGCGATACCGCGACGCTCGACTATGCGAAATCCAATCTCGGCCGCGGCACCGATCTTGCCAAGGCCGGTTACCTCGACAAGGACAGTTTCGACCAGCGCACAAGCAATCTGCGCACGGCGCAAGCCGCCCTTGCCGTCGACCAGGCGGCGGTGCGCACAGCCGAGCTCAATCTCGGCTATGCCGAGATCAAGGCGCCGTTCTCGGGACGCATCGGCCGCAACCAGGCTTCGGTCGGCACGCTGGTCAGCGTCGCCGGCACGGTGCTCAACACGCTGGTGCAGCTCGACCCGATCTATGTGACCTTCAATCCGAGCGAGAGCGACCTCGTCCAGATCGAGCAGGCGAAGGCCGCCGGTCCGATCGCCGTCGACGTGCTCCTGCCTGGCGAGACCCAGCCGAGCCAGAAGGGCGAGCTCACCTTCATCGACAACACGATCGACCACTCGACCGGCACGATCACGGCGCGCGCCACGATCGGCAACGCCAAGTTCACGCTGCTGCCGGGACAGTATGTGCGGGTGCGCCTGCATGTGAAGGAACAGCCCAACACGCTGATGGTGCCGCAGGTGGCGCTGGGTTCCAGCCAACTCGGCAAGTACCTCTATGTCATCGGCAAGGGCAACACCGTCGACCAGAAGCTGGTGTCGCTTGGGCCCACCGATGGCGACCTGATTTCCGTGACCTCCGGAATCTCCGAGTCCGATCAGGTGATCACGGGCAATCTGCAGAAAATCGGACCCGGAATGCCGGTCTCTCCCTTGCCGCAACCGAAACCGGCCAGCTGATAACCCCCATCAGTTTCCGGTCCGACGGCGCCCTCGACACCCACGTCGAGGGCGCCGTTTTTGTTGAGTGGCAGTGAGTTCGCAATACCCAGCCTGGCAATAGCACCACTAGCTTGCGCGGTATTCATAGCGATAGGATCGTCGGGACAATACGTCAGCACAGGCACCGTGGCGGAAGACATCTCATGACAGTAAACACCATGGCTTTGTACATCGATTGCACCGGCCTAACTGTCTATATGACACGCGATGCTTTGCAAAAGTTGGCCGCTGAGTTGTCAAGGATAAGCGAGGCGCCACCTCAAGAATTTTTTGAGATACATGTGCGCAGCGCATTTTCGCACTTCGATGAGAATGACAATCATTCGAGCCCTGCGTTTAAGTCTCGTAACGGCTTGGCTGCCTTGATTGAAGCAATGCATGCCGCTGTCATCAAAGACGCAATCCAAAGAGGCGAAGAATCGGCTGATGCCCTGCCGTCTCCCTTCGAGCTGACTTTCATGCATGTCAGTCCAGAAGTAGTCGAGAAAGTAGCAACACAGCCTGATGACTAGGCGGTTGCCGATCGAAGCACACCGGCAAAGGCGGGAGGTTACGGTGATGTTTTGCCAAGCAGTTGGACTAGTCCCGCAACATCCGCGCGCTCGGCCTTGGCCGGCAGCATAAAGGCGCAATAAGGCTGGCCCAGGCGGACGGACACTGAAGACAGGGCGATCAATCGGCCCGCCTCAAGATCGGCATTCGCCATCATTCTTTGTCCCAGGGCTATCCCCAGCCCCAGCCGCGCGGCGCCGATCGCCAGGCTGGACAGACCGACGCGGCGGCCATGGGACGGGTCCGGCGCGCGGCTGCCGCCGGCGGCCGTGAACCAGTCCGCCCAACTCGGGTGCGAGGCATAGTTCGGTCCCCAATTGGTGTGGATGAAGTGGCTCTCGTGCACGTCCGCCAAGCTGGCGGCCCCGTTGCCGTGACGCTGCCAGAACTCGGGCGACGCGACCGGCAGGACCTCGTCATGAACGAGCCGGACCATTTTCAGCGCCGGATAGTGATAATCGCCATAGGAGATGCGCAGGTCGATGTTCTGGCGCACCACGTCGACGGGATCGTCCTCGACCCGCACATCGATCGGCATCCGCGGAAAACTGCCGAGCAGCACGCCAAGCCTCGGCGCCAGCCATAGCTCGGCAAGCGAGAACGGCACGCTCACCACGAGGCGCGTGCGCAAACCGCCTTCCAGCATGCGCCGGCCCACCGCCGCGATCTCGCCCAACGCATGCGCCGTCTGCGGATAGATGGCGTGGCCGGCATCGGTCAGCGCGATACGATTGCCGTTGCGCATAAAGAGCTGCTTGCCGAACCAGTCTTCCAGGTTGCGGATCTGCTGGCTGACCGCGGCCGACGAGACGCCGAGCTCGCTTGCTGCGAGCGTGAAGCTGCCGGCGCGGGCGGCGACCTCGAAAGTCCTCATCGCATTCAATGGCGGAAGCTTGTCCACGTTTCCCTCGAAAGTTTTTCTTGAGAAAGCCTAACAATTTTCCGCGTTGCGGCAAAGATTTCCTTACCGTGTAGTAGGCCTCAGATTTCGGAGGACGCTATGATCGAAAACATTCTCGACCTGGACCGCTACCCGCTGAATCGCGAAGGCAGCGCCGAATGGCAGCGGCTGGTGGACGAGTCCAAGGCCGCGCTGGCGGCTAACGGCATGTTCAACCTGGAAGGTTTTCTGCGCCCGGGCATTGCCGAAAAGGCGGTCGCAGAGATCCGGCCGGTGATGGATACGCACTCGCATGTCCACAAGCGCATGCACAATATCTATTTCAAGCCGTCGATCCCGGAGCTTTCGCCGGACCATCCGGCGCTGCGCAAGGTCGAGACGATCAGCCATACGGTCTGCGCCGACCAGATCCCGGGCAGCACCGTCCTTTCAATCTACGAATACGCGCCGCTGGCGCGGTTCCTGGCGGCAACGATGGACAAGCCGCAGTTGCATGTCATGCAGGATCCTCTGGCCCGCGCCAACGTCATGGGCTACCGCGCCGGCGAAGCGCTCAACTGGCATTTCGACCGCTCGGAATTCACCACGACGTTGTTGCTGCAAGCCCCGGAGGTCGGCGGCGACTTCGAATACCGCACCGACCTGCGCTCGGACGACAACCCGAACTATGACGGCGTGGCCAAGCTGCTCGAGGGACGCGATCCCGATGCCAAGATCCTGCGCATCAATGCCGGCACGCTCAACGTCTTCCGCGGCAAGAACACCGCGCACCGCGTGACCACCGTCGAGGGCGATCGCGAGCGCATGATCGCGGTGTTTTCCTACTACGAACGTCCTGGCGTCATGTTCACCGAAGAGGAGCGGATCGGCTTCTACGGGCGAGCGGCTTGATGCTGCCGGTTCAAAATCCGGAATTCGTGGAAATCGGCTCTTGTTAGATTGTCGACAATCTGCTTGTCTTGCAGAAATTCCTCGCGGGAGTCGACACATGGCAAAGCCGGATTTCAGTCCGATCGCGGATACGACGCGCAGGGCGGAGATCGTCGCCCTGCTGAGGCGCGCCATCCTGACCGGTCAGCTGGAACCGGGACAAAAGCTCAACGAGCTCAGGATTTCCGAACAGATGCGGGTGAGCCGCGCGCCGTTGCGCGAGGCGATGCGCGAGCTGGTGCAGGAGGGCATCCTGACCAGCATCCCCTATGCCGGAACCTTCGTCATCGAGGTCACCGCCAAGGATATCGTCGACGCCTATTCCCTGAACCAGGTGCTGGACGAGTTCGCCATCGAGAAGACCTGGCCGCAGCGCGACCAGCGCTTCTTCGACGAGCTCGACCGCCGCCATGAAGCGGTGAAGCAGGCGACGCGGGCGAAGGACACCACGCGCCAGATCGAGACGGCGCTGCAACTGCACGGGCTGATCTACGAATGGGCCGACAATTCGGTGCTGCTGGAGACCTGGCAGCGGCTGACCAGCCGGCTGCGGATGTATTTCGCCCTGCACCAGCGCGCCCGCAACGAGCCGGTGCCGGCCGAGGATGTGCACGAAACCTATGTCGCCCTGCTCAAGGGCTCGGACATGCGCGCCGCCCAGCGCCATGCGCGCGAGCATATCGGCCTCGATTTCGAGGAACTTCTTGCCTATGCGCGCGGCCTCGAAAAGCGCGCATCGAAGAACTGAAAGACGTGCGGACAACGGATACGAACGTGAAAATCAAGAGCATCAAAGCCTATCATGTCGTCCAGCCCTTCGTGGACGGTCCCTACCGCATGTCCAAGGGGCGGGTCGCCGACTGCTTCGACGCGGTGATCGTCGCCATCACATCGGACAGCGGCGTGACCGGATGGGGCGAGATGGCGCCGCTCGGCAATTTCTATTCGGCCGCGTTTCCGGCGGGAACACGCGCGGGCGTGCCGGAGATCGCGCCGCATCTGATCGGCCAGGATCCGCGCGGGTTTGCCGGCATCGGCCGGCTGATGGACACGGTGTTCAAGGGCCATCCCTACATCAAGTCCGCGCTGGACATGGCGTGCTGGGATCTCTCCGCCCGCGCGGCCGCCGTGCCGCTGGTGACGATGCTCGGCGGGCGCGAGAGCGACATGGCGGAGACCTACCGGGTCGTCACCCACGGCACGCTCGACCAGATGGCGACTTTGGCCAAGCGGATCATCGCCGAAGGGTGTCGGCGCCTGCAGGTCAAGGTCGGCGGCAATGTGCGCGACGACATCGAGCGAGTGAGCGCGGTCGCCTCGGCGGTGCCGAAAGGCACAGTGATCTTCTGCGACGCCAATGCCGGCTGGACGCCCTACCAGGCGCGGCAGTTCGCCGACGCGACCTGCGGCATCGATTACACGTTCGAGCAGCCCTGCACGACCATCGAGGAGAACATGTCGGTGCGCCGCATGCTCGACAAGCCGATGGTGCTTGACGAATCCGTCACTTCGCTGGGCGAGATGCTGGAGATCCACCGCAGGGGTGCTGCCGACGGCTTGACGCTGAAGATTTCGCGCTTGGGCGGCGTGACGCAGACAAGGCTGATCCGCGACGTCGCCGTCGATCTCGGCTTCATGATCACGGTCGAGGATACGGGCGGCGCCGAGATCGACACCGCGGCCATGGCGCATCTGTCGCTGTCGACGCCGCAAGAGCGCCGGCTGCACGCCATCGCATTTCACGAATGGGTGACGGTGCGCACGGCCACCAACGCACCGCCGGTGACCGGCAGCCATATGGGCATTCCCGACGGCCCCGGCCTTGGCATCGACGTGGACCCGGGCCTGCTCGGCAAACCCTTCTTCGAGATCGGCTGAAATGAAGATCAGGGGCGTCAAGGCAACACCGATCAATTACAGGCTGGAGGCCCCTTATGTCTGGGTCTTCGGCGAGCTCGACGGCTTCTCGCCGACCATCGTCGAGGTCGAGACAGAGGACGGGCTTGTCGGCATCGGCGAGGCGCCGACGCCAGGCGCGGCCGCCATCATCAACGACGTGCTGGCGCCGAGGCTTGCCGGGCGCGACGCCTTCGACATCGCCGGAGCGGAGGAAGTCTGCCTGCCCTTCTGGAGCGGCGTGCAGTCGATCAACGACCGCACCCGCATCATGGCTTTCGGCGCCATCGAGATGGCGCTGTGGGACCTGCGCGGCAAAGCATGGAAGCAGCCGCTCTACCAGCTGCTCGGCGGCGCGGTGCGCAAGGAAATTCCCTTCACCGACTATTTCTCTCTGCGCGGCGACGGAGCCACGGTCAAAGGCGAGAGGACGCCGGAAGAAGTCGCCGACTACTGCGTCGAACTCAACGAGCGCCACGGCACGACCTTCTTCGAGGGCAAGTTCTCGACGCACGATCCGAAAGTTTCGCTGAAGATGGTCGAGCTCATCCGCAAGAAGCTTGGCGACGATGCGATGATCCGCATCGATTCCAACCAGGCCTATTCGCTGGCGACCGCCAGGCAATTGGCGCGGCCGCTGGAAGAGCTCGGCGTGCGCAACTGGGAGGATCCGGTGGCGACCATCGAGGAGATGCGCGAGCTTCGCCGCCACACCTCGATCCCGTTTTCGACCCACAACATCGACATTGCCCGCGCCATGGAGCTGAAGGTTCCGGACGCCTTCGTCGGCAACCCGACGGCGCATGGCGGCATCAACCGGATGCTGCGCTTCGTCGGCGCCTGCGAGCACACCGGCATCGATTACTGGTGCTACAGCGGCGACACCGGCATCGGCAGCGCCTGCTACCTGCATCTGTGCGCCGCACTCGGCTGGATCAGGGAGCCCAACCAGTCGCTGTTTCGCATGCAGCCGATGGACATCATCGAGGAAGGCCCGTTCGCGCCGAAAAACAACGTCGTACGGGTGCCTGAAGGCCACGGCCTCGGGGTCACCCTGTCGCGGGAAAGGCTTGCCGCCTGCCATCGCGACTTCGTCGAAAACGGCCCCTGCAACAAATATCACGACCCGGAAAAGCCCGGGACCTACCGCAGATTGCCGCTGAATTAGGAGGATGTCGAAAAGCAAACAGGACTTATCGGGAATAAGGCGACCATGGGCCGCCTGGCCGACAGACAATCCATCAAGAAAATCTGACTTTTCCGTCCCAAGGAGCGGATGGACCGGTCGGAACCGCATGCTACTGTACATCGACCGATACTGAGCGCCTGGACCGGAGAACTCCACGGAACTCGTCTACCGGAATGCACCCGCCAACCACAACAACTGGGGAAAGGGCTTAGACCCATGAGCAAGAACTATCGCATTCTCGATCTCATCCGGCGCAGCCGGACGCCACTCGAAAACCACCTCATCGACGGCCTGATCGACGGCCGTATCAGCCGTCGCGAATTCGTGCGCCACGGCAGCCTGCTCGGCCTGTCGCTGCCGCTGCTCGGCCGCATCGGCATGGCCGCCGGCTTCGGTGCAGCACCCTCGCTCGCTCGCGCCGGCGCGCCCGGCGCCACCATCCGCGTCGGCAGCAGCGTGCCGGCAGCGGCGATCGACCCGGTCACCATCGCCGACGCCGGTGGCCTGCTCGTCATGCAACAGGTCGCGGAATTCCTCTGCGTCGACGGTCCGGACCTCGTTCTGAAGCCGGCGCTGGCGGAAAGCTGGTCGCCGAACACCGACGGCACAGTGTGGACCTTCAAGCTGCGCAAGGGCGTGAAATTCCACTCGGGCGGCGAGATGAAGGCCGACGACGTGGTGGCCAGCATCGACCGGCTCGCCGATCCGGCAAACTCGTCCAACGCACTGTCGGTATTCACCGGCATCCTGCAGAAGGGCGCCTCGAAGAAGGTCGATGACTACACCGTCGAATTCCACCTCGATGCGCCGAACGGCAACTTCCCCTACATGCTGTCCTCCGACAACTACAACGCCGTCATCATCCCGGCGAGCTACAAGGGCGGCTACGAACAGAGCTTCGACGGCACCGGGCCGTTCAAGCTCGAAAAATACACGCCCAAGGTCGGCGCCTCCTTCGTGCGCAACGACGATTACTGGGGCGAAAAGGCTCTGCCGGACCGCACCGAATTCACCTTCTTCACCGACATCCAGCCGCAGATCCTGGCGCTGCAGGGCGGCCAGATCGACATCATCAACCAGATGCCGGTGCTGGCGGGCGTCGCCGTGCTCAACGACCCCAATGTCGACATCGTCAGCCTGAAGTCGTCCGCGCATCAGCAGCTGCATATGCATTGCGACGAAGGCCCGACGAAAGATGCCCGCGTGCGCCGCGCCATCGCGCTCTGCCTCGACCGCGAGAAACTCGCCGCCGGCCTGATGAAGGGACGCTCGGCGCTCGGCAACGACAGCCCGTTCGCCGCCGTCTACCCCTCGACCGACACCAGCGTGCCGCAGCGCAAGCAGGATATCGCCCAGGCCAAGCAGCTGATGGAAGCGGCCGGCGTCGGCCAGGGCTTCAAGATGACGCTCACCACCGAGCGCTATCTGGAGATCCCGGAATACGCCCAGCTCATCCAGAACTGGGTCAAGGAAATCGGCATCGAGCTCGAGCTCAATATCCTCGAACAGAGCGCCTATTATGGCGATGCCGTGTTCGGCAAATCGAACTGGCTGGATTCGGCGATGGGCATCACCGACTACGGCCACCGCGGCGTGCCCAACGTCTATCTGGCGGCGCCTTTGAAGAGCGACGGCACCTGGAATGCCGCCCACTTCAAGAACAAGGACTACGACCAGATGGCGGCGAGCTATATCGCGGCCCTCGACCTCGAAGCGCAGAAGGCCACGGCCAGCAAGATCCAGAAGCTGCTGCTCGAGGAAACGCCGGTCATCTTCGGCTATTTCTACGACTACCTGACGGCGACGGCGAAGGGCGTGGCGGGCGTGCAGCCCACCGCCATGTCGCAGCTGTTTCTCGAGAAGGCGTCGAAAGGCTGAGCATGAGGCAAGCATAGATCCCGCACCGCCAGCCTCGAAGGGGGCTGGCGATTCGCGGCCGGTCGGAGCATGGCGACAAGGCGCCCTGCCCTCAACCGTCGCGGCGGGACGATGCATCCCATGGGAACCGCAACCCTGCTCACCACCATGCATTGGGGGACGTACGAGGTCCGCGCCGAGAACGGCCGGCTCGTCGGCGTCGAGCCGTGGAGCGGCGATCCCGACCCGTCGCCGATCGGCCGGTCGCTGCTCGGCACAGTGCAAGGCGAGCTGCGCGTCGCCCGCCCGGCCATCAGGCGCGGCTGGCTGGAGGGAGACAGGTCCAGCCCGGCAAGCAGGCGCGGCGACGAGCCCTTCGTCGAAGTGTCCTGGGAGATCGCGCTGGATATCGTGGCGGCTGAACTGGAGCGCGTTCGCTCGACGCATGGCAACAGCGCGATCTATGCGGGCTCGTATGGATGGGCGAGCGCCGGGCGCTTCCACCATGCGCAGGGCCAGGTCCATCGCTTCCTCAACACGATCGGCGGCTACACCGGCTCGGTGCTGAGCTATTCCTATGGCGCGGCCGAGATCATCCTGCCGCATGTGCTGGGCAGCACCGATGCGCTGACCGGCAACCACACCACCTGGGACGGGATCGAACGGCACGCCAAGCTTATTGTCGCCTTCGGCGGGCTGCCATGGCGCAACGCGCAGGTGCAAGGCGGCGGCTCGGCGCGGCACGAGGCGTCGGCGGCTTTGCGCAACGCCGTCGCCAATGGCGCACGGTTGATCAATGTCTCGCCGGTGCGCGACGACGCGCCGCGTGGCGTCGACACCGAATGGTTGCCGCTCAAGCCGAACAGCGACACCGCCGTGATGCTGGCGCTCTGCCATGTGCTGATCAGCAAGGGCCTTCACGACGAGGCGTTCCTCACACGCTATTGCACTGGCTTCGACATCGTGCGCGCCTATCTCATGGGCGACAGCGACGGCCAGCCGAAGGATCCGGAATGGGCGGCGAAACTCAGCGGTGTCGACGCGGCAACGATCGATGCACTGGCCGAGGAGATGGCCGCCAAGCGCACCATGCTGATGGTCAGCTGGTCGCTGCAGCGCGCCGACCATGGCGAGCAGCCCTACTGGGCGGCGATCACGCTGGCCGCGTTGCTCGGCCAGATCGGGCTGCCGGGCGGCGGCATCGGCTTCGGCTATTCCTCGACCAACGGCGCCGGCAGGCCGGAGATGGGATTCCGCTGGCCTTCGGTGCCGCAGGGCAGGAACGCGGTGGCGCATTTCATCCCTGTCGCGCGCGTGGCCGATATGCTGCTCAATCCAGGCGGATCGTTCGACTTCAACGGCGCTGCGCTGACCTATCCCGACATCAGGCTCGTCTACTGGGCCGGCGGCAATCCGTTCCATCACCACCAGGATCTCAACCGTCTGGTCGAGGCCTGGCAGCGGCCTGAAACGGTGATCGTCAACGAGCAATTCTGGACGGCGACGGCGCGTCACGCCGACATTGTGCTGCCGGTGACGACAGCGCTGGAGCGCAACGACCTCGGCTTCTCGAACCGTGAAAACCTGATCGTCGCCATGAAGCAGGCGATCGAGCCGTTCGAAGAGGCGCGCGACGATTTTGCCATCTTCGCCGAGCTGGCAGTGCGGCTCGGCACGAGCGATGCCTTCACCGAAGGGCGCGGCGCCGACGAATGGATCCGGCATCTCTACGGCCAGGCGGTGGAGAATGCCGGCGCGGCCGGCGTGGAGATGCCGCCGTTCGACCGGTTCTGGCAAGACGGCCATGCCGAGCTTGCGCGCTCGGTGACGTCGCAGACCTTCCTTGGCGCCTTCCGGACCGATCCGGAGCGGCATCCCTTGGCGACGCCGTCCGGGCGAATCGAGTTGTTCTCTGCAACGGTCGAGTCGTTCGGCTATTACGACTGCCCCGGCCACGCCGTATGGCGCGAGCCGCGGGAGTGGCTGGGCAATGCCGGCCTGGCGGAGAATTTTCCGCTGCATCTGTTGTCGCCGCAGCCGGCCGACAAGCTGCACAGCCAGTACGACCATGGGTCGGTCAGCCGGGCGGCCAAGGTCGCGGGCCGCGCGCCGCTGCTGATCAATCGCGAGGACGCGACGGCGCGCGGCATCGTGGACGGCGCGGCGGTCAAGGTTTTCAATGATCGCGGATCATGCCTCGCCGGCGCCGTCCTGACCGACAGCCTGATCCCCGGCGTCGTGCAGCTGCCGACCGGCGCCTGGTTCGACCCGGCCCGGCCGGGCGAGCCGGAGGGCCTCGAAAAGCACGGCAATCCGAATGTGCTGACGCCCGATCGCGGCACGTCGCGGCTTGCGCAGTCGCCGACCTGCAATTCGACGCTGGTTCAGGTGTCCCGGTTTACGGGGCCTGTTCCGCCCGTGACAGCCTTCGATCCGCCTGCCACTATGAGCTTGTCCGATGCGTCCGGCTTGGCTGGGCGCAAAGGTCCTTCGTAAGGAGACGCTGCCATTCTAGCTTTCCTCGTCCGGCGCCTGGCATTGTCGCTCGTCACGCTGTTCCTGCTCAGCGTCATGGTGTTCCTTGGCGGCCAGGTGCTGCCCGGCAATGTCGGGCGGGCCATTCTGGGGCCGTTCGCCGACCAGCGCGCGGTGGATGCGCTGAACCATTCGCTCGGCGTCGACCGGCCGCTGCTCGTCCAATATGGCAGCTGGATCTGGAATTTTCTCCACGGCGACATGGGAACCTCCTATGTCTTCCGCGCGCCGGTGGCGCCGTTCGTCATCGATGCCTTGGGCAATTCGATGAAGCTGGCGTTGGTCGCCTTCGTGCTGGTGGTGCCGATCGGCATCCTGGGCGGGGTGATCGCCGCGCTCAATTTCAACCGGCCGCTCGACCGCATCATCAGCCTCGGCGGCCTGTCGGTCACGGTGCTGCCGGAATTCGTCACCGGCATCATCCTGATCCTGATCTTCGGGGTGTGGCTGCGCTGGCTGCCGATCGCCGCCGCCTGGCCGAAGGGCGCCGGCGTCCTCACCCAGCTCTATTATCTCATCCTGCCCTCGTTGCCGCTTTTCCTGGTGCTGTTCGGCTATATCGCGCGCATGGCGCGCTCCGGCATGATCGAGGCGCTCGATTCCGACTATACGCGCACCGCCGTGCTGAAGGGCCTGCCCTGGCGAACGGTGATCTGGCGCCATGTGCTGCGCAACGCGCTGTTGCCGACCATCACCGTGATCGCCACCCAGACCGGCTATCTCATCGGCGGCCTGGTCGTGATCGAGACGCTGTTCCGCTACCAGGGCATCGGCTCGCTGATCTTCACCGCCGCGCGCGGCAAGGACTTTCCGATGCTCGAAGCCGGTATCCTCACCATCGGCATCGTCTATGCGGTGGCGACCTTGATCGCCGACTTCCTCTATTCCGTGCTCAATCCGCGTATCCGGCTGGGAGCAGAGCAATGAGCGCGACAGACACCCCCGCCAGCCTGCCGGCGCCCGATACCGCACAGCGCAGCCCCTGGGGCGAAGTGCTGCATTCGCTCTCCAGGTCCGGCACGTTCCTCACCGGGCTTTTCATCCTGTTGTTCTGGGTCGTCTGCGCGCTGTTCGGCCAGCACTTCGTCCCCTACGACCCGCTGGCAAGCGACATCATCAACGCCCTTACGCCGCCGGCGGGCGATCACTGGTTCGGCACCGACCAGCTCGGCCGCGACGTGTTCTCGCGCGTCATCGTCGGCTCGCGCGACATCCTGACCGTGGCGCCGCTGGCCACCATCCTTGCGACCATCGCCGGCACGGCGCTCGGCCTCGTCATCGGCTATTTCCGCGGCATCGTCGACGACATCGTCAGCCGCGTGCTGGAAGCCTTCATGGCGATCCCGGTGGTCATCATCGCGCTGCTCGCCATCGTCGCCCTCGGCACGTCCAAGATCACCGTCATCGTCGTCATCGGCTTGAGCTTCGCGCCGATCATCGCGCGCACCGTGCGCTCGGCGGTGCTGGCCGAACGCGAACTCGACTATGTGGCCGCTGCGAAGCTGCGCCACGAAGGCGCGCTGCACACGATGTTCGTCGAGATCCTGCCCAACGTCATCCCGCCGATCCTGGTCGAGACGACGGTGCGGCTGGGCTACGCCATCTTCGCGGTGGCCACGCTCTCCTTCATGGGCTTCGGCATCCAGCCGCCCTCGCCCGACTGGGGCCTGTCGATTTCCTCCAATTACGGCATGATCGGCGGCGGCTTCTGGTGGACGGTGCTGTTCGATGCCCTGGCCATCGCCTCGCTGGTGATCGGCGTCAACCTGGTGGCCGACGGCGTGCATGGAGCGTTCAATGACTGAGCCTAGCCAAGCCGCCAATGCGCTCGAGCTAAAGGACCTCTCGGTCGCCTATCGCGTCGGCCGCCGCAACCGGGCGGTGCTGCGCAACGTCAACCTGACCATCAGGGCCGGCGAAGCCTACGGGCTGGTCGGCGAATCCGGCTGCGGCAAATCCACCGTGGCGCTGTCGGTGGTGCGCTACCTGCCGCGCAACGGGTCGATCACAGGCGGTTCGATCGCGCTCGACGGCAAGGATGTCATGAAGCTCGACAGCGAAGCGCTCAGGCGGGCCCGCGCCGACAGCGTGTCGATGGTCTATCAGGACCCCGGCAAGGCGCTGAACCCGTCGCTGCGCATCGGCCGCCAACTGACCGAGATCTTCGAGCTGGCAGGCATCACCGGACAGGCAGCTGAAGACAAGGCGCTCGCCATGCTGAACCGGGTGCGCATATCCGATCCGGCGAGCGTCATGCAGCGCTATCCGCACCAGCTTTCCGGCGGCATGCAGCAGCGCGTGGCGATCGCCATGGCCTTGGCCAACGACCCCTCGATGCTGATCCTCGACGAGCCGACGACCGGCCTCGACGCCACGGTCGAAGCGGAAGTGCTCGACCTGATCGGGCAGTTGCGGCGCGAGCTGTCGGCCTCGATCCTGTTCATCAGCCACAACCTCGCCGTCGTCTCCAACATGTGCGACCGCGTCGGCGTGCTCTATGCCGGCATGCTGGTCGAGGAAGGCTCGACCAAGGACGTCTTCAACGATCCGCGCCATCCTTATACGGTCGCGCTGCTGCGCTGCCTGCCGCGCGGCGGCCAGCGCAAGGACCAGGGCCGGCTCGACACCATTCCGGGCTTCCTGCCCGGCATCGGCGCCACCATCACCGGCTGCGCCTTCGCCGACCGCTGCGCCTTGGCCACCGAACGCTGCCGCGCAGAGCCGCCGCCGCTCTACGAGCTCGGCGATGGCCGCCTGTCGCGCTGCCATTATCACGACCAGGCGCAGTCGCTGCCGCGCGCCACGCCCGCCGAGATCGCCGCCGTCCCGCCGAAGCAGGCGCCGCCGGTGCTGCAGGTCGAGGGACTGAACAAGACCTATGCCAGCCACGGCCGCCCGCTGCGGGCGGTGAAGGACGTCTCGGTCAGCCTGAGGCCCGGCGAGACTCTTGGCCTGGTCGGCGAATCCGGCAGCGGCAAGACCACCTTCGCGCGGCTCCTGCTCGGCCTCGTCGCACCGGACGACGGCGGCTCGATCGAACTCGAGGGCAAGCAGTTGGCGCCACGGCTCGCCAGCCGCTCGGAAGACCAGGTCAAGGCAGTGCAGATCGTCTTCCAGAATCCGGACTCGGCGCTCAACCGCTCGCATTCGATCCGGCATATATTGAGCCGAGCCTTGAAGCGGCTGGGCGGGCTCAGCGGCAAGACGCTGGATACACGCCTGGAAGAGCTCGTCCGCTCGGTGCGGCTCACCGACCGGCATCTCGCGGTCAAGCCGCGGCAGCTGTCGGGCGGGCTGAAGCAGCGCGTGGCGATCGCGCGCGCCTTCGCCGGCGATCCGCGCATCGTCGTGTGCGACGAGCCGACCTCGGCGCTCGACGTCTCGGTGCAGGCGGCGATCCTCAACCTTCTGGCCGACCTGCAGTCGAGGCAGGATGTCAGCTATATCTTCATCTCGCACGACCTTGGCGTGGTGCGCTATCTCTCCGACAAGATCGCCGTGCTCTATCTTGGCCGCATCATGGAGTTCGGACCGTCGGAAGCGGTGTTTTCCGGCCCGCACCATCCCTACACCGAAGCGCTGCTGTCGGCGGTTCCAAAGCTCGACCGCACCGAGAGCTCGCGCATCCGTCTCGACGGCGAGATACCAAGCGCCGCCAACCCGCCGAGCGGCTGCGTCTTCCACACGCGCTGCCCGCGCAAGATCGGCGCCATCTGCGAGACGCAGGAGCCGGAACTCACCGAGGCGCAGCCGGGACATACCATCCGATGCCATATCCCCTACGACGAATTGGCAAGGCTGCAAAAGCCGAAGGCCGTGGAGCCGGCGTGATCAGAATGCCGCCGCGCCTGCCATGCTGAAAGCGCGGTCGCTCTCCGCGAAAGCCTGATCGCCGGACAGATTCCTGGCGAGCGTACGCAGGCCCGTGAGCGCAACGTCGAGAGCATCGGAAGATACAGGGTTCTCCGGATAGGCAAGATAGATCGGGCGCTGGAATACCGGCGTATCCTCGACGCGCTTCAGCTCGCCGCGCTCGATATGGGCGCTGACCGCGCTCAGCGGCAGATAGGCGGCCGCCTTCTGCGACAGGACGTGCTGCAAGCCGATGAACACCAGCCCGGCCGATATCGCCGGCTTCACCATTCCGGCAAAGGCCCGGTCGTGCTCGACGCGGAACTCCAGCCCCCAATCCATCAGGATGTAATTCTCGGTCCATGATCCGGGCTGTCCGACGTGCTGGACGAGAACCACCTGGTCGACGGCCAAGGTCTCATAGACGATGCCCGGATGCGGCTTCGGCAGATAGAGTATGCAGATGTCGAGCAAGCCCTCGGCGATCTGGTCGACCGCCAGATCCGGGAAACTGCCTTCCAGCCTGAGCGCCACATTCGGCCGCTTCGCCCGCATCCATTCGATCCAGGGCGAAGTGATGCTATCCCAAAGATAGGCGGGCGCGGTCAGTCTCAGCAGCGTTTCGTAACCATCGGGAACGGCGATGTCCTGGCGCGACTGCTCCCAGGTGCGGGTGATCGTCGAGGCATGCGGCAGGAACTGCCGGCCGGCCGGCGTCAGCGTGATGCCATCACTATCGCGGACGAACAGCTTGCGCCCCAACTGTTCCTCGAGGCCGCGAATGCGCGCGCTGACGGTGGACTGGGCGAGGTTCAACCGATGAGCGGCGACGGTAAAGCTGCCTTGCGCCGCGACCTCTAGGAAACTGCGCAGAGTCTCGGTGTCCATGGTTCCTCGCCTTTCAGTGGATCCCATCGAAAATTCCGATGGCTGCAATCAAAAAATATCGCTTTCCGGTCGCGGTCAACAGTGGCCTACATGCCAAAGCCCCCGCGACAAACAAGGAATGCCGCCATGCCGAAGCATTTCAGGACGATCGACGCCGCTCGCAAAACCCTCGGCGCAATCGAAAATTCCTCTGTCGACGAATTGCTCGCCGGCAGGATCGGCCGGCGCGAATTCCTGCGCCATGGCAGCGTGCTCGGCCTGTCGCTGCCCTTCCTCGGAGGCATCGCCTCGGCGGTCGGCCTCGGCGCGCCGCAGGCACGCGCCGAAGGCAAGCCGGGCGGCACGGTGCGCGCCGGCGTCGCCGTGCCGGGCGGTGCCATCGATCCCGTCACCTTCTATGACAGCGGCAGCTATCAGCTGGTTTTCCAGACTGCCGAGTTCCTCTGCGTGACGCAGCCGGACCTGACGCTGAAGCCGGTGCTGGCCGAAAGCTGGTCGCCCAACGCTGACGGCAGCGTGTGGACCTTCAAGCTGCGCAAGGGCGTGAAATTCCACAATGGCGAGAATTTCAAAGCCGACGACGTCGTGGCAACCTTCGATCGCCTTGCCGACCCGAACGGCACGTCCAACGCTCTCTCGGTGTTCAAGGGCCTGCTGTCGAAGGGCGGCACGCGCAAGGTCGACGACCACACCGTCGAATTCCATCTCGACGCGCCGAACGGCAGCTTCCCCTATTCGGTGTCGATCGACAATTACAACGCCGTCATCCTGCCGGCGAGCTACAAGGGCGACTACGAGAAGACCTTCGAAGGCACCGGTCCGTTCCGGCTCGAAAGCTACACGCCGAAGGTCGGCGCGAGCTTCGTGCGCAATCCCGACTATTGGGGCGAGAAGGCCTTGCCTGACCGGCTCGAGTTCAAATTCTACGGCGACGTGCAGCCTCGCATCCTGGCGCTGCAGGCGGGCGAGGTCGACGTTCTCGACGCGATCCCGCTCGACGTCAGCCAGGTGGTGCTGGGCAATCCCGACATCACCGTGCTGCGCGTCGCCTCGACCGCGCATCGCCAGTTCCATATGCGCTGCGACATGGCGCCGTTCACCGACAAGCGCGTGCGCCAGGCGCTGGCCTTGTGCATCGACCGCTCCCAACTGGTCGACGGTCTCTGCCGCGGCATGGCGGCTACCGGCAATGACAGCCCGTTCGCGCCGGCTTTCCCGGTCACCGACAAGTCGGTAACGCAACGCACGCAGGACATCGCCAAGGCCAAGCAACTGATGGAAGCGGCGGGGCTCGCCAACGGCTTCGACATGACGCTGACGACGCTGCGCTATTCCGACATTCCCGGCTACGCGCAACTGTTCCAGAACTTCGCCAAGGAGATCGGCGCCCGCATCTCGCTCAACATCGAGGACCAGGACAAATATTACGGCAAGGCGGTGTTCGGCCAGTCGGACTGGCTGGACAGCCCGCTCGGCATCACCGACTACGCGCATCGCAGCGTGCCGAACGTCTTCCTCAAGAGCCCGTTGGTCAGCGATGGCCCGTGGAACGCGGCGCATTTCAAGAACGCGACCTATGACGGCATGGTCGCCAGCTATTTGAAGGCGCTCGACCTCGACGCGCAGCGCAAGGCCGCTTCCGACATCCAGAAGCTGCTGCTCGACGAGACGCCGGTGATCTTCAGCTATTTCCCGGACCTCCTGGTGCCGGTGCGCAAGAATGTCAGCGGCCTGCCGCCGATCGCCGCCGGCCTGCTGCTCGATCGTGTATCGGTGGCGTCATGACCATGGTTGCGCGAAAGAACCCGGCCGCAGGCGACGAGAAGAGGACGACGACCATTCGCAAGCCCCATCTGCGCGGCCGCGGGCCGCATTTCCCGGTGCTCGACAACATCGTGCAGTACGAGTTCGAACCGGGCTATGTCGCCTTCACCATGCCCTCGCCCAAGCGGCTGCGCGTGCAGGTCGGGTCGATGATCGTCGCCGATACCACCAAGGCGCTGGTGTTCCAGGAGAGCGACCATCTGCCCGTATACTACTTCCCGATGAGCGACGTGCGCGAGGAGTTCCTGCTGCCGAGCCGGACGACGACCGAAGACCCGTTCAAGGGTGTCGCCACGCATTACTCCCTGAACACCGGCATCACGCTGGTCGAGGACGGCGCCTGGCGCTACCTCGACCCCGTCAAGGGCTGTCCACCGATCGGTGACTACATCTCCTTCTATTGGCCGAAGATGACCCATTGGTATGAAGAGGACGAAGAGATCTTCGTGCATGCCCGCGATCCGTTCCGCCGCGTCGACTGCCTGCCTTCATCGCGGCGCGTGCAGGTGATCCTCGACGGCGAGCAGGTGGCCGATTCGCGGCGCGGCGTGTTCCTGTTCGAGACCGGACATCCGGTACGGCATTATCTGCCGATCTCGGACACGCGGCTCGATATGTTTTCGCCGAGCCGCTACATCTCGCGCTGCCCCTACAAGGGCATCTCCAATTATTATCATGTGACGACGCCGAAGAAGCGGCACGAGAACCTGGTCTGGTACTATCCAGAGCCGGTGCACGAGGCCGAGCGGATCAAGGGGCTGGTCTGCTTCCACCATGAACTGGTCGACAAGATCCTGGTCGACGGAGTGGAAATCCCGAAGGAAGCGACGGCGGCGTCGGACGGCTATTTCTGAACTTCATGCTCGACCGGCCAGGACCTGGCTCAGCTGAGTTTCGCTTTTTGCGTCCGCCCCGCGGCGGTGCTATTTTGCGGCGCGCGGCGGACGTCTCCTTATGAGGAAAGCATTCCATCATGCGGTTTGGCCCTGGCTTGTCGTCCTGGCGGCGACGCCGATGCCAGCGTTTGCCGAAAATGCTCCCGGTCTCGAACTGAAGCTCGACATCGACCAGGATGGCAAGACCGACCGGGCGGTCGTGGTGCAGGAGGCCGGCGGTCCCGCCGATCTCTACATCTATCTGGGCGAGGAGAAGCCCGATCCCGCGCGCCAGCCGGATTTCGTCAGGAAAGGGCTGACAGACGACCGGGTCATCGGCCTCGAAAGCAAGGGCAAGGGATCGCTGGCAGTCACGTCATGCTTCGGCTGCGGCGCCGGCAAATCGACGGAAGAGACGCTGACGATCGTCAATCGCCACGGCAAGTTTCTGGTCGGCGGCTATAGCCGCAACTGGGACTGGAACCAGCAGACGTCAGGCGGCGTCGAGACGACGCTTGGCGATTGCGACATCAACTATCTCACCGGCAGGGCCACCGCCTCCAAGGATCTGGACGAGGGCAAACCGATCAAGGGCAAATTCAGGCCGGTGCCGTTGAAGGACTGGTCCGCCGTCAAGCGCCCCAAGGCCTGCGAGTTTTGAGGGCCACGGCGTCATGGCGCTGCCGACCCTCGCCTTTACTCCGCCGCCACGCCTTTCACCTCGAGATAGCTCTCCATGGAATCGTCCAGCGCCTGCAGCCAGGGCGTATGGTGGATCGGCGCCATGGTGCCGGTCATCAGCGAGCGGTAGGCGTTGTCGCGGAAGGTCATGATGTTTTCCATCTTGTGGTGCTCCCACTCCATGAAGGTGTGGTTGACCGCCTCGACGTCGAAGCCTGGATAGTCGGTCTGGTCCATCAGTTCCTTGGTGTAGTCGCCCTGGAACCAGATCATCTGCTCGGCGTCTTCCAGCGTCTCCTCGCGTGCGCGCCATTTGGCGCCGTGCTCGGCCATCGCCTGGGCCGACGGCAGCTTGATGCGGCCTATGATGACATCGCGCGCGAACCAGGCCTGCGCGTCGAACATGTTGAAGGTGTAGAACTGGTCCTGCATGCCGATGTAGAAAAGCTGCGGATTCTTCTCCCAGACGACGCCTTCGTAGAGATCGAGCGGCCACATCCGGTTGGCGGTCTTGAGCTTCAGATCGTCGGTGAGGAAAGGGAAGGAATGCAGATAGCCGGTGCACAGGATGATGGCATCGACGTCCTTTGTGGTGCCGTCCTTGAAATGCGCCGTCTTGCCGACGACTTTCTGTAAGAGCGGCACCTCCTTCCAGTTCTCCGGCCACTTGAAGCCCATCGGCTTCGAGCGATAGCTGGAGGTGATCGACTTGGCGCCGTATTTGTAGCATTGCGAGCCGATGTCCTCGGCCGAATAGGAGCGGCCGATGATCAGGATATCCTTGCCCTTGAATTCCATAGCGTCGCGGAAATCGTGGCTGTGCAGGATGCGGCCGTTGAATGTCGAAAAACCCTCGAAATAGGGCACGTTGGGCACGGAGAAATGCCCTGAGGCGACGACGACATTGTCGAACTCTTCGGAGTAGGTGACGTCGTTGCCGCGGTCATGCGCGGTGACGGTGAACTTTTTGGTCTCGTCCGAAAACGTCACCATGCGCACCGGGCTGTTGAAACGCACCCAGTCGCGCAGGCCTGATTTCTCGACGCGGCCCTTGATATAATCCCACAGTACGGCGCGCGGCGGATAGGAGCCGATCGGCCTGCCGAAATGCTCCTCGAACGTGTAGTCGGCGAATTCGAGGCATTCCTTCGGGCCGTTCGACCAGAGATAGCGGTACATCGAGCCATGCACCGGATCGCCATGCTCGTCGAGGCCGGTGCGCCAGGTGTAATTCCACAGGCCGCCCCAGTCGCTCTGCTTTTCGAAACAGACGATTTCCGGGATCTCGGCGCCCTTGTCGGCTGCCGACTTGAAGGCCCTTAGCTGCGCCAGGCCCGACGGTCCGGCTCCGATGACGGCAACACGAGTTTTCATTGCGGGCCTCCTCTTTTTGATTTCCCCAGCGAAACAAATTTCACTCACAGTGACAGTAATTGGGCCTTCGGTGCTGTCAACAGACATCTGCGGCAACGGCGTTTGCGTGAACGGTTTTTGTGCGCAAAAGCCGTGGCATTCGCGTCGCAGCCATCGGTCCCCAGCGATACTTGTCGGCTTGCTGTCGCGGTTGCGCTCTTGTATCGCCACCGCATATGTTCACCTTGAGTGAAATAAATCCGCGAGAGTCGGGGGCGATATGGCGAACAAGAATTCCGGCACCAGGTCCACCGATGCGGCAGCGAAGGGCAACGCGCCGCCGAAGCGCGTTTCGGCGAACGGGCGCACGATCCGCACGCCATTGACGCAGAATCCTCACGCCATCCGCGACACGCGCGAGAAAGTGTTGGAAGTGGCGATCGGCCATGAGGTGCGCGCGTTCCGCAAGAAGCTCGGCATCACCGTCGCCGATCTCGCCACCGCCACCGACATTTCACTTGGCATGCTGTCGAAGATCGAGAACGGCATCACCTCGCCGTCGCTGACGACGCTGCAGGCGCTGTCACGGGCGCTGGGCGTTCCGGTGACCGCGTTCTTCCGCCGTTTCGAGGAAGAGCACAGCGCCGTTTTCGTCAAGGCCGGCCAAGGTGTCGACGTCGAGCGGCGCGGCACGCGCGCCGGCCACCAGTATAATCTGCTCGGACATATCGGCGCCAACACCAGCGGCGTCGTCGTCGAACCCTATCTCATCACGCTGACCGAGAATTCGGACGTGTTCCCGACCTTCCAGCATGCCGGCATGGAGTTCCTCTACATGCTCGAAGGCGAGGTCGTTTATCGGCACGGCAACAATCTCTATGCGATGAAGCCGGGCGACAGCCTGTTCTTCGACGCCGACGCCCCGCACGGACCGGAAGAGCTGACGCAACTGCCGATGCGCTATCTGTCGATTATCTGCTATCCGCAAAACAGCGCTGGGTGATTGGCTGATCCGGCCCTTACCGCGCTCGTTATTCTAGGGCGAAGCAAGGAGCGACGCGACGCGCGCAGACCCTAGAATCCATGCCGCGACGCTAAAGCGTTGCAACGGTTTCAGAATTCCGCGCCCTTGCACCCTGCACCCAAGGTCACGGCATGGATACTCGGGTCAAGCCCGAGTATGACGACGTCATGGAGGTTTCGGCCAATCTCCAACGTCGGCGCCGAGGCGCCCAAGGCGGAGATCAGCGGTTCAATCCGGCCCGAATCCCGGTGACGTCGGGCTGCCGTCGTCGAGCTTCGAGAGCCAGTCGACCAGCGTCGGCCGATACCGCGTCAGGCCCTTGTAGGTGGCGAGCTCTTCCGGCAGGTCGCGGATGACGCGGTGCAGGCGCCGCGCCCATTTCGGCTGCGTGACCAGCTCGTCCATCTTGATCAGGTAGCAGCGGATCGGGAAGACGATGCCGTTGGAGCGCGGCAGACGCCAGAAGCTCTGCAATTCGACGCGCAGATGCACCTTGTCGCCGACATTCTCCGGCGTGACCGTGGCGCGGTCCGGACCCCATTTGTGATAATTCTCGGGGCTGGTGTCGAGGCGCGGATTGATGGTCATCGTCCAGTTGAGGCGCCTGGCCGGCTTGCCCTGCTGGATGTTGGTGAGGAATTTCAGCGCGCGGGTGAAAATGCCCTTCTCATGCGCCAACGGCACCGGCGCGTGCCATTCGAAGAAGTTCATGCCGATGTCGAAGTCGAGCGACCAGTCGGCCTGCGTGGTGACCATGCCGGCATCCATCCACAGATTGCCGTCGCGCTGGTCGAGGATGCAGAAGTCGCCCTGGCTCTGGCGGGTGATGTATTCCATCGGCCCGTAGGGCAGCGTCGAGGTGTCGCCGAAAGTGAAGGTATCGTCGATGCCGAGCGGCCGGTTGATCCAGCGCCAGCGGTCGCCGTTTCGCTCCAGCGTGAAATGCTCGGGATATCCCAGCGCCTGCTGCTCCATCAGGAGCTCGAGCAGGTCCCAGCCGGCGAGCGTCATGTGCGGCAGCGACTGGCAGCGCAGCGGATCCTCAGCCAGCACCAGCGCGCGGTCCTGCATCTCGGCGACATAGTGCTCGTCGACGTCGATCAGGTTTTCGAGAACGCTGCCCTTCGGCCCCACGACATGCGGCTCGATGTTGACCGCGTACATGTAGGCGTCTTCGTTGAACGGGAACGGAAAGCGCCTGATGTGCTCCGGGCTGTTCTTGAAGGTGAAGTCGTCGCGAAAAGTTTCCTTGCGAAAGGTGATGCCCATTGACGCCTCCTATCTTTCCAGGACCAGCAACTTGCCCTCGAAGCGCGAGACGCAAGGCATGATCTTGCAGCCTGAACGGTGATCTTCCTCGCTCAGCCAGTGATCGTTGTGGATGAACTTGCCGTTGGAAGAGATCACATTGGTCTCGCATTGGCCGCAGACGCCGCCACGGCACAGGTAGGGCGGGTCGACGCCGGCGGCTTCGATGGCTTCGAGCAGGCTCTGCTGCTCGCCGACGCGGATCGTCTTGCCGCTGACAGCCAACTCGACGTCGAACGGCGCGCCGGGTTGCGGAGCCGCGAAATGCTCGAAATGCACGGTCTCGGGCGGCCAGCCCAGGCTTGCTGCCCGATCGCGCACCCAGTTGATCATGCCGGCCGGGCCGCAGACATAGACATGCGTGCCGAGCGGCTGCGAGGACAAGAGCCGATCGAGATCGATGCGCTCCTCGCGGTCGTCGTGATAGAGCCTGACCCGGTTGCCGTAGCGCTCTCGGAGCACATCGGCATAGGTGCCGAGCGAAGCGGTGCGGCAGGTGTAGTGCAACTCGAAATTGCCGCCGGCCCCTGCCAGTTGCGCGGTCTGCGCCATGAAGGGCGTGATGCCGATGCCGCCAGCCAGCATCAGGTGTTTTTTTGCTCTCAGATCGAGCGAGAACAGGTTCACGGGATAGCTGATCACCATCTCCAGGCCAGGCTTGACGGACCTATGCATGAACAGCGAGCCGCCGCGGCCAACATCGTCGCGCCGGATGGAAATCGTGTATTCGCGCGTGTCGAGCGGCGAGCCCATCAGGGAATAGGGATTGAGCCTGGTGCGGTCGCCGTCGCGCATCTCGACCACGACATGGGCGCCGCCGGAAAAGGTCGGCAGCAACTCGCCGTCGCGGCGACGGAAATGGAAGCGGGTGACGAGATAGTTGACGGGAACGACGTCGCTGACGACGACGTCGAGCTTGGTGGTGCCCGTGCTCATGGGAAGGCCTCCTCCATTGGAGGGATCTCGGAGCGATCCTCGGCGTTGATGCACACGCCCTGGAAGGCGGCGAGGCGCCGCGAATAGTGATCGCGCACCAGGAGCAGCAGGCCGCAATGCGAACAGAGCGCCGGCTGCGTGGTCACATTCTCGGTGATGCCCTTGCAGTGCACGCACTGCATGCGCCGCGCCAGCGAGCCGCGATGCTCGGTCTCAATCGAGGTGTGGTCGATGCCGGCTTCAAGCGCGGCCTGCATGGCCTGGCCGATCAGGCCCTCGGTGCCGGCAAGATAGAGGCGCAACCCCATATGGGCGTTGGTCAGCGTCTGCCTGAGCCGCGGCAGGAGGCTGGCGAAGGACGGCGGCAGATGGAGCTGGGCCGGCCTCAGCGCCTCAAGCGCTGAAATGTGCTTGCCCTCGGGGTCGGGAATAAAGACGATCTCGGCTCCGTCGAAGAAGCCGGGCGGAGCCTTGCCGGCCATGTTCGTTATCGCCAGCGCGCCTTCTGCGTCGGCGATGAAAAGATGATGCTTGCCGGGCTGCGGAGAGAGCGTTCCGTAGATGGGCCGGCTGATGATCGTCTTGGCTGCCATTCTTTCCTTCGTGCCTCGAAATCCCTCCCCCTTGATGATGCCTCAGCCCTTGGCGGTCCGCTTGGTCTTTTTCGGATCGTCGAACGGCAATGGCTGCGCCGTCGCCTTGATGGAGCCGCTCTTGTTGTGGATCTCGAGCTTGGTGTCCTTGACGGCACAGTCCACGTCGAGCCGGGCGATGCCCATCGATTTCTTGACCAGCGGCGAATACATGGCGCAGGTGACCACGCCGACCTTTTTGCCGTCGCGGTAGACCGGCGCGCCTTCGTCCGCCGGCTCCTTGCCGTCGAGCAGCACGCCGTAGATCTTGAAGCGCTCCTTGCCTTTCAGCCTATAGTGTTCCTCGGCACCGCGGAAGCCGGTCTTGCCGGGGCTGACGGTGAAGTCGAGGCCGAGTTCCCACAGCGTGTCGCCGGGGCCTTCGTTCTCGAACGGATACTTTTGGGAATTGTCGTAGGGGTAGAAGAGCAGGTAGCTCTCGACGCGCAGCATGTCGAGCGTGGTGAAGCGGCACGGAATGATGCCGGCGCTCTTGCCCTCCTCGAGGATCCTGTCCCAGATCGTGCCGGCGTCCTGGCCGCGGCAGAAGATCTCGTAGCCGCGCTCGCCGGTATAGCCGGTGCGCGAGATCATCACCGGGAAACCGAAGAGTTGCGTGTGCATGTGGTGGAAGTAGTTGAGGTCGCGGATGCCAGGCACGTGTTTGGCCAGATAGTCGACGGCGGTCGGCCCCTGCAGCGACAGGTCATGCAGATTGTCGTCGAAGCGAATCGAGACATCGCGGCCCATCGCCGCCCGCTGCAGATCCTCGTGGCCGGTGCCGGAGCCGTGCACGACCATCCAGGAGTTCGGGCTGATGCGGTAGAGGATGCAGTCGTCGGTGAATTTTCCGGCTTCGTTCAACATGCAGGCATAGGCCGACTTGCCGGGATAGATCTTTTCGACGTCGCGCGTCGTGGCGAGGTCGATGAGATGCGAGGCGTGCGGCCCGGTGATGTGGACCTTCTTCAGGCCGGAGACGTCCATGAGCCCGGCCTTGGTGCGGATCGCGACATATTCCGCGTCGGCATCCTTGTCGTAGGTCCAGGCGGTGCCCATGCCGCTCCAGTCCTCGAGTTTTGAGCCGAGCGCGCGATGGCGGTCCGCCAGGGTCGAGAATCTCCAGGATGCCGTCATCCGATCGTCCTCCGTGCGATTTAAGTCGTTGCCGTTCCCTGCTCCTGCTTGGTGGCGGAGCTTGGTCGAATATTGACCGCAAACGGCGAAGCCCTGCAATCCCCTTGAAGCAAAAAATTTCATTGTCAGGCAAATTTCTTGACCTGAACAAACGGTTTACGATGCGTAAATCCGGCTTGACAATTCCGGGAATCGAGCGGAATTTATGAAAAAAATTTCACTCTGTTGAAAGAGTGGGCGCCCGGTCGGGGTGTATGGCCGGACGTCGCCAGAAGGGGAAAACCGATGTCCGATATGCAGCAGCGCATCGAAGCGCTGTACCGTTCCGACTTGCGTGGATCCGTGCTCCTGATCGTGTGCCTGTGGGCGACGATCCTCTTCGTCCTCCTGATGACATGGCCGTACATTCCGCACAGCGGCATCAAGCTCGTGGTGGCGGTTGCGGCCGCCGCGGTGCTGATCTTCAACACCGCCGCGATCCTCGCCATGCTCAACCACTACAAGGAAGACAAGGACTTCATCTACGGGCTCGACATCAAGAACGCCGACGCCGCCCGCAACCGTCAATCGTGAAGGGAGAAACCATGCCTCGCTATATCCCGCCGGAGCAGAGCAAGGCCGGACAGGTCCTCGACATCGCGGTCGTGGTGGTCGCAATCTTCGTGGCGCTCTGGCTGCCGCTGAAACTCGGCTTTGCCGGGGCGGCGAAGTCGATCGACGCGCTCGACGCCAAGACCTGGGACGCGCTCGGCCAGAACGCGACCATGGCCTCGATCTGGGAGAAGCTGGGCTACACGCCGGAGACGGCGCACGACATCATCCAGAACCGCTTCCATTACATCATCGACTGGCCGACGCTGATCATCATGGCGATCGTGCTGATCGCCTATTTCGTTTTCCTGTTCCGCGCCTCCGATAAGGAATATCGCGAGGTCATCAACGAGAAGTTCGACGACAAGTAGACTTCGACGACAAAGAGACTTTCGACGATAAAGAGACTTTCGACGAGTCCGGAGAAAACATCATGTGGATGGGACTGTCTTACGTTTGCTGGGCCATCTCGGTCGTGCTTGCGCTGTGGATGCTCTACGACTGGTTCAAGGTCGATACGACCTATTCCGAGGAGACTTTGACGTCTTCCCGTGAAGGTGAGCTTGAAGCCGTTTCCGAAAAACACCGGATCTGAGTGGGGACGATATGACGGCTGCGGTTGAAACGGGACAAACGACGACAATCCACGGCGACAGGGTCTCGCTGCTTCGGGTGCTCGGCCCGGCGCATGTGTGGGCGCTGGGCGTCGGCATCGTGCTCGTCGGCGAGTTCACCGGCTGGAATTTCTCCGCCGACAAGGGTGGCGCGCTCGCGGCGCTGATCGTCTGCTGGGTCGTCGGACTGCTCTACACCTCGGTCGCGATGATCGATTCCGAGGTGACGTCGACAGTCGCCGCCGCCGGCGGCCAATATGCGCAGGCCAAGCATATCGTCGGGCCGCTGATGGCCTTCAACGTCGCGCTGTTCCTGGTGTTCGCCTACACCATGCTCGAAGTGTCGGACGCGATCCTCCTCGGCGACACGATCGTCGCCAAGGCCGGCGTCGAAGGACTGACGCACAATTCCTTCATCGCCGCCACCATCGTCGTGCTCGCCTGGCTGAACTATCGCGGCGTGCTGATGACGCTCAACGTCAATTTCGTCATCACCGCGATCGCCTATGTCTCGATCGTCATCCTGTTCTTCTCGGTCAGCCCGTGGACGCAAGGGGCTGTGTTGAAACTAAACGAGCTGGTCACCCCCGCCAATGCGCTGCCCTATGGCTGGATCGGCGTGATCGCCGCCTTCCAGTTCGGCATCTGGTACTATCTCGGCATCGAGGGAACGACACAGGCGGCCGAGGAAGTGCGCTCGCCGGCCCGCTCCCTGCCCTACGGCACCATGGCCGGCATGATCACGCTGCTGATCGCCGCCGCGATGACCTGGTATGTCTGCGCCTCGCTGATGCCCTGGGAATATCTCGGCATCACCTATTATCCGCTGTGGGACGCCGGCAAGCTGACCGGCAGCCCGCTGCTCGAAAACCTGCTCTTCGTCGCGACGCTGCTGGCCGCGCTCGCCTCGGCCAATGGCTGCATCAACGACGCGGCGCGCGCCTGGTTCTCGCTCGGCCGCGACCGCTATCTGCCGAGCTGGTTCTCGGCGGTGCATCCCAAGTACCGCACGCCCTACCGCTCGATCCTGTTTCTGCTGCCGATCGCGCTGGCCTTCGCCTTCATCGCCGACCTCAACCAGGCGATCACCTTCTCGATCCTGTCGGGCGTGCTGCAATACACCTTCATGAGCATCAACATCATGATGTTCCGCAGGAAGTGGCCGCTGGGCACGATCCGCCGCGGCTACACCCACCCCTTCCATCCGCTGCCGGCGATCGTCCTGTTCTGCCTGTGCATGGTGACGTTCTTCGCCATCTTCCTCGGCTTCGGCTCGCAGCTGATCGCGATGACCGTGTTCTATTTCCTGATTTCGCTATGGTTCCACTTCTACCGCTACAAATTCGTGCGGCGCGGCGACCAGTTCTCCATGCCGTGGCCGAAGCCGCAGGGCTATTGAGTGGAGTGAGAGCCCGCCTGTCGACGGCGGGCCGTGGCGTGTCGAGATGTCCGAGCTGGCGTCAGTATTGCTTACCGGGACGATCGCATTGGGCGTCGTCGCTCATGTTGTTTGGCTCGCTCGCGCCAACCGCAACAGGGCGAAGGCGGCCTTGGCCGCCGATGCCGCCAGCGTTCGCAGCGTCATTGCGGATGCCGCCGACATTTCCGACGGCACGGCCGGCGTCGTCACCTGGGCCGGCTCCTGGAACGGCCAGCGCGTTCAGCTGCGTACCATCGTCGACACGCTGGCGACACGAAAGCTGCCGACACGCTGGCTTAGCGTTTCGATTACCGAGCCGGTCGCGGTACCGGGTACGTTCGACATGATGATGCGGCCGAATTCGGCGACGACTTTCTCCAATTTCGATCATCTTGCTCACACGCTGCCGAAGGTGCTGGGCTTTCCCGCCGAAGCAGTTCTTAAAACGGATCGCAAGGGCGTCGCCTTCCCGCAGGATCTGATTGCCGCCCATACCGGCATTTTTGCCGAAAGCCGCGCCAAGGAATTGCTGATCACGCCGAACGGCGTGCGCATCGTCTGGCTGCTGGCCGAGGCCGAGCGCGCCCGCTACGGCGTGTTCCGGCAGGCGGCGTTCGGCGATACCAGGATCGATCCTGCCTTGATCGAACGCCTGCTCGCGGTGGCCTCAGGCCTGCGCGAAGCCATCAACCGGCGCGAAAGGCAGGCCGCATGACCGACGAAGCCGCTTCCTCCGCCCCGGCCAATCCGTATCTCGTGCTCGGCGCGGCGATCGTTTTGCCGGCAAGCGGCCATGTCATGCTCGGCGTGCCGGTGCGCGGGCTGCAATTCCTGTTCTTCATGGTGATCCTTGGTTGGATAACAACCAAGCTGGCGCCGGCCGAGGCCGGCTTCATCGGCCGCCATGCCGGCGGTTTCCTGATCTATGCCCTCTCGATCCTCGACGCCTACAGGATCGCGCGCATCCGCCATGCGATCTGGGTTCACAAGGCGCGTCCGGACGGCGATAGTGCCAAAGGTGATGTGCCGTCGAATATATAACGACAGGAAAATTTCTTTCATACCAATTGAACTTGGCCAACTCATTGGGTACATCATCTGAGAGCCAAAAAACGCTGGAGGCTGGCATGTGCGGAATCGTCGGACTTTTCTTGAAGGACAAGGCGCTGGAGCCGAAGCTCGGCGCGATGCTGTCGGAGATGCTGGTGTCGCTCAGCGACCGCGGCCCGGATAGCGCCGGCATCGCCATCTATGGCGCCCCTTCCAAGAATGAAGCCAAGATCACCATCCAGTCGGCCAAGCCGGAGCGCGATTTCCGCGGCCTCGATGTCGAGCTCGCCAAGGCGATCGGCGCTCCCGTCAGTCTTGCCACGAAATCCACCCATGCCGTCATCCGAACCGCGCCGGACAAGGTCGACGCGGCGCGCGAGGCGCTGCAGTCGCTTCGCCCCGACATCCGCATCATGGGCGCCGGCGAAGCAGTCGAGATCTACAAGGAGGTCGGCCTGCCGGAAGCCGTCGTCGACCGCTTCGACGTGCGCTCAATGACCGGCACACACGGCATCGGCCACACCCGAATGGCGACGGAATCGGCGGTGACGACGATGGGCGCGCATCCGTTCTCGACCGGCGCCGACCAGTGCCTAGTGCACAATGGCTCGCTGTCCAACCACAACAATGTGCGCCGCGAACTGATCCGCGACGGCATGACCTTCGAGACCGAGAACGACACCGAAGTGGCGGCCGCCTATCTCTCCAACCGGATGGCGCACGGCAAGAATCTCGGCGAGGCGCTGGAAGGCACGCTCTCCGACCTCGACGGCTTCTTCACCTTCGTCGTCGGCACCAAGAACGGCTTCGGCGTGGTACGCGATCCGATCGCCTGCAAGCCCGCCGTCATGGCCGAGACCGACCAGTATGTCGCCTTCGGGTCGGAATATCGCGCGCTGACCAAATTGCCCGGCATCGACAATGCGCGGGTCTGGGAGCCCGAGCCCGCAACCGTTTACTTCTGGGAGCACTGAGCCGATGCCGGCAACCACAATGTCGAAAGCCGAGCGCGATCAGAGCCATGCAAGGGTCTTCGATCTTTCGCAACATTCGCTGCGCGAATTGAACCAGGCGCTGCACAAGCTCACACCCGGCTCGAACGAGACCGCCTGGGAAGTGCTCAACCCCAAGGGCAGCCACTCTGTGGCCGTCGGCGTCGACCAGCCAGTCAGCATCGATGTGCGCGGCAGCGTCGGCTATTACTGCGCCGGCATGAATGACGGCGCCGCGATCACCGTGCACGGCTCGGCCGGGCCCGGCGTCGGCGAGAACATGATGTCGGGCTCGATCGTCATCAAGGGCGATGCCAGCCAGTATGCCGGCGCCACCGGCCGCGGCGGGCTGCTGGTCATCGAGGGCAACGCCTCGTCGCGCTGCGGCATCTCGATGAAAGGCATCGACATCGTCGTGCACGGCAATATCGGCCACATGTCGGCGTTCATGGCGCAGTCCGGCAATCTCGTGGTGCTGGGCGACGCCGGCGACGCGCTGGGCGATTCCATCTACGAGGCGCGGCTCTTCGTGCGCGGCAAGGTGGAAAGCCTCGGCGCCGACTGCATCGCCAAGGAGATGCGGCCCGAGCACATCGAATTGCTGCAGGACCTGCTCGACAAGGCCGGCGTTACCGGCGTCAAGGCCTCGGAGTTCAAGCGCTACGGTTCGGCCCGCAAACTCTACAATTTCAACATTGATAACGCCGACGCGTATTGAGGCAAGATGACCTACCGCAACCCGCCGACGACGCCGCGCAAATCCGCGACCTTCGACGACTATACGCTTTCCGAAATCCGCCGCGCGGCAGCAACCGGCATTTATGACATTCGCGGCGCCGGCGCCAAGCGCAAGCTGCCACATTTCGACGACCTTTTGTTCCTCGGCGCGTCGATCTCGCGCTATCCGCTGGAAGGCTACCGCGAGCGCTGCGACACCTCGGTGGTGCTCGGCTCGCGCCATGCCAAGAAGCCGATCGAGCTGAAGATACCGATCACCATCGCCGGCATGAGCTTTGGGTCGCTCTCCGGCCCGGCCAAGGAGGCGCTCGGGCGTGGCGCCACGCTGTCCGGCACCTCGACCACCACCGGTGACGGCGGCATGACCGAGGAAGAACGCGGCCATTCCAAGCAACTGGTCTACCAGTACCTGCCGTCACGCTATGGCATGAACCCGCGCGACCTGCGCCGCGCCGACGCCATCGAAGTGGTCGTCGGCCAGGGCGCGAAGCCCGGCGGCGGCGGCATGCTGCTCGGACAGAAGATCTCCGACCGCGTCGCCGAGATGCGCACCCTGCCCAAGGGCATCGACCAGCGCTCGGCCTCGCGCCATCCCGACTGGACCGGGCCGGACGATCTCGAGATCAAGATTCTTGAACTGCGCGAGATCACCGACTGGGAAAAGCCGATCTACGTCAAGGTCGGGGGGGCGCGGCCGTATTACGACACCGCGCTCGCGGTGAAGGCAGGGGCCGACGTGGTCGTGGTCGACGGCATGCAGGGCGGCACCGCGGCGACCCAGGAAGTGTTCATCGAGAATGTCGGCCAGCCGACGCTTGCCTGCATCAGGCCGGCGGTGCAGGCGCTGCAGGACCTTGGCATGCACCGCAAAGTGCAACTGATCGTCTCGGGCGGCATTCGCAACGGCGCCGATGTCGCCAAGGCGCTGGCGCTCGGCGTCGACGCGGTATCGATCGGCACGGCAGCACTCGTCGCGCTCGGCGACAATGATCCGCGCTGGGAGGCGGATTACAATGCGCTCGGCACCACCGCCGGCGCCTATGACGACTGGCATGAAGGCCGTGACCCGGCCGGCATCACCACGCAGGACCCCGAGTTGATGAAGCGGGTCGACCCGATCGCGGCCGGCCGGCGGCTCGCGAACTACCTCAAGGTGATGACGCTTGAGGCACAGACCATTGCCCGCGCGTGCGGCAAGAACAGCCTGCACAATCTCGAGCCCGAGGATCTCGTCGCGCTCTCCATCGAAGCCGCCGCCATGGCCGGCGTGCCTTTGGCCGGCACCAGCTGGATACCGGGGAGGAACGGCTTCTAGGACAATTCCGCCTGGAATTGCGTCAAGGCAACAGCTGGGACGGGTCCTCCGCTCCAGCCAGCATCCGAAATACATAAGCGAGGAACTACATAAATGGGGAACGATCTCGCCGCATTCGCCAAGGAGAACGGCGTCAAATATTTCATGATCTCCTACACCGACCTGTTCGGTGGACAGCGCGCCAAGCTGGTGCCTGCGCAGGCGATCGCCGACATGCAGAAGGACGGCGCGGGCTTTGCCGGCTTCGCGACGTGGCTCGATCTGACGCCGGCGCATCCGGACATGCTGGCAGTGCCGGATCCGGCTTCGGTGATCCAGCTGCCGTGGAAGAAAGATGTCGCCTGGGTCGCCGCCAACTGCATGATGGACGACAATGAGGTCGACCAGGCGCCGCGCAACACGCTGAAGCGGTTGATCGCGGAAGCGGCCGGCGACGGCATGCATGTCAAGACCGGCGTCGAGGCCGAGTTCTTCCTGATCTCGCCGGACGGCAGCGCGATCTCCGACCAGTACGACACGGCATCGAAGCCCTGCTACGACCAGCAGGCGGTGATGCGCCGCTATGACGTGATCGCCGAGATCTGCGACCACATGCTGGCGCTGGGCTGGGGTCCGTACCAGAACGACCATGAGGACGCCAACGGCCAGTTCGAGATGAACTGGTCCTTCGACGACGCGCTGGCGACAGCCGACAAGCACTCCTTCTTCAAGTTCATGGTCAAGTCGATCGCGGAAAAGCACGGGCTGCGGGCGACGTTCATGCCCAAGCCCTTCCAGGGCCTGACCGGCAATGGCTGCCATGCGCACATCTCGGTGTGGGACGAGACCGGCAAGACCAATGTCTTTGCCGACAATGCAATGGAGCTCGGCCTCTCCGCCAAGGGCAAGAACTTCCTCGGCGGCATCATGAAGCACGCTTCGGCGCTTGCCGCGATCACCAATCCGACGGTCAATTCCTACAAGCGCATCAACGCGCCGCGCACCATTTCGGGCGCGACCTGGGCGCCGAACACGGTGACCTGGACCGGCAACAACCGCACGCACATGGTGCGCGTGCCCGGGCCTGGCCGTTTCGAATTGCGCCTGCCGGACGGCGCCGCCAATCCGTATCTTTTGCAAGCGGTGATCATCGCGGCCGGCCTCGACGGCATCCGCTCCAAGGCCGATCCCGGCAAGCGCTACGACATCGACATGTATCAGTTCGGCCACACCGTGAAAGGCGCGCCGAAACTGCCGCTCAACCTGCTCGATGCGTTGCGCGAGTTCGACAAGGACAAATCGCTGAAGGCGGCGCTGGGTGAGGAATTCTCGTCGGCATATCTAAAGCTGAAGCACCAGGAATGGAATTCCTATGCTTCGCACTTCACGCAGTGGGAGCGCGACCACACGCTGGATATCTAGAGGATCGGACCGAAAAGCGAAGCAGTTTTCGGGTAAATCCGATGCGTCAGGAAAGATCCTGCGTATGGCGAGCGGCCTTGGAATGAACTTATGAAATATTCGATCTTCTCGCTCGCCCGCGCCGCTCTCTCCGGCCACAAGAACTGGCAGCCGACCTGGCGCGACGCAGCGCCCAAGGATCGCTACGATGTGGTGATCATCGGCGGCGGCGGCCACGGGCTCGCCACCGCCTGGTTCCTCGCCAGCGAGTTCGGCATCCGCAACGTCGCGGTGCTGGAGAAGGACTGGATCGGCTCCGGCAATGCCGGCCGCAACACCACCATCATCCGCTCCAATTACGGCCTGCCCGGCAACACCGGCTTCTACGAATTGTCGATGAAGCTGTGGGAGACGATGGAGCAGGACCTCAACTACAACGCGATGGTCAGCCAGCGCGGCGTGCTCAACCTCTATCACTCCGACGCGCAGCGCGACGCCTTCGCGCGGCGCGGCAACACCATGCGCATCAACGGCATCGACGCCGAGCTACTCGACCAGGCGGCACTGCGCAAGATGCTGCCGTTCCTGAATTTCGACAATGCGCGCTTTCCCGTGCAGGGCGGCCTCTTACAGCGGCGCGGCGGCACGGCGCGGCATGACGCCGTGGTCTGGGGCTACGCGCATGCGGCGAGCGCGCTCGGCGTCGACATCATCCAGAATTGCGAGGTTACCGGCTTCACGCGCGACGCCAACGGCAAGGTAACCGGGGTCGAGACCTCGCGCGGCAAGATCGGCGCCGGCAAGGTCGGCATGGCGGTCGCGGGTTCTTCCTCGCGCGTGGCGGCGATGGCGGGTCTTCGCCTGCCGATCGAAAGCCATGTGCTGCAGGCCTTCGTCTCCGAAGCGATCAAGCCGCTGATCCCCGGCGTCATGACCTTCGGCGCCGGACATTTCTATGTCAGCCAGTCGGACAAGGGCGGGTTGGTCTTCGGCGGCGACATCGACGGCTACAATTCCTATGCGCAGCGCGGCAATCTGCCGGTCATGGAAGATGTCTGCGAAGGCGGCATGGCGCTGATCCCGATGATCGGCCGCGTGCGGCTTCTGCGCCAGTGGGGCGGCATCATGGACATGTCGATGGACGGCACGCCGATCATCGACAAGAGCCCCGTGGACGGCCTCTATATCAACGCCGGCTGGTGCTATGGCGGCTTCAAGGCGACACCGGGCTCGGGCTTCGTCTTTGCCCATCTCATCGCCCGCGATCAATCGCACAAGGAAGCCGCGCTGTTCCGCCTCGACCGGTTCCAGCGCGGCGCCATGATCGACGAGAAGGGCCAGGGCGCCCAACCGAACCTGCATTAGAGATAGAGCACGATGTTATCCAAAAACCGCTCCACACTTTTTGGCATCATGCTCTGAGGACAGCCGGAAAACCATGCGCATTGTCTGTCCCTTCTGCGGCGAACGCGAACTCGGCGAGTTCACCTATCTCGGCGACGCCAAGCCGCAACGCCCCGCGGCCGATGCCGGCGAGGACGCCGTCTACGATTACGTCTATCTGCGCGACAACATCGCCGGCGTGATGAGCGAGCACTGGTACCATGGCGGCGGCTGCCGGGCCTGGCTGAAGGTCACCCGCAACACGCTGACGCATGAGATTTCTTCTGTCGAACCGGCGGCGGGCGCCGGCGCCGCCAAGGTTGGTGCGTGATGCGCGGCAATCAGGCAAACCGGCTGAACAATGGCGGTCTCATCGATCGCTCGGTCGCGCTCAATTTTCGCTTCGACGGCAAGACGCTCTCAGGCTTCAAGGGCGACACGCTGGCTTCCGCGCTGATTGCCAATGGCATCAAGCTGGTCGGCCGCTCGTTCAAATACCATCGCCCGCGCGGCATCCTGACGGCGGGCTCGGAAGAGCCGAACGCGCTGGTCGAGTTGCGCAGCGGCGCAAGGCGTGAGGCGAACACCAAGGCGACGACGGCTGAGCTGTATGAGGGCCTCGAGGCAGCCAGCCAGAACCGCTGGCCTTCGCTCAATTTCGACGTGATGTCGGTCAACCAGCTGTTCGCGCCGATCTTCGTCGCCGGCTTCTACTACAAGACCTTCATGTGGCCGGCCAAGTTCTGGGAAGCGATCTACGAGCCGGCGATCCGGCGCGCCGCCGGTCTCGGCCGCGCAGCGCAGGTTTCCGACCCCGACCACTATGACAAGGCCTGGGCGCATTGCGACGTGGTGATCGCCGGTTCCGGCCCGGCGGGCCTGGCGGCTGCCCTTGCCGCCGCGCGCTGCGGCGCGCGCGTCATCCTGTGCGAGGAGGATTTCGTCCTCGGCGGCCGCCTGCTCGCCGATGGCGGCACGATCGACGGATTGCCGGCCGCCGAATGGGTCGCGCGCGCGGTTGCCGAACTGGTGGCGATGCCGGATGTGCGCATCATGACGCGCACGACTTTGTTCGGCGTCTATGACGGTGGCACCTATGGCGCTATCGAGCGCGTCAACGACCATCTGCCGGTGCCGCCGGAACATCAGGTGCGCCAGCGTCTATGGCGCATCGTGGCCAAGCGCTGCGTGGTCGCAGCCGGCGCGATCGAACGTCCGATCGTCTTTGCCGGCAACGACACGCCCGGCGTGATGATGGCGTCGGCCATGCGCAGCTACATCAAACGCTACGCCGCCACGCCGTCCAGGCGGATCGCGCTGTTCACCAACAACGAGGATGGCTGGCGCACGGCCGAAACGGCGATCGCCGCCGGACTGCAGGTGGCGGCGGTGATCGACGCGCGGCCGGACGTTTCGCCGGCGCATCGCTCGCTTGCCAGCAAGGGCGGCTTCCCGGTGCTGCACGGCTCCGTCAGCGGCGTCGACGGCGGCAGGGGCGGCGTGCGCAAGATTTCCGTCTCGCTGACCGGCGGCGCCCGCGCCGAGGTCGAGGCGGACGGGCTCGCCGTCTCCGGCGGCTGGAACCCGGCGGTCGGCCTCACCTCCTATCATCGCGGCCGGCCGAAATGGCGCGACGACATCGCCGCCTTCGTGCCGGACGGCGTACCGCCCGGCATGGTCGCGGCGGGCGCGGCCAACGGCGCTTTCGGACTTGGCGCCTGCCTGCGCGAAGGGTTTGAAGCCGGCGCTGCCGCGGCACGCGATGCCGGACGCGGCGGCAATATCGGATCGATGCCGGTCGCCGACGACGAAGCCTTTTCGATCACCCCGCTCTGGCATGTCGTCGGCAAGGGCAAGGCGTTCGTCGACCAGCAGCACGACGTCACCGCTTCCGATGTCGAGCTGGCGCAGCGCGAGGGTTTTCAATCGGTCGAGCACCTGAAGCGCTACACGACGCTCGGCATGGCGACCGACCAGGGCAAGACCTCGAATGTCGCCGGCCTCGCCATCATGGCGGCGGTCAGCGGCAAGTCGATACCCGAGACCGGCACGACGATCTACCGGCCGCCTTACGTGCCGGTCGCCATCGGCGCTTTCGCCGGCCACCACCGCGACGAGAATTTCCATGCGACGCGGCTGACGCCCTCGCATCACTGGGCGGCCGAACAGGGCGCAGTGTTTGTCGACACCGGCCTTTGGAAGCGCGCGCAGTGGTACCCCGGCGCGGGCGAGAAGGACTGGCTGGAATCGGTCACCCGCGAGGTGAAGGCCGTGCGCAACGGCGTCGGCTTCTGCGATGTCTCGACGCTCGGCAAGATCGACGTGCATGGGCCCGATGCCGGCACCTTCCTCGACCGCGTCTACATCAACGCCTTCTCCAGCCTCGCCGTCGGCAAGGCGCGTTACGGGCTGATGCTGCGCGAGGACGGAATCGTCTACGACGACGGCACGACCTCGCGGCTGGCCGAGGACCATTATTTCCTCACCACCACGACCGCCAAGGCCGGGCTGGTGATGCAGCACCTCGAATTCTGCCGGCAGGTGCTGTTCCCAGAGCTCGACGTGCAGTTGACCTCGGTCTCCGACCAGTGGGCGCAGTTCTCGATCGCCGGACCGAAGACGCGCGACTTGCTCAAGGAGATCGTCGATCCGGCCGAGGACCTGTCGAACGAAGGCTTCCCGTTCATGGGCGCGCGCGAGGTCAAGCTGCGCGGCGGCCTGAAGGCAAGGCTGTTCCGCATTTCCTTCTCTGGCGAGATGGCGTTCGAGATCTCCGTGCCGGCGCGCTACGGCGAAGCCATGGCGCGCAACCTGATGATTGCCGGCAAGCCGTTTGGCGTGACGCCCTACGGAACCGAGGCGCTCGGCGTGATGCGCATCGAAAAGGGCCATGTCGCCGGGCCAGAGCTCAACGGCACCACCACGGCGGGCGATCTCGGCCTCGGCAAGATGATGTCGACCAAGAAGGATTTCATCGGCCGCGTCATGGCCGGCCGCGAGGCGCTGGTCGCGCCGAACCGGCAGGTGGTCGTCGGCATCAAGCCGACCGACAAGGCGCGCCGGCTCCGCTCCGGCGCGCATATCATTCCGAAGGGCGAGACCCCTGGCCCCGACAACGACCAGGGCTATGTCACCTCGGTCTGCTTCTCGCCGGCGCTCGACCAGTGGATCGGGCTCGGCCTTGTCGAGCGCGGGCGCGAGCGTATCGGCGAGATCGCGCGGGCGCATGATCCGCTGCGCGGCGAGGACTATGATGTCGAGCTCTGCAATTCCGTCTTCTACGATCCGGATGGAGGGCGCCAGCGTGGCTGATTTTTCCTGGGATGTCCGCAGCCCGCTCGACCGCGCGCTGGTCGCCGGCGCTTATGGCGCGCAAGGCGAAGCCGGCGTTTCGCTGACCGAGATCCGCAATTTCGGCCTCGTGCAGGTGATGGCGCGGCGTGGCAAGTCCGCCGAGATGGCGAAGGCCGCAAAGGCGGGCTTCGCTGTCGCCGCGCCGGAAACGCCCAAGGCGACCGACGCGGCCGACGCGACGCTGATCTGGTCGGGACCAGGCCAGTTCCTCGTGCTGTCGAAAGGCGGCAAACACACGATGGATGGGCTTGCGCCTGTCTTTGCCGATTCGGCTTCGCTTTCCGATCAATCGCACGCGCGGGCGCTGATCCGCGTTAGCGGCGACAAGGCACGCGCGATGCTCGCCAAGCTGTCGTCGATCGATCTGCATCCCGATGTGTTTGGCGTCGGCGCGGCGGCCGCCACATCGATGGATCACACCAGCGTCACGCTGTGGCGCGGCAAGGATCGCAACGGGCAGGCCGTGTTCAACTTCCTGGTGTTCGCGACCTTCGCCGAGAGCCTGTGGCACACGATGCTGGACTCGGCTGCGGAATACGGTGTCGAGATCGGCCATTCCGAGGAGTTGGCGTAGCGACGCCCGCCTTCCCCTTCTCCGCTTGTGGGAGAAGGTGGATCGGCGCGTCAGCGCCGAGGCGGATGAGGGGTGTTCCAGCGAAGTGAGACGCCGGCGTCCCCTGGAACACCCCTCATCCGTCGCCTGCGGCGACCCCTTCTCCCGCAAGGGGAGAAGGGAAGACCCGCCTTGCCAAACGCCATCGCCCTGCTATTCTTGCTGCTAAAATAATTTTACACACAGGCAAACTTGTTTCTCGTTCGGAGGAGGGTTTGAGATGACCCAGTCGCCCTACCCCGCCGTCCTGTCCGGAGCGCCCCGTCCAAGCCTGATCCTGAGGCCCGGCCAGATCGCGCTGCCGCCGGGGATGGAACGCTACACCGTGCAGGGCAACGGCGCGGTGCTGATCGACGTCGAGGCCGGCGACAGTGTAAGCGTGACCAATGTCGAGGGTGGGCAGCCCTGCGAGCTTCTGGCCTGGGATACCTCCGGCACGACCGATCCCGGCATTTTCGGAGAACGCTCGAACAGCAATGCAGCCGGCATCAAGGCGCTGCTTGCCGAGGGTGACGACAGCCTTTCGGCGCTGCGCGTCAGCCTTGAGCGTCGCAAGTTAGAGCTCGACCAGCCAAAGGCCGTGCGCGTGTTCGGCGGCGCCACGCCAGCCGGCACCGAGCAGAGCTTTTCCGTCCAGCGCGACGGCGCGCTGCTGATCGCGGCGCCGGGCGGGCCGATGCTGGTCGACGGCCACAACACGGCGACGCCGCTCACCGTCATGGTGCGCCGCGCCACGATCCGGTTGAAGACAAGGTCGCAGCTTCCCGATCCGCTCGCCGATCCGGTGCTCGACCTCAGAGTGCATTCGGCGACCGCCGAATCCTATTTCGTCAAGGCCGGCGACTATCTGCAGATCATCGATGTCGATGGCCGGCAATGCACCGACTTCCAGTGTTTTTCGGCGCGCAAGCTGGACAAGGGCCGCGACCTGCCGCTCGACGTCACGACGACCCGCACGCTGATGGGCTCGGCCTATCCGATGCCCGGCCTGCATTCGAAATATTACGACCAGGACATGGAGCCGCTGGTCGAGGTGGTGCAGGACACATGCGGGCGGCACGACGCTTTCGCGCTCGCCTGCGCCGCCAAATATTACGACGATATCGGCTATCCCGGCCACACCAACTGCTCGGAGAATTTCAACAAGGCGCTGTCGGACAAAGGCGTGACGCCCCGCGCCGGCTGGATGGCGATCAATTTCTTCTTCAACACGGCGATCGACGCGCATGGCGTGATGGTGTCGGACGAGCCGTGGTCGCGGCCGGGCGACTACGTGCTGCTCAGGGCGCTCACCGACATCGTCTGCGTGTCCTCGGCCTGCCCGGACGACACCACGCCCGCCAATGGCTGGGACCTGACCGACATCCACGTGCGCAGCTATTCCGGCCAGCACAAATTCTCGCGAGCGATCGCCAGACGCATGAAGCCCGACTCGGAACCGAAAATGACCCGCGAGACAGCCTTTCATTCCAGCTTTGCCAAGCACACGCGCGACTTCGTCGAATACCGGGGCTATTGGCTCGCCAATTCCTTCGCCAAGGAAGGTCCGATCGCCGAATACTGGGCCTGCCGGCAGGCGGCCGTGATCATGGACCTGTCGCCGCTGCGCAAGTTCGAGGTCACCGGGCCGGATGCCGAAGCGCTGTTGCAATACACGCTGACCCGCGACGTCAAGAAGCTCGGCGTCAGCCAGGTCGTCTATACGGCGATGTGCTACGAGCATGGCGGCATGATCGACGATGGCACGCTGCTCAGGCTCGGCAAGGACAATTTCCGCTGGGTCGGCGGCGACGACCTTTCCGGCGAATGGCTGCGCGAGACGGCGAAAAAACTCGGTCTCAACGTGCTGGTCCGCTCCTCCACCGACCAGATGCACAACATCGCCGTGCAGGGGCCGAAGAGCCGCGACATATTGAAGGAGGTCGTCTGGACCTCGCCGGTGCAGCCCTCGATCGGCGAGCTCGAATGGTTTCGCTTCGCGGTCGCGCGCATCGGCGGCGGCAACGGCATTCCGGTCGTGGTCTCGCGTACCGGCTATACGGGCGAGCTCGGCTACGAGATCTGGTGCCATCCGCGCGACGCCGAAAAGGTGTTCGACGCCGTCTGGGAAGCCGGGCAGCCGCACGGGCTGAAGCCGATGGGCCTGCAGGCGCTCGACATGGTCCGCATCGAGGCGGGACTGATCTTCGCCGGTTACGAGTTCTCCGACCAGACCGATCCGTTCGAGGCCGGCATCGGCTTCACCGTGCCGGTCAAGACCAAGGCCGACGACTTCATCGGCCGCGACGCGCTGATCCGGCGCAAGGAGCACCCGCAGCACAAGCTCGTCGGGCTCGACGTCGACGCCAACGTCCCGGTCGGCCATGGCGACTGCGTCCATGTCGGCCGCGCCCAGATCGGCGTCGTCACCTCCGGCATGCGTTCGCCGGTGCTCGGCAAGACCATCGCGCTGGCTCGGCTCGACGTCACCCACGCGGAGATCGGCACGGAGGTCGAGATCGGCAAGCTCGACGGCCATGCCAAGCGCCTGCCGGCGCGTGTCGTCGCCTTCGCCCATTACGATCCACAGAAGACCAAACCGCGTTCCTAAAAGCCGGGTTTCTGAAAGCCTCCCAAGGCGGATCCGACCCTCGCCGGCTCCGCCGGCGGCGGTCGGGTCAATGTTTCGCAAGCGTGATGTGCATGACATTCACAAAACGCTTGACGCGAAAGCGCGTCGGATCAATCTTCACTCTTAAGAAAAAAATACGACTGAGTGGAAACACGACGGGTCGACGCTGATTTGCCGGGGAGCAAGCTTCGCGAGAGCCGAAGCGTCGCTGGCGGGGAACAACAAAAAGGGGAAGACACAAGATATGAGCACGATAAGCACGGCCCTCGAGCAGCCTGCCGAAAGCAAGCTGCTCAGGCATATCGACTGGCGTGGCGCCTTCTGGGTGGCAAGCGGCGTTCCAGCGCTGGTCCTGTTCTCGATCGGCGGCATTGCCGGGACGACCGGAAAGCTCGCTTTCCTGATCTGGACGGTGTCCATGATCATGGGTTTCCTGCAATCCTTCACCTATGCCGAGATCGCCGGCCTGTTTCCGAACAAGTCGGGCGGAGCCTCGATCTACGGCGCGACGGCCTGGTTGCGCTACTCGAAATTCATCGCGCCGCTGTCGGTGTGGTGCAACTGGTTCGCCTGGACGCCGGTGCTGTCGCTCGGCTGTTCGATCGCGGCCGCCTATATCCTCAACGCGCTGGCGCCGGTGCCGATCTTCACCGACACCTCGCCGGAAGTGATCGCCTATATCGCCGCGCATGCCGGAACGGTGCCCGCCGACGCGATCGCCGCGGTCACCGCCGCCGCGACGCCGGCGATCCGCACATGGTCGCTGTGGGGCCACACGCTTGGCCCGGTGTCGTTCACCTTCAACGCCACCTTCTTCATCGGCGCGGTGCTGATGCTGATCATCTTCTCGATCCAGCATCGCGGCATCCTCGGCACGGCCAGTGTGCAGAAATATATCGGCCTGCTCGTCATCATCCCGATGCTGATCGTCGGCGTCGTGCCAATCTTCACCGGCCAGATCGACTGGGCGAATTTCTCGCCGCTGGTGCCGCTGGCCGCCGCCTATGCGCCCGATCCCGGCTCGTGGAACATTGCCGGCTGGACGCTTGCCCTCGGCGGCATGTTCATCGCCGCATGGTCGACCTACGGCTTCGAAACCGCGGTCTGCTACACGTCGGAATTCAAGAACCCCGGCACCGATACCTTCAAGGCGATCTTCTACTCCGGCCTGCTCTGCATGCTCTTGTTCATCCTGGTACCCTTTACCTTCCAGGGCGTGCTGGGCTTGAACGGCATGCTGGCGACGCCGATCGTCGACGGCTCGGGCGTCGCCGACGCGCTGGCCGGCATGGTCGGCGGCGGCAAGCTGATCCACAGCCTGCTGGTAATGCTGATGATCCTGGCGCTGGTGCTGTGCATCATGACGGCGATGGCCGGCTCTTCGCGCACGCTCTACCAGGGCTCGGTCGACGGCTGGCTGCCGCGCTATCTCAGCCATGTCAACGAGCATGGCGCGCCGACGCGGGCGATGTGGACCGACCTCTGCTTCAACCTGATCGTGCTGGCCATCGCCTCGGCCGACGCGACGAGCTTCTTCTTCATTCTCGCCGTGTCGAACTGCGGCTACATCATCTTCAACTTCCTCAACCTCAATGCCGGTTGGATCCACCGCATCGACAACGGCCATATCAATCGGCCGTGGAAGGCGCCGACCTGGCTGCTCGGCATCGGCGCGATCTTCGCCTATGTCA
The DNA here is from genome assembly GCF_006439375.1 of Mesorhizobium sp. B4-1-1. Taxonomy (NCBI): domain Bacteria; kingdom Pseudomonadati; phylum Pseudomonadota; class Alphaproteobacteria; order Hyphomicrobiales; family Phyllobacteriaceae; genus Mesorhizobium; species Mesorhizobium sp. B4-1-1. The sequence goes on from NZ_VFTH01000003.1 coordinate 245,354, forward strand.
ACGCGATCTTCATGGGCGCCGGCGCCAAGGTGTGGAACCCGATGGCGCTGTGGGCCGGCCTGATCACGGCGGCGCTGATCATCCCGGTGTTCTGCTTCCGTCACTACATCCAGGACAAGGGCAAGTTCCCCGATCACATGCTGGCCGACCTTGGCATGGCGGGCGCCGACCTCTCGGTCAAGAAAGCGGGTATGCTGCCTTACCTGACACTGATCGCCGGCGTGGCGGTGATGCTGATCGCCAACTGGGTGTTCGTCATCTAACATGGCAATTGAAAGAGACGGGCGCGCCTCGGCGCGCCCGTTTCATTTCATTTGGCGCCAGTAAGCGAAGACTGACCGGCGCACGGCGTCGTCAAGACGTGGTTGCCCGTACATGCAGATCATCCGCCACCGTCTGATGACGATGGCGGATGATTCCAGGTTGCCACCTTATTCCGCTGCCAGGGCTAGTTGCGGTCTTTCAATGCCTTCGATCTTCTCCGTCTCAGGCGCCTGCTCGTCGGTCTTGGCCTTTTTCGGCGCGCGGCCGAAGAACAGGGCGTAGCCGGCAGGCAGCACCAGGATGGTGAGCATGGTGGCGACCAGGATGCCGCCCATCATGGCGTAGGCCAGCGGCCCCCAGAAGACGGCGCGCGAGATCGGGATCAGCGCCAGCACGGCGGTCAGCGCCGTCAGCATGATCGGCCGGAAGCGGCGCACGGCAGCACCTACGATCGCTTCCGATCGCTCCATGCCGGCCGCGATATCCTGGTCGATCTGGTCGACCAGGATGATCGAGTTGCGCATGATGATGCCGAGCAGCGCGATCACGCCGAGGATGGCGACGAAGCCGAACGGCGCGCCGCTGATCAGCAGCGCCGCGGCGGCGCCGATGATGCCCAGCGGGCCAGTGGCCAGCACCAGCATCGACTTGCCGAAATGCTGCAGCTGGACCATCAGGAGCACGACGATGATGGCGAGCATGATCGGCGCCTTGGCGGCGATCGAGGCCTGGCTCTCGGCCGAATCCTCGGCGCCGCCCTGGATTTCGACCTTGTAGCCGGGCGCCAGGCCGGCGCGCAGGTCCTTCATGTCGTTGTACATCTTGGTGACGACGTCGTTCGACTGCACGCCATCCGGCAGCGTGGCGCGCACGCTGATCGTCGGCAGGCGGTCGCGCCGCCATTCGATGCCCTGCTCCATGACGGGCACGACCTTGGCCACTTGCGACAGCGGCACCGAGCCGCCGAAGTCGGTCGGGATATAGACCGAGTCGACCGAGGACAGCAGCTTGCGGGTCGCGTCCGGCTCGCGGGCGACGATCGAGACCGTCTCCTCGCCGTCGCGAAAGTCGTCGAGCGGAGCGCCGGACATGGTGGCCTGCAGCATCTGGCGGATGCGCTGGGAGGTGACGCCAAGGGCGCGAGCGCGATCCTGATCGATCACCAGCTTCATCGCCGGCACTGGTTCCAGCCAGTCGTCATGGATGGCGCCGAGCAGCGGGTTGGCCTGGAACTTCGCCTTCACCTCATCGGCAATGCGGCGTACCTCCTGGCGGTCCGGCCCCATGACGCGCATCTGCACCGGCCAGCCCGTCGGCGGACCGAGGAAGAGACGGTCGACCTTGCCGCGGATCGATGGGAAGTCCTGCGCCAGGATCTTGCGCATCTTGACGATCAGCCGCTCGCGCGCCGGCTCGTCCTTGGCCATCACCAGGAGCTGGGCGAAGTTCGGGTTGCGAAGCTGCTGGTCGAGCGGCAGGAAGAAGCGCGGCGCGCCCTCGCCGATATAGGTGGCGATGAAGCGCTTGTCCGGATCGTCCGCCATCCTGCCTTCAAACGACTTGGCCTGGTTTTCGACTTCCTTGATCGAGGTGCCTTCCGGCAGCCACAGGTCGACCAGGATTTCCGGGCGTGAGGATTGCGGGAAGAAGTTCTGCGAGATGAATTGGAAGGCCCAGAGGCTGGTGGCGAAGGTGACCAGCGTCATCACCAGCACGATGATGCGGTGGCGCACCGCCCAGGCGACGGTCGCGCGCAGGCGGCGATAGAAGCTGGTGTCGAAGACATCGTGATGAGTGCCGGCATGCTTGCGCTGCTTCAGGATCATGTAACCCAGCCACGGCGTGAAATAGACCGCGACGAACCACGACACGACCAATGCGATGCCGACGACATAGAACAGCGTGCGCACATATTCGCCGGCGGTCGAGGCGGCGAAGCCGACCGGGATGAAGCCAGCCGTGGTGATCAGCGTGCCGGTCAGCATCGGGAAAGCAGTCGAGGTGTAGGCGAAGCTTGCCGCCTCGATCTTCACCAGCCCTTCCTCGAGCTTTCGCTCCATCATCTCGACGACGATCATGGCGTCGTCGACCAACAGGCCGAGCGCGATGATGAGGGCGCCGAGCGAGATGCGCTGCAGGTCGATGCCGATCTCGTACATGATGGCGAAGGTGGCGGCCAAGACGAGCGGGATGGCGATGGCGATCACCAGGCCCGAGCGCCAACCGATCGACAGCAGCGAGACTGCAAGCACGATGAGCAGCGCCTCGCCGAGCGCCTCCATGAACTCGCTCACCGCGTCCTTGACGACCTGGGGCTGGTCGGAGATCTGGTCGACCGACACGCCGTAGGGCAGCCCCGCCTCGAAGCGCTGATAGGTCGCCTCGACATCCTTGCCGACGTCCCTGACGTTAAAACCCTTGGCCATGACGACGCCGAGCTGGACGCTCTCATGGCCGTTGAAGAGGTATTTGTTGTCGTAAGGATCCTGAAGGCCGGAAGAGACCGTGGCGATGTCGCCGAGGCGCGTCACCTGGTTGCCGGAGCGCAGCCTGAGCTCGCGGATGTCCGCGGCCTTGGTGACGTCGCCCTCGACCGAGATGCGCACCGAGCGCAGGCCGGTGTCGACGGAGCCCGCCGGATCGACGGCATTCTGCCCCTTCACGGCGTTCTGCAGGTCGACAATGGTCAGGCCGCGCTCGGCCAGCGCCTTGGACGAGACGTCGATATAGATCTTCTGCGGCTGGTCGCCGATGATGACGGCCTTTTCGACACCAGGCGTCGTCAACAGCATGTCACGCGCCTGGATGGCGAATTTCTTCAGCTCCGGATAGGTGAAGCCGTCGCCGCTGATCGAATGCAGCGTGATGAAGGTGTCGCCGAACTCGTCGTTGAAATAGGGGCCGAGCAGGCCCTGCGGCAATTCATTGGAGATGTCGCCGACCTTCTTGCGCACCTGGTAGAAGGCGTCCTTCACCTCTTCGGCATTGGTGTCGCCCTTGACCTGCAAGGTGATGATGGCGCTGCCGGCGCGGGTGTAGGAGCGCACGAAATCGAGATGCGGCGTTTCCTGCAGCTTGCGCTCGATCTTGTTGACGACCTGGTCCTCCATGTCCTGGATCGAGGCTCCGGGCCACACCGCCTGCACCACCATGACGCGGAAGGTGAAGTCCGGGTCTTCCTTCTGGCCCATGCGCATCAGGCCGAGCGCGCCGGCAAGGATGATCAGCCCGAACAGGAAGCGGGCGATACTCGGATGTCCGATCGCCCAGCGCGAAAGGTTGAAGGGCCGCTTTTCAGTGCTGCTGTCGGTGGTGGTCATGGCACACGTCCAGTCCAATTGATCGGCAAGGCACGCTCGCTTGGCATGCCGCTTCCAAGTTCGGTGGGCTTCCGGGCGGCGAGACCCCTCAAGCGGAGAGAGACTCGCAAATCGCGCTGGACGCGGCACTGCTGCGGGGGAGCCAACATGCCGGCATCTCACGATCGGGCGTTCGCCGCCCGGAACCCATGCCTTCCCCGGCTCGCGGCTTGACGCAGCGAGAGCGGGAAAGGCGTCTGTTGCGCCTGACTTCAGGTCTTAGTTCGATGCATGTCGTTGTCCCAAAACCGCTTCGCACTTTTGGGCGGCAAGCATCAGTGCAGGCTGCTGGTGGTCGCGACGTCATCCGCCGAGGCGGATTGCTGGGCGTCGCCGGAAAGCTTGACCTTCAGGTTTTCGGTCATGAACTGGGTGCCGGCCGCGACCACCACGTCGCCCTGTTTCAGGCCGTCGGCCACGGCGACGCCGTCGGCGGTGAAGTTGGCGACCTTGATCGGACGGGGATGCACCGTGTCGGAGGCGCGATCGACCGTCCAGACGATCTGCTTGCCGTCCTTCTCGGTCATCGCGGTCAGCGGGATCGATACCAGTTGCGCCTTGCTGCCGACGGTCGCCTGGACATTGGCGGTCATGCCGAGCAGCACGCGCGGATCGTTGGGGAGCGAAACCCGGACGGCGAAGGTGCGCGATTGCGGATCGGCGCTGCCGGCGACCTCGCGGACCTTGCCGTCAAGGGTGAGCCCTTCGTCCGACCAGAAGTTCGCCTTGACCTCCTTGCCGGGCTTGAAGCCTGCGATATCCATCTCCGGCACCGCGATCGACACTTCCTTCTCGCCGTCGACCGCGACGGTCATCACCGGCGTGCCGGCGGCGACCACCTGGCCGACATCGGCGGAGATGGCAGTGACGATGCCGTTCTTGCTGGCCTTGAGATCGGCATACTGAACCTGGTTCTGCGCCTGGGCCAGCGTCGAGCGAGCGGCATCGCGCGTCGCCACCGCCTGGTCGTAGGTCAGCCGTGCCTGATCGAGCTGCGATTTCGGCGCGAAGTTCTTGGCATAGAGCTGTTCGGCGCGCTTCCTGGCGAGGTCGACGGTCTCGACCTGGCGCTCGGCGGCGTCGAGGCTGGCAGCAGCGCTCTTTACCGACAATTCGTAATCGGCTGGGTCGACGCGGGCGAGCACGTCGCCCTCATTCACATGCTGGCCGATATCGACCAGACGCTCGGTGACCTTGCCGGCGATGCGGAAGCCGAGATTCATCTCGGTGCGGGCGCGTACCGAACCGGAATAGTCAAGCTGACGGGTGGTCTGCGCCTCGCCGATCTCGACCACCTTCACCGGCCGGATGACTTCCTGGACGACCTCGGCCTTCTCCTGGCTGCAGCCGGCGAGGCCGAGCACTGCTGCGACGATGGCGGCGGTTGGGAGACCGGCGGACGGCAGCATTCGGAGGATGGAACTGGGGAGGATGGAACTGGACAATGACACCTTAGCACTCCCGAACTGGATATGATTTGTCGAAACCGCACCCGGTGGGCAGCGGCTATTTCAAGGCTCTGATGGCGTAGTCGATAAGTTCGTCGGGCATCGCCCGATTGGTCTTGGCAAGGCACTGCGCCACCATCTGCGGATGGCAAAGAATAACGGTTGCGGCGCCGAAGCAGCGCGAAGCCGTCTCGGGATCCTGCTGTCTGAATTCACCAGCCTCGATGCCCTCGCGGATCACCTCGGCGTAGAGGTCGTGGATGCTGTTGACATGCTTGTCGATGACGCCCCAATCGCGCTCCAGCGCGACGATGACCATCTCATGCACCTTCTCCTGGTCGAGCATGACCTCCAGCGTCATCTTGTACTGCGCATGGATGTAGCGGCGCAGGCGCTCCTCGGCGCTGATCGGCAGGTGCATGATCTCGTAGGCCATCTTGTAGCTGGCGCCGAGCATGCGGCCGCAGACGGCTTGGTGGATTTCGACCTTGGAGGCAAAGAAGCGGTAGATGTTGGCCGGCGACATGCCGAGTTCGCGGGCGATGTCGGCGACGTTGGTCTTGCCGTAGCCGTAGTGGCGGAACAGGCGCTCGGCGCAGTCGAGAATGCGCGTCACATTCTCCTGTCTGGCGGGGTCTGCCACGATGTTGGCGGCTTCTGACATGGCGCTTTCGTTTTACGAGTGACGAATTTCAATTTTCGTCAATCGTAAAGCGAAGGCGGCGGGGAGTCAACGCGAAATCGACGTACACGTATAATTGGTGACAGATGGTGACAGTTACGAGGGTCTGCGGTGGGCGACGAGGATGCTAACTTCTAGCGCGGCGATCCTTCGCGCCCCCCTCTGTCCTGCCGGACATCTCCCCCACTTGGGGGGGATTAGAAGCTTTGGCGCCAGCGCCATTCCTGCAACGTCGGCAATTGGCGAAAGCGGGCGCGACATCCAATCTCCCCCCTTGTGGGGGAGATGTCCGGCAGGACAGAGGGGGGGGCGCTGTCCCGCCAACGTCGAAGGCTCTTAGCCTCGCCGATCTACGCCCCCTTCGCCATTTCCCTTAACCTGAACTTCTGAATCTTGCCCGTCGACGTCTTCGGGATTTCGGCAAACACCACTGTCTTCGGCACCTTGAAGCGCGCCAGCAGCCCTCGGCAATGCTCGATGATCTCGGCCTCGGTCGCGGCTTTGCCCGGCTTCAGCTCGACATAGGCGACCGGCACCTCGCCCCATTTCTCGTCGGCGCGGGCAACCACACCGCAGGAAGCGATCGACGGGTGCTTATAGAGCGCGTCCTCGACTTCGATGGAAGAGATGTTCTCGCCGCCCGAGATGATGATGTCCTTGGAGCGGTCCTTGAGCTGGATGTAGCCGTCGGGGTGCATGACGCCGAGATCGCCGGAGTGGAACCAGCCGCCGGCGAAGGCCTCGTCGGTCGCCTTCCTGTTCTTCAGGTAGCCCTTCATGACGATGTTGCCGCGGAACATGACCTCGCCGATGGTCTCACCATCGGCCGGCGTCTCCACCATGGTCTGCGGGTTCATCACCGTGAGACCCTCGAGCGCGGCGTAGCGGACGCCCTGGCGCGCCTTCTTCTGCGTCCTCGGCCCCTTCTCCAGTGCGTCCCACTCATTGTGCCATTCGTTGACGACGGCCGGCCCATACGTCTCGGTCAGGCCATAGAGATGGGTGACGGCGAAGCCGGCGTCGGCCATGCCGGAAAGCACTGCCTCCGGCGGCGGCGCGGCCGCCGTGTTGAAGGTGACGGTCTGCGCGAACTGGCGCTTGTCCTCGTCCTTCGCGTTGATCAGCACCGACATGACGACCGGCGCGCCGCACAGATGCGTGACGCGATGGTCGGCGATAGCGTTATACATCGGCTTTGCCCGCACCCAGCGCAGGCAGACATGGGTGCCGGCCTGCACGGCTAAAGTCCAGGGAAAGCACCAGCCGTTGCAGTGGAACATCGGCAGCGTCCAGAGATAGACCGCGTGCTTGGCCATGCCGGCATGGATGGTGTTGGTGTAGGCCATCAGCGCCGCGCCGCGATGATGATAGACGACGCCCTTCGGGTTGCCCGTCGTGCCGGAAGTGTAGTTGAGCGAGATGGCGTCCCACTCGTCATCGGGCATCGACCAGGCGAAGGCTTCGTCGCCGGCGGCGACGAACTCTTCATAATCGGCCGAGCCGATGCGCTCTCCTTTCGGGTAGGGGGCGTCAGCGGCATAGTCCGGATCGTCATAGTCGATGACCAAGGGCTTCACCTTGGCCAAGGCCAGCGCTTCCCTGACGACGCCCGAGAACTCGCGGTCGACGATCAGCACCTTCGAGTCGGCATGGTCGAGCTGGAAACCGATGACGGCGGCGTCGAGGCGCGTGTTCAGCGAATGCAGCACCGCCTTGGTCATCGGCACGCCGAAATGCGCTTCCAGCATCGGCGGCGTGTTCGATAGCATCACCGTCACCGTGTCGCCTTTGCCGATGCCATGCTTCGCAAGCGCCGAGGCGAGCTTCAGCGAGCGGCGCCAGAAATCGCGATAGGTGATGCGCTGGTTGCCATGGATGATGGCGACATGGTCGGGATAGGTCTTGGCCGCGCGCTCGAGATAGGTGAGCGGCGTCAGCGGCTGGTGGTTGGCGGCGTTCCTGTCGAGATCCTGTTCGTAGGGATTGGCCATCCCGTTCTCCCCAAGGTTCTTTTCGAACCTTCTAACCTTAGGCCCCTCGTCACGCTATCCCCCTTCCGCGGCTGAAAATGCTATGCTGCGCCGGCTTGGTGGAATGGCGATCCGGATGGAGCCCCACCGTGAGGCGATCGCAGCTCACGCAGGCAAATTTGACTTTTGTCGAGAGCCGTGACTAATGTCAGCCGAGGAGGCGGCATGGCGATCAGACCGGCAGAACAGATCATCCACAAGGCCGCCTGGCTTTACTATGCCCACGGCCTTCGTCAGGACGAAGTGGCGAGCCAGCTCAACATTTCACGCGCTTCGGTCGCCATGTATCTGCGCAAGGCGCGCGAGACCGGCATCGTCAACATCTCGACCTCGACGCAGCTCTTCACCGACGACGTCACGGCGCGCCGACTTGAAGACGCCTTCGATCTCGACGCCGTCTGGATCGCGCCGGAAAATGCCTATCTCGCGGATCCTTCGGCCGATATCGCCGTGCTGGCGGCGAGCGTCTTTCTCGAGCTGGTGAAGAAGGGCGACCGTATCGGCGTCGCCTGGGGCCGCACCGTCTACACCATCGCCGACATCATGTCCTATGCCGACCTGCAGGACGTCACCGTGGTGCAGCTCTGCGGCAATCTCGGCGCGCCCTATTCCTACCGGCCCGACCAATGCACGATGGAGATCGCGCGGCGGCTGAACGCCAAGGGCCTCAATTTCTATGCGCCGCTGGTGCTCTCCACCGAGGAACTGGCGCAAGGCCTGCGCGCCGAGCCGGTAATCCGCGACCAGCTTGCCGGCATCGCCGACTGCGACCTCGCGCTTTATTCCGTCGGCGCCGTCGATGCCGACAGCCATCTGGTGAAATGCGGCGCGCTGTCGCCGGCCGAGATGGAAGCGCTGCGCAGCCAAGGGGCGGCCGGCGTCATCGCCGGGCAGATCATCGACGCCTATGGCGAGGTGCTCGACTGCAGCTACAACCGACGCGTCATTTCCGCCGAACTCGCCTCGCTGCGCGCCATCGAAAAGCGCCTGATGGTGGTGCAGGAAGACACCAAGTTCGAGCCGCTGCTTGCGGCCGTCGCCGGTGGGCTTTGCACGCATCTGGTGATCGGCGCGCACATGGCCGAGCGCCTGCTCACTCACGCGGGCGAAGCCGGCAAGAAAGCATCCTAGAAAACCACCCTCGCCGCTTCTGTCATCAAGACGTCGCGGCTTTCTGTTCATGAGCAAAAAAGACGGAACGGACGGAACGACATGCAGAACCTTTGGAATGACGCCGACGCGGAGAAGATGGTTGCCGACTATGCCAAGAAGGGCGTCGCCCGCGACCTTGCGCTGCGCGTGTACACGACCCGTCTGCTTGGCGGCGAGCCGCGGCTGGTGCTGCATGGCGGCGGCAACACCTCCTGCAAGACCAAGGCCACCGATCTCGTCGGCGACGAATGGGACGTGCTCTGCGTCAAGGGCAGCGGCTGGGACATGGCCGTCATCGAGCCGCAAGGCCTGCCGGCGGTGAAGATGGGCGCGCTGCTCAAGGCGCGCTCCCTGGACCAGCTCGCCGACGAGGACATGGTGGCGCTGCAGCGCTCCAACCTCATCGACCCCGCCTCTCCGAACCCATCGGTCGAAACGCTGCTGCACGCCTTCCTGCCGCACAAATTCGTCGACCACACGCATTCCACGGCGATCCTCGCCATCGTCGACCAGGAAGACAGCAAGCCGCTGATCGAGACCGTGTTCGGCGACAGACTAGGCTACGTGCCCTATATCAAGCCGGGCTTCGACCTCGCCAAGGTCGCAGCGGAAGTGTTCGACGCCGACCCGAACGTCGAGGGCCTGATCCTCGACAAGCATGGCATCTTCACTTTCGGCGACGATGCCAGGCAGGCCTATGACCGCATGATCCACTATGTGACCATGGCCGAGGATTATGTCGCCAGGAACGGCAAGCCGCAGGCGGTCAAGGCGGCGCTGCCGGCAAAGCTCGCCCGGCCGAGCGACATCGCGCCGATGCTGCGCGGCGCAGTCGCGGTGGCGCGCGGCGAAGGCCGCTTCGACCGCATGATCAGCGACTTCCGCACGTCTGACGCCATTGTCGATTTCATCAATTCGGCCAAGATCGCCGACTATGCCGGCCGCGGCGTGTCGACGCCCGATCTGTCGATCCGCATCAAGACCGGACCGATGGCGGTACCGGCGCCCGATGCCGGCAAGCTCGGCGATTACAAGGGCGTGGTGCGCAGCCATGTCGAGGCCTTCGTCAAGGACTACACCGCCTATTTCGAGACCAATGACACGCTGGACGACGTCAAGCGCACCATGCTCGACCCGATGCCGCGCCTGACGCTGGTGCCGGGGCTGGGCATGTTCGGCCATGGCCGGACGCTGAAGGACGCGAAAATCGCCTCCGATGTCGGCGAGATGTGGATCGAGGCGGTGCGCGGCGCCGAGGCCGTCGGCAATTTCCATCCGCTGTCCAAGGCCGACCTCTTTCCGCTCGAATACTGGTCGCTCGAGCAGGCCAAGCTCGCCTCGAACAAGCCGAAGCCGCTGACCGGCCAGGTCGCGCTGATCACCGGCGGCGCCGGCGCCATTGGTGCTGCTACGGCAAAGCTGTTCGCGGCCAACGGCGCGCATGCGGTGATCGTCGACCTCGATCCGGCCAAGGCGGCGGATGCGGCGAAGGCCGCCGGCAACAATTCGATCGGCGTCGGTGCCGACATCACCAATCCGGCCGAGATGCGCGCCGCCTTCGACAAGGCGGTCGCCGTCTATGGCGGCGTCGACATCCTGGTCTCGAATGCGGGCGCGGCCTGGGAAGGCCGCATCGGCGAGCTCGACGACGCCACTTTGCGCAAGAGTTTCGAGCTCAACTTCTTCGCCCACCAGTCGGCGGCGCAGAATGCGGTGCGCATCATGCTGGAACAGGGCACCGGTGGCGTGCTTTTGTTCAACACCTCCAAGCAGGCGATCAACCCCGGCCCGAAATTCGGCGCCTACGGCATCCCGAAGGCGGCGACCTTGTTCCTGTCGCGGCAATATGCGCTTGACTACGGCGCCTATGGCATTCGCTCCAATGCGGTCAACGCCGACCGCATCCGCTCGGGCCTGCTGACCGACGCGATGATCGCCAGCCGTTCCGGCGCGCGCGGCGTGTCGGAAAAGGAATATATGTCCGGCAATCTGCTCGGACAGGAAGTGACCGCCGACGACGTGGCGCAGGCATTCCTGCACCAGGCGCTGGCCGAACGCACCACAGCGGACGTGACGACGGTGGACGGCGGCAACATCGCGGCGGCGTTGCGCTGACGAAGTAAAGACACGACCTTGGAGCGGTTCATCGTTTCATGAACGGATGAACCGCTCCTCGTCTTGACACGGTTCTGAACGGCAGGCCTTTTCACGCTTCTGCTGAAAAACTGCTTCAACCGGTCAAAGTCCCACTCCAATCCTTCGGTTACCACTCGGACGGTTGAAGGGGGATGTCTGGTGTTTCGCGTGCGAGCTCCAACCCCGATCATTGGTGGAGTTGTCGATGCCCGCGAAAAGCCTGCGTATAGGTGTGCTGTTCGGCGGTCGATCCGCCGAGCATGAGGTGTCGCTGCTTTCGGCGGCCAACGTCATGCAGGCGCTGGATCCGGCGAAATACGACGCCGTGCCGATCTTCGTCACGCGCGACGGCCAATGGCTGCTCAGCCGTTTCGAGGACGGCGCCCTGGCGACGCCGTCGGCTGGCATACAGCTGTGCCTGGTGCCGGGCGGGCAGGGGCGGATGCTGGCGATCCCTGCCAGCGGCGCACCCCATGACCTGCCCGTCATCGATATCCTGTTTCCGGTGTTGCACGGTCTGCATGGCGAGGACGGCGCGGTGCAGGGATTGGCCGAAGTGGCGCGGGTGCCGCTCGCCGGCTGCGGTATTCTGGGCTCGGCCACGGCCCTCGACAAGGACGTCGCCAAGCGGCTGCTGAAGGCGGCGGGACTGCCGGTCGCGCGCTCGGTGACGATCGAAGAGGGTCGGCTGCCTTCGCTTGCCAAGCTGGAAGACAAGCTCGGCTTGCCGCTGTTCATCAAGCCGGCGCGGCAGGGCTCGTCGGTCGGCGTTGCGAAGGTCAATGGCAGTCAGGAGTTCGAGCGCGCGCTGGCGGAGGCCTTCCAGCACGATCGCAAGGTCCTGGCGGAGGAATTCGTTCGTGGCCGCGAGATCGAGTTCAGCGTGCTGGAGAGCCCCACGGGCGAGCTCTTCGTCTCGCGGCCCGGCGAGATCGTGCCCGCGGAAAGTCACGGCTTCTACAACTACAACGCCAAATATATCGACGAGAATGGCGCGGCCCTGATCGTGCCGGCCGAGCTGCCGCTGGAAGTCGAGAATGCCATGCGCGATATGGCCGCCAGGGCGTTCAGAGCGCTCGGCTGCGACGGGATGGCCCGCGTCGATTTCTTCCTGATGCCGGACATGAATGTCCTGATCAACGAGCTCAACACCATTCCGGGCTTCACCAATATCAGCATGTACGCCAAGGCGATGGCGGCGAGTGGTGTCAGCTATCCGGAGGTTATCGAGCGCCTGGTGGCGCACGGGCTGGCGCGCGCCGGCCGTTGAGGCCGAGGTCTGAGGATCGGAATCTCGGACGCGACCGACGGATCACGTCGGCCGCATCACTCCGGCAGGCCAGCCGCGCGGAAGCCATCCTCGAAATGCTTGAGCGTCGCCGCGTCGCGGAACGGTTCCGTCTCGACCCAGCGGCGAGTGGAAAAATGCGGATTGCCGACAAGGAACAGCGCAACCTCTGTGCGTGCCTCGTCGAGGCGGCCGAGCTGCGCCAGGCTTGCAGCCAGGAAGCGGCGTGAGCTGGTGCGGTAGGTCTCGTCGCGGCGCAGCGTCTCGACGGCGGCTTCATAGTCGCTGGCCGCATATTGCGCCTGGCCGAGCGTCAGATAATACCAGCCCGGCGGAAATGGGTTGAGCCGGAACGCCTTGCGAATGTGTTCCAGGCCTTGCTCGATCTTTCCCGCTAGCACCTCGATGTCGGACAATGTCGCCCAGATATCGGCCTCGTTCGGGTCGAGCTCGATCGCCTTGGCGAATTCCGCATCGGACTGCTCGAAATCGCGTTCATAGGCAAGAAGGTTCGCCAGAACCCAGCGGCAACCGGCGTCGTTGGGATCGATCGCCACGGCCTTGCGCGCCAGTTCCAGGGACGTGCTGCGGGCAGGCTCGAACGGCTCGCCCCAATGCACCCATCCCATCCAGTGGTTCATCGCAAGCCAGCGATAGGCCTCCGCGTAATCCGGATCGAGAGCGATCGCGCGCGTCAGCATCAGATGCGCTTCGCGCGCCATCTGCGGCGACTCGTCGAACAGTTTTCGCGCGCGCACGACGAGATCATAGGCCTCGAGGTTCTTCGGCCGGTTGCGCGCCGGCGGCGCGCGCAATCGACCGAGCAGCGCCTCGACGATCTTGGCCGTCGCCTCGTCCTGAACGGCGAAGATGTCTTCCAGGCCGCGATCGAAGCGCTCGGCCCACAGATGCTCGCCGCTCAGCGCGTCGATCAGCTGGGCGTTGATGCGCACGCGTCCCGCGGCCCGTCTTGCGCTGCCTTCCAGCAGATAGCGCACGCCAAGCTCCCCAGCGATGGCTCGCACGTCCATGGCCTTTCCCTTATAGGCAAACACCGAGTTGCGCGCGATGACGAAGAGGCCCGCGATCCGCGAGAGATCGGTGATCAAATCTTCGGTCAGGCCATCGGCGAAAGAGTCCTGCTCGGGATCGTTGCTCAGATTGATGAAAGGCAGCACGGCGATCGACGGTTTGTCGGGCAGCGGCAAGGGTTTGCGCGTCGCGTCGGGCTGTTCGACCGTACCGATGAAACGATAGCCGACACGCGGCACCGTGACAATCCACTCGCCACCACCGCTCGCCTGACCGAGCAGCTTCCTGAGCTGCGCGATCTGCACGGTGAGATTGCCTTCCTCGACCGCCGTGCCCGGCCACGCCGCGTCCATCAACTCGGCCTTGGCCAGGATTTCTCCCGGACGCGCAACGAGCGCTTCCAGCAGCTTCAGCCCGCGATGACCGGCGGCAACAGGAACGTCGCCCCGGAGCAGCGTTCCCGCGCCAGGATCAAACACGAACGGTCCAAAAGCAAAGCGCGATCCCTGCATGCGGCGATCTATAGAGTATCCAGGAAAAGTGTGAAGCGGTTAAGTTCGGCGTCTTCGCCGTAACCTTCCGTCCGGAATTGCTTAAAAACAAAGGGATAGAGCGGTTCGGCGTTTTTCCGTGAAACAGTGACACGCTCTAGTCGATTTGGAAGTTTTGAGAACTATTTGGGAGGGCTTAATTACGCCGCCGGCCACCTGCGGCACACTGCAATCTCAATCAGGGCGAGGGCCTTCAAGCTCTCTGCCGCATGGAGGTTGCCATGAACGATATCCTTACGCCTTGCGCATCTCTGGCGGCGCGTCCAGCCGAGATCAACGGCCGCCGGCGCTATAGTCTCTCAGCTCTGCGCGGCCTCCTCGCCGAGCGCCGCAAACAGGCCTATTTCCGCTTCGAGCTCAAGCGCATGGCGACGGACAATCCGCATCTGATCGACGACATCGGGCTGACAAGGAACGAGGTCGAGGCGGAAATCGCCAAACTGCCCTTCTGGCAGCGGTGACGTCGGTCCCTTGGAAAAGACAGAGAGCGGCCCATTGGACCGCTCCCTTCGTCAGCAACGGCCAGAACCCTTACTTGGCGTTCGGGTTCGGCATCCAGGCGGGCATCGCGACATCGGCATGGGCGAACTGCGGCAGCTTGGCCGACAGGTCTTCCATGTTCTTGATGTCCTTGTCGATCAGCTCCTTCTGGGTGATCAGCGTCGGCGGCACGATGACGTTGTGGCCGGGATCCTCGCCGGCGAGAAGCTGCGCCAGCGCGCGCACCGAGACCTGGCCGACGACGGCCGGGTTGGTGGCGGCGGTGGCCGCCCAGGCGCTGTCCGGCTCGCGCATCGCGGCGATATCCGAGGTCGAGATATCGGCCGAATAGATCTTGATGCCCTTGTTCAGGCCGGCCTCGTCGACGGCGATCTTCACGCCCTTGGCGAACTCGTCATAGGGCGCGAACATCACCTTGATGTCGGGATGCGCCTGCAGCACCGAGCGCGCCTGGTTGGCGACCGAGTTGGCGATCGGGTTGTCGAGCGTGCCGAACATGGCGACCTCGCTGATGCCCGAATACTTCTTCTTCACGTCCACCCAGGTCTCGTTGCGGCGGTCGAGCGGCGCGATGCCGGCGACATAGACATAGCCGGCCTTCCAGCTCTCGCCATTGTCCTTCACCGCCTGCTCAAGCGCGAGCTTGGCGAGATCCTTGTCCGACTGCTCGATCTGCGGGATCTTCGGGTTCTCGACATTGACGTCAAAGGCGACGACCTTGATGCCGGCATCGACCGCGCGCTGGGCGGCGTCCTTCATCGATTCCGTCAGGCCGTGCTGGATGATGATGCCCTGCACGCCGAGCGCGATCGCCTGGTCGACCATGTCGGCCTGGAGCGCCGCATCCTGGCGGCTGTCCAGCACGCGCAGATCGACGCCGAGCGCCTTGGCCTGCGCCTCGACACCCGACAGATAGGCCTGGAAGAAGTCACCGGTCGACAGATAGCGCACCAGCGCGATCTTGACGCCGGGCTTGTCGAACGGCGCCGGCTTGTCCGCCGCCAATGCCGTGCCCTGCATCAGCAGCGCTGCGCCGGCAAGGCCGAGTGCTGCCTTCCCCAAAAATCTTCTTGTGATGCTCACTTCGTTTTCCTCCGTTTTGTCTCAATGCCCCGGTCGAAACTATCTCTTGCCCCTGCCGGAAAGGGCGAAGGTGAAGACAAGAGCGACGACAAGCACCGCGCCCTTGACGAAATCCTGCGTGTAGTAGGGGGCGTTCATCATCGTCAGGCCTTGCAGCAAGACGCCGACGAACACCGCGCCTACGGCCGTGCCGAAGGCGTTGGGCTTGGCGGCGCCGAGCACCGCGTAGCCGATGAGCGCCGCGGCGACAGCGTCGAGCAAGAGATTATTACCCGAGGCGATGTCGCCGCGTCCAAGCCGGGCGGCGAGCAAAATCCCGCCGATCGAGGCAAAAACTCCCGAAATCACATAGGCCCAGATTTTGTATGCCTTGACAGGCGCGCCGGCGAGCTCGGCCGCCCGCTCGTTTGAGCCGACCGCATACATCATGCGGCCGAAGCGGGTGTATTCGAGGAAGAACCAGATCAGCACCGCGAGCACGACGAGCACCACCACCGAAACCGGGATCAGGTTCGGGATGAAGAAGTCGATGCGGTGGCGGCCGAGGGCCAGGAAGGCTTCCGAGAACTTGCCGTTGGCGACCGAGCCGTCGGGCATGGTCATGCCGGTGGCGATCGAGCGGCCTTCCGTCGGGATGCGCTGCAGGCCGAGCAGCAGGAACATCATGCCGAGCGTGGCCAGAAGGTCGGGCACGCGCATATAGACGATCAGCCAGCCATTGATCAGGCCGACGATGACGCCGATGACAAGGCAGGCGATGACGGCGACGATCGCGTTCTGCTCCAGCACGACCATGGCGTAGGAAGCCGCCATCATGGCGCTGGTGGCGACAGAGCCGATCGACAGGTCGAAGCCGCCGACAACCAGCGTGGCGGTGACGCCGAGCGCCAGCACACCGGTGATGGCCACCGACTGGAAGATGAAGACGGCGCTTTGCGGCGAAGCAAAACCATCGGCGGCGACCGCGAAATAGGCGATCAGCCCGACCAGCAGGACGATGAAGCCGTAGCGGATGGCGTAGTCGCGCAACATCATTCAGCGCCCCGGCGCGCGGCTGTCCGACAAAAGCTCATTCCAACTCCACTCCATGCAAATCCCTCGACCTCATGCCGCGCCGTGGAGCGGTCCGCCGGCCACTTCCGCCAGCAGCCGGTCGAGGTCGATATCGGCGTTCCGGTGCTCGCCGACGATCGTATGTTCCGACATCACCAGGATGCGGTCGGCGGTCTCCAGCGCCTCGTCGATCTCGGTGACGAATATCAGCGTCGCGCGGCCGTCGGCGCTGGCCCGAAGCTTCGCGGCGATGTCGCGGCGCGCCGAGATGTCGACGCCCTGGAAAGGCTCGTCGAGGATGAAGAGCCGCGAGGCCTGCGACATCCAGCGCGCCACCATGACCTTCTGCTGGTTGCCGCCGGAAAGCGCCGACAGCTCGTCCTTCTCCGAGCGGCAGACGATGCCGAGTTCGTCGATCTGGCGGCGGGCAGCGACGCGCTCGGCGCGCTTCTTCATGACGCCGAGGCCCGACATGCGCTTGAGGAATGGCAGACTGATGTTGCGCTCGATGTTGAAGCCGCCGACGATGCCGCTCGCAGCCCGGTCCTTGGCGACCAGGAAGACGCCGGCGGCGATCGCCTCGCGCGCCGCGCCCGGCGCATAGGGCTTGCCGTCCATATGCATGGTGCCGGCGAGCGGCCGGCGCACGCCGAACAGCGTCTCCGCCAAAGCCGTCTTGCCGACGCCGACCAGGCCGGTGATCGCCACCACCTCGCCGGTGCCGAGCGTCATCGAGATCGGCCGCGACCCTGGCGCCAGCCGCAACCCTTCGGCGGTGAAGACCGCACGGGCAGAATTTCTCGCCACCACCCTGTCGAGATGGATCTTGCGGCCCAGCATGGCGTTGACGGCGCCCTCATAGTCGAGCGGCTTTTTGTCGAAGACGCCGGAGACGACGCCGTCACGCATCGACACGATGCGGTCGGCGAGCCGCCTTATGTCGGACATGCGGTGCGAGATATAGAGGATGGCGACGCCCTGCCCGCGCAGCCTGTCGATCAGCGAAAACAGCCGGTCGGCCTCGGCGCTCGACAGCGACGAGGTCGGCTCGTCGAGGATCAGCACCTTGGGCCGATGCGCCATGGCGCGGGCGATGGCCACCATCTGGCGGTCGGCCAATGACAAGTCGCTGACGCGCGCCTTGAGGTCGATGGCGAGCCCCATGCGGTCGGCGACGGCCCTGGCTTCGGCCCGGACATTGGCAGGCTTGAAGAGCAACGACGCGCCTTTGCCGCTCAGCCGGTCGAGCGTGAGGTTGGTGGCGACATCAAGGTCGGCGACCACGCCGTCATTGATGTTCTGGTGCACGGTGACGACGCCGGCGCGGATCGCTTCGGCTGGGGTCTGCGGATCGAAGGCCTTGCCGGCGAGCTGCATTGAGCCTGCGCTGCGCGCATAGACGCCGCTGACGATCTTGACCAGGGTGGATTTGCCGGCGCCGTTGGCGCCCATCAGCACGGTCACCTCGCCCGCAAAGAGGTCGAGCGAGATGCCGCCAAGCACCTCGTTCTGGCCGAAGGATTTCCTCAGGCCCTCCACATGGAACACGGCATCTGCGCCCATCCGTTCCTCCCGGATGGTGACGCTATGGGCTCATTCGGCAATTGTCAACACGATTGACATTTGCCAGAGCGCTTCCTAGCTTGGCCTCGCCGCCGTGGCTCCGCTATCGTCGGAAACCACGCGCAGGAGGGGAGAGCATGACCGGGAAGTTCGAAGCATTGTCGGTGGAGACGTTGCCGAAGCGCCTGGGCGAGACCAAAGCGCTGACCGAGCGCATCGGCGAGGACATCAGCCGCTGGAAGGTGCGCGAGGTCGGCGACGGCAATCTCAACCTGGTGTTCATCGTCGAGGGCGATCAGGGCGCCGCGGTGGTGAAACAGGCGTTGCCCTATGTGCGGCTGGTCGGCGACAGCTGGCCGCTTCCGTTGAAGCGCTCCTTCTTCGAATATCACGCGCTGACCAGGCAGGAGCGCCGGGCGCCCGGCTCGGTGCCGGCGATCTATCATTTCGACGAGGCCCAGGCGCTGATCGTCATGGAGTACCTGGCCCCGCCGCACATCATCCTGCGGCGCGCGCTGATCGACGGCCGCGAACTGCCCAACATCGCGCGCGACATCGGCCTGTTCATGGCCCGCACGTTGTTTCGCGGTTCCGATCTGTCGATGCTGGCAAAGGACCGCAAGGCCGATCTGGCGCTGTTCGCCGACAATGTCGAGCTGTGCGACATCACCGAGAACCTGGTATTCTCCGACCCGTATTTCGACGCCAAGTTGAATAGGCATACGTCGCCGCAGCTCGACAGCCTCGTCGCCGAATTGCGCGCCGACCGCGACCTCAAGGTCGAGGCGCAGCGGCTAAAACATCTGTTCGCCGCCAATGCCGAGACGCTGCTCCATGGCGACCTGCATTCGGGCTCGATCATGGTGACCGACACAGAGACCCGGATGATCGATCCGGAGTTCGCCTTCTACGGCCCGATCGCCTTCGACGTCGGCATGCTGCTCGCCAATTTCTGGATGGCCTTCTTCTCGCAACGCGGCCATGAGGAGAAAGGCAGCCGCGCACCGATGCGCGCCTATCTGCTCGGCGTCACCGCCGAGACCTGGGCGACCTTCCGTGCCGAGTTCTCGCATCTGTGGCAGACCGAACGGACCGGCATGCTCTACCAGAAAAGCCTTTTCGAGGATCAGGGCGACCTTCTCGGCTCGGAACAGGCGCTCGACCACATGCTGCATTCCATCTGGGACGACCTGCTCGGCTTCGCCGGCATCGAGGTGCATCGGCGCATTCTCGGCCTAGCCCACAATGCCGATTTCGAGACCATTGCCGATCAAGACCTGCGCGCCAGATGTGAGGCCAAGGCTTTGCGCTTCGGCCGCCATATCGCCGTCAACCGGCGCCAGATCCACAGCATCGACGAGGTCAACAATCTGGCCGCGCTGATCGAACAGGAGAAGAGAATTTGAACGTCGGCGAACGCCACTACCGCACCATCTGGCTGAGCGACGACAAGCGGTCGGTCGAGATCATCGACCAGCGCTGGCTGCCGCATGAGTTCCGCATCGAGACGATCGGAACGGTTGCCGGCATCGCCACCGCGATCCGCGACATGTGGGTGCGCGGCGCGCCGCTGATCGGCGTCACCGCCGCCTATGGCGTCGCCATACAGATGAAAGACGATCCGTCGGACGAAGCGCTCGACGCCGTATGGGAGACGTTGCACAAGACGCGGCCGACGGCGATCAACCTGCGCTGGGCGCTGGACGAGATGCGACGGCATCTCAAGCCGATTGCACCCGCGGAGCGCGCGGAAGCCGCTTACCAGCGCGCCGCGGAGATCGCCGATGAGGATGTCGGGCTGAACCGCGCCATCGGCGAGAACGGGCTTGCCATCATCAGGCAGATCGCCGCGCGCAAGCAGCCGGGCGAAACGGTCAACATCCTTACTCATTGCAATGCCGGCTGGCTGGCGACGGTCGATTACGGCACCGCCACGGCGCCGATCTATCTGGCGACCGAGGCCGGCATTCCGGTGCATGTCTATGTCGACGAAACCAGGCCGCGCAACCAGGGCGCCCAGCTCACAGCCTGGGAGATGGCCGGGCACGGCGTGCCGCACACGCTGATCGTCGACAATGCGGGCGGCCATCTGATGCAGCATGGCGACATCGACATGGTGATCGTCGGCACCGACCGCACCACCGCCAATGGCGACGTCTGCAACAAGATCGGCACCTATCTCAAGGCTCTGGCCGCCGCCGATAATGACGTGCCCTTCTATGTCGCGCTGCCCTCGCCCACCATCGACTGGACGGTGGCCGACGGGCTTGCCGAGATCCCGATCGAGGAGCGGTCGGGAGACGAGGTTTCCCTGGTCTGGGGCAAGACGGCGGATGGCAAGATCGCGCAGGTGCGCGTATCGCCGGATGCGACACCGGCGGCGAACCCCGCCTTCGACGTGACGCCGGCAAGGTTAGTGACGGGCCTGATCACCGAGCGCGGCGTGGCAAAGGCCTCGCGCGAGGGGTTGAGAGCGATGTTTCCGGAACGGCGGTAGTCAGCTGATCTCCCCCTGCACGTCGTCATTCTCGGGCTTGACCCGAGAATCCGTGCCATGACCTCCGTCATCGAGCGCAGTGGTGCAGAATTCTGTAGCCGTTGCAACACGTTAGCGTCACGACATGGATTCCAGGGTCTGCGCGCGTCGCTTTCGCTCCTTGCTCCGCCCTAGAATGACGACCGCGATGTCATCGCCAATTGACACTGTTGCCCTCCTCTCCCATAAAACCCGCGTCAATGTTCTCAGGGCGGGGTGAAAGTCCCCACCGGCGGTAAGAGCCTCGGCTCAAGCCCGCGAGCGCCTTCCAGCCTGTCGGAAGGGTCAGCAGATCCGGTGCGATTCCGGAGCCGACGGTTACAGTCCGGATGGAAGAGAACGTACGCAGAAGACGGTCCGCTCGCGCGGCCGGTTTTTGCGTCGTGCGTCCTGATTCTGGTTCGAAACGGAAGGATGGACCCATGAATCAGCATTCCCCAAAAGCCTATGAAACCCGCCGCATCGCCGTCATTCGCGCGCGATGGCACGCCGACATCGTCGGTCAATGCGTGCAAGCTTTCGAGGCGGAGCTTGCCGCGCTTGGCGGCTTCACCATCGACATCTTCGACGTGCCGGGCGCCTACGAGATCCCGCTGCACGCCAAGACGCTTGCCGAGACGGGGCGCTATGCCGCGATCCTCGGTACCGCCTTCGTCGTCAATGGCGGCATCTATCGCCACGATTTCGTGGCGAGCGCCGTCATCGACGGCATGATGAATGTGCAGCTTGCGACCGGCATCCCGGTGCTGTCGGCGGTACTGACGCCCCACAACTACCATGACAGCGCCGAGCATCACCGCTTCTTCCACGAGCATTTCACCGTGAAGGGCAAGGAGGCGGCCAAGGCCTGCGTCGAAATCCTTGCCGCGCGTGCGCGGATCGCCGCCTAGGCCCGGCCAGGGCCGGATTTCAGCCCTGCAACAAGAATTGCGGCCGAAAAGGCTTCAAAAGGTTGCGGTAGCTCCGAAATCCGGCCAGAAGCAACGGGGTCGCCCGGGCGTCGGGCGGCCTTTTCAAACACCGGCTCGAACCAGATACGGGAGACTATTCGTTGGCTCGCATCACACTGAGACAATTGCTCGACCATGCCGCCGAACATGGCTATGGCGTGCCTGCCTTCAACATGAACAATATGGAACAGGGCCTCGCCATCATGGAGGCGGCCGAGGAGACCAAGTCGCCGGTCATCCTGCAGGCCAGCCGCGGCGCTCGCGCCTATGCCAATGACGTGGTGTTGGCCAAGCTGATCGACGCGCTGGTCGAGATCCATCCCGACATCCCGGTCTGCATGCATCTCGACCATGGCAACAACGAAGCCACCTGCGTCACCGCGATCCAGTACGGCTTCACCTCGGTGATGATGGACGGCTCGCTGAAGGAGGATGGCAAGTCGCCGGCCGACTACGCCTACAATTCCGGCATCACGCGCCGCGTCGTCGACATGGCGCATTGGGGCGGCGTGTCGGTGGAAGGCGAGATCGGCGTGCTCGGCTCGCTGGAGAGCGGCGGTGGCGAGCAGGAGGACGGGCACGGCGTCGAAGGCGCGATCAGCCACGACCAGCTTCTGACCGATCCGGTGCAGGCCGAGCAATTCGTGCGCGACACGCATGTCGACGCGCTGGCGGTGGCCATGGGCACCAGCCACGGCGCCTATAAATTCTCGCGCAAGCCGGACGGCGCGGTACTGGCGATGAACGTGATCGAGGAGATCCACCGCCGCCTGCCCAACATGCATCTGGTCATGCATGGCTCGTCCTCGGTGCCGGAGGATCTGCAGGAGATCATCAACAAATATGGCGGCCAGATGAAGCCGACCTGGGGCGTGCCGGTGGAAGAGATCCAGCGCGGCATCAAGCATGGCGTGCGCAAGATCAACATCGACACCGACAACCGAATGGCGCTGACCGGCGCCATCCGCAAGGTGCTGACCGAGAATCCGTCGGAGTTCGATCCGCGCAAATATCTGACGCCGGCCATGGCGGCCATGAAGAAGCTCTGCAAGGAGCGCTTCGAGCAGTTCGGCACCGCCGGCAACGCGCCGAAGATCAAGCCGATCCCGCTGGCGGACATGGCCAAGCGCTACAAGTCGGGCAGCCTGGATCCGAAATTCGGCTGAGCCGATCAATCCCCGCGACCGGTTCGATCCCGGTCGCGGGCATGTACCCCGCCGAAGCGGGGCGGAACTTCAAGCCAACAAAGTGGTTCCTGCTCAGAGACCTTCCGCACCCATCGAAGGGAAGGAGCACGTCATGAGCAAGGATCGCGACGACGAAGGGCCGGTTTTCTCCGGCCAGAATGCCCGGCAGGGCGAGATCATCCTGCATACGCGCGCGCAACGCATCGTCTTCATCGCAGGGCTGGTCGGTATCGTGGTGCTGGCGCTGGTGGTCAGTCTCGCCGCGCATTGAGGTTATCGCCCGCGAAAAGCCGGGTTTACGCCAAGGAACCATCACCGGCTCCGCCGGTTGAACGTCGCAGACGAAATTGAGGCGCGGCGACCGTTTACCGCCATGTCGAAACCATGTTCGAGACGCTTTGCTGCGACATGCCGCTTCATCCGACCTGGCCGGACCTCGTCGGGCGGCTCTTGGTCACGCTGCTGGCAGGCTTTCTCATAGGCTTGAATCGCGAGGCGCGCGGGCATTCCGCCGGGCTGAGGACAACCATTCTGGTCGGCTTAGCGGCCTGCGTGGCCATGGTCCAGGCCAACATGCTGCTCGATGTTTCCGGCAAAGGGCCGGATTCCTTCGTGCGCATGGACGTCATGCGCTTTGCGCTGGGCGTGCTCACCGGTGTCGGCTTCATCGGCGGCGGCGCCATCCTGCGGCGCGGCGATCTGGTCACCGGCGTCACCACAGCCGCGACGATGTGGATCATGACCATGATCGGCCTTGCCTTCGGCGGCGGCCAGTACGGCCTCGGCGCGATCGCGACGGTACTGACGCTGGTGACGCTGCAGGCGCTGAAATGGGTCGACCTCAAGATCGCGCGCAACCACAAGGCGATCCTGTCGGTCTCATGGCCGAAAAGCTCGCCGCCCGATCTCCCGGACATTGTGCGGCCGCTTGGCTACGATGCCCGCTTCGTGGGCATGGAACATGACGTCGATCACCAACGCTTCGTATTTTCTTTCAAGGTGCAATGGAAGCAGCCCGACGCGGATAGGCCTTCGACCGAAGTGCTGGCCGTAGTCGGTGAACATTGCACGGTCGAGCGGTTCGACGTGATCGGCGAGAATTCGTCCTGAGCAGGATCAGGATGTGGCGGCCATCTCCGCCCCTCCGAGATAAAGCCGGTGCAGTTCGTCCGGCGATTGGCGCAACTTCGCGCAATCGCCGTCATAGACGACGCGGCCGCGGCGCATGACATAGGCGCGGTTGCCGATCGACAGCGCAAGCGCCGCGAACTGCTCGACGAGGACGACGGCCAGGCCGTCATCGGCGAGCTTGCGCACGGCCGTCATCAGCCGCGTGACGATGACCGGCGCCAGGCCGGCCGACATCTCGTCGATGAGCAGCACCTTCGGCCGGGTGAGGAGCGCGCGCGCGATGACCAGCATCTGCTGTTCGCCGCCCGAAAGCAGGCTTGCCTTCACCGAACGGCGCTGCACCAGCTCGGGAAACAGCGCATAGGCTTCCGCGAGGTCGGCGCCAGGCTGCAGGCTGACGCGCAGATTCTCTTCGGTCGTCAGCTGCCGGAAGACGGTGCGGCCCTGCTCGACATGGGCAAGCCCTTCGCGCGAGCGAGCGCCCGGACGCGCTTTCTGCAGCTCGCGACCGTCGATGGCGATGGCCCCTCCGGCGACCGGGATGATGCCGGACAGTCCCTCGAGCAGCGTCGTCTTGCCGGCGCCATTGGCGCCGAGCACGACGCTGATCGCACCGCTCTCAGCGGTGAGATCGACCGACGTGATGACCGGCAATTCGGCGCGGTTGATCGACAGGTTGGAAACGACGAGCCTGCTCATGCCGCCACGCCCTCTTCCTCGATGCCGAGATAGGCCTTCTTCACCGCGCGTTCGCCGAGCACCTTGGCCGGTGGCCCGGAGGCGATGACCTGGCCGAAGTCGAGCACGGTGACCTCCGAGCATACGGCCCGAACCAGGTCCATGTCGTGCTCGACCAGAAGCACCGCCGATCCGAACAGCTTCGGGATCTCGGCGATGCGCTGTCCGAGCCGCAGCGTCTCCTGATGCGACTGGCCGGCAGCCGGTTCGTCGAGCAGCACGACGGCCGGGCGGGCAGCGACGACGCCCGCGACGTCGAGCAGCCGCCTTGTGCCGGCATCGACCGAGGCGACCAGCGTGTCGGGGTGCGGACAGTCGAGCCAGTCGAGCACGGCCTTGGTCTCGCTCGCTGACAGACCCTTGGCCGCCAGCGCCAGGTAGCCGCCGACGGTCAGCTCCGGCGCGATGCGGTTGGTCTGCCAGGTGCGGCGCACGCCCTCGCGGGCGCGCAGATGCGCCGGCACGTCTTCGAGCGGCTTGCCGCCCAGCCGCACGCTCCCCCCATAGGACGACAGGAAGCCGGCGACGGCATCAATGAAGGTCGATTTGCCGGCGCCATTGGGGCCGATCAAGCCGGCAACCGTACCGGCGGCAACGCTCAGGCTGACATTGTTCAGCGCGACCACGCTGCCATAGCGAACCGTCAATCCCTCGATGGTGAGGACGGGTCCGGCGGCGCGCTCGATTGTGGACGGCAATTCCGAGGCAGACACGGCGGCGGCTTTCGGCGCGCGCGCCGGCAGCAGTTTGCGGAACTGGCGCCGGAAGGTCTCGCTCATCGTCTCGCCGGTCGACAGCGCCTGGGTTGCGCCGATGGCAAACAGCACATTGCCGATGTCCTGCGGCCAGTCGAGCCGGCGCAGGATTTCCGGGAACATGACGACGAGCAGGCCGCCGATGATCGCACCCTCGGCGAAATGCGCGCCGGCCATCACCGACACCGCGTAGAGCGAGAGCGACTGCATCATGCTGAAATTCTCGGCGACCAGCGTGCCGAGATAGCCAGCGAGCAGACCGCCGGAAATGCCGGCGACGAAGGCGCTGAGCGCGAAGGCCGAGAGCTTGGCGGTGGCGATGCTGACGCCATGCGCGGCGGCGGCGCGCTCCGAGTGACGCACCGCCAGCCAGGACGCGCCGAGCCGCGAGCGGCTGATGAATTCGAGCGAAACCGCGATCGCCACATAGAAGAGCAGCACGAAGACGAAATAGCCCTCGTCGCTGTCGAACAGTTCCGGCCGCGGTACCTGCAGGAAGTCGGTCTGGCCGGGATAGGTCATGGTGGCCAGGATGGTGTCGAAGGCGGTGGCGAAGGAGAGCGTGACGATGGCGAGGTTGATGCCGCGCAGCCGCAGCGCCGGCAGGCCGATGGCAACGCCGAACGGGACGGCCGCAAGGCCGCCGATCAGGATCCACGCCGCTAGGCCGCCAGGCGCCTCGGCGAGGTTGAGATAGCCGACCGTCCAGGCGCCGACACCGGCGAAAGACATCTGGCAGAGCGCGATCATGCCGGTGCGGCCGGCGACGAGACCGAGGCTCTGCAGCGCGACGCCAGTGATCAGCACCGAGGTTGCGAGAAACACCCAATAGGAGGGCAGCAGGCCGGCATAGGCGACGCCGCCGGCGATAAGCGCCACGACGATGACGATCAACGAGGCTCTCAAGCTAGCGCGCTTCATCCCAGCGGGCCTCCCGCTGCGACCAGAGAAGAACGGCAAGCACCACCAGGAAGGGAATGGCGCTGCGATACTGGCTGATGCTGTCGATTGAGCTTGCCAGCCCTTCGACGATGCCGAGCGCAATGCCGCCGGCCAGCGTCCACCAGAAGCTGCGGAAGACGCCGATGAGCGCCGCGGCAAGCGCCGGCACGACAAGCAGGCTAAGCGTCATGAAGTTCGGCGAGCGCTGCGGCGCGATGATCATCAGCGCGAAAGTGGTGAAGGCGCCCGTCATGCCCCATACCAGCAGCGACAGGATCTGCACCCGCACGCCGAGCAGTTCCGCCGCCATCGGCCGGTCGGCCAACGCGCGCAGATTGAGGCCGATTTTAGTCCGGTTGAGGAAGAGGTCGGAAAGGATGGTGAACAGCACCGCGAGCCCGATGGTGAGCACCGAGGCGATGGTCACCTCTACGCCGGCGAGGCGGAAGGCCGAGCCTGGGAACAACTCGGGCATGTTATGCGGATGCTGGCCGCCTGTCAGGCGCAGACCTATGGCGATCAGGCCGACGAGCAACGCCACCGTCACGGCCGCCTTGGTCGAAGCACTCGCTTCGCCGAACCACCGCGTCATGATGTAGCCGATTGCGACGCCGGTCGCCGTGCCCGCCGCGATCCCCGCCAGCACCGAGGGCCAGATCGGGAACCCGGCCTCGAAGAGCGCGATCAGCACGAAAGTGCCCGCGGTGCCGATGGCGGCCCCGGTGAAATTCACCACGGCGACGAGCCGGTAGGTGAAGACGGCGCAGACGCCGAGCAAGGCATAGGTGCCCCCGGCCGTCAGTCCCGCCACGGCGGATGTGAGCAATGCGTTCATCTCGTATCCCGATCCGGAGGACGGCGCGGCCAGCCGCGCCGTCCGGTTCAAGCGGCCATCACTTGGCCTGCGGCAGCACGATCCAGTCCGGGGTCTCGACCTTCCAGGCGCCGGCCTCGAGCTTCATCACCTTGGTGGCCTGCATCGGCGAATGCGTCTTGGCCTTGCCGAACACGTAAGGCGAGCCGGCGAGCGAGTTGGTGAGCGGCTGCATGTCGTGCAGCGCCTTGGCCACGCTTTCGCGCGTCACCTCGCCGTCGATCGAGGCGACCACCTTGAGGAACAGCTCGGCGGCGAGGTAGCCGCCCTGCGAGAAGGCGGTGAGCGGCCGGTTCGCCTTCTGCATGTCGGCAATCCATTGCGCGTTGGCGGCCGAGTTCTTCTCGGTGTAGGGCTCCCACTCGGTGCCGACATAGATCGGCTGCTTGGTGTCGGCCAGCGCCTTGGCAACCTGCTCGGTGTAGCCGGGCGCCAGGAAGAGCCAGTTGATGCCGGTGATCTTCTGTGCATCCACCGTCTTGATCAGCTGCACCACCTGCGGCTCGACCTGGTTGGTCAACACGGCGTCGCAGCCGGCGTCGCGCGCCTTGATGACGTAAGGCGTGAGATCGCCCTGGAAGGGCAGCGTCAGATCGATCAGGTGGATCTTCTGGCCGCTGATCTGTTCCCAGGTCTCGATCGCCTTCTTGTAGGCCTCCTGGGTGCCGCCGATGATGATGAAGAAGGCGCAGAGCTTCTTCGTCTTCAATTCGTTGGTGGCGTAGTAGGCCATGGCCGTCGACAGCGTGTAAGGGCCGACATTAACGGGTGCGACGTTGGGCGAGGAGAAGCAGGCGGCGTCGACGCCGAGACCCTGCACCGAGAGTATCTTCTTGCGGCTGTAGGTGGCGGAGTTAACGGCACAGTCGAGCAGGCTGGCCGAGCCGACCAGCGCTACCGCCTCCTTGTTGTCGATCAGGTCGCGCGCGGCTTGCGCGGCGACCGCCGGATCCGCCTTGTCGTCGGCGATGGTGTAGTCGATCTTGCAGCCATTGATGCCGCCGGCGGCATTGACCGCATCGAAGGCGGCCTGGGTCGCCTTCGGCACTTCGGAGAAATCGGCCGGGCCGGTGACGGTCGACACGGCGCCGACCTTGATGGCGCCATCCTTGCAGGTTGGGCCGGCGGCGGAAGCCGTGCCGGCCATGGTGGCAAGGCCGATGCCGGCAAATGCCGCTGCGAGCAGTCTCGATTTCCAATGCATGTTTCAGTCTCCCATTTTTGTCATGCGTTATTTGTTTTCAGGCGGCAGCCAGCGCCGACGCGGCAATGCTGGCGGCATCGATGGCGGCGAATTTCACCAGCGTGCGGGCGATGGTCTCGCGCTCGATGTCGCGGACGATGAACACCAACCGGGTGCGGCGGTCCGCCGACGGCCAGCGGTCGAGCCGCACCGGCGGATGAAAGACGTGCTGCACGCCGTGGAGCACCAATGGCTGCTCCGGCTCGTCCGTGGTGCGCACGATGCCCTTGAAGCGCAGCAGATTCTCGCCCTTCAGCGCCGCGACGTAATCGAGCCAACGGGCGAAGGCGCCCCACTCGACCGGCTTGTCGATGATGAAGCTGAAGGACCGGATGCCGTGGTGTGTGTCGCGATGATGATCGTGGCCATGGTGGCAATCAGGTCCGCATTCATGGTCGTGGTGATCAGCCGCTTCGAGCCGCGCGGCGATGCGGTTCACATCCGCCGCAGCATCGGCGGGCAGGCTCTTCAGCAGATCGAGTTCGACTTCGCCGTTGCGGGCAACGGTTTGCTCGACGGCCGGTGCCAAATGCTCCAGCCGGTGCTGCAAGCCACCGAGTGCCTCGTTCGAGACGAGATCGGTCTTGGTGATCAGCAGCCGGTCGGCGACGGCGACCTGCTTGGCGGCCTCCGGGTGACGCTGAAGCGTCGCCGTGCCATTCGCCGCATCGACGGTGGTGACGACACCGCCGATGCGAAAGCGAGCCGTGAGCTCAGCTTCGGCCATCAGCGTGTGCAGGATCGGCGCCGGGTCGGCAAGACCGGTGGTCTCGATGATCACTTGGCTGAGCGGTGGCGTTTCGCCGGCCCGGCTCCTGCGGTCGAGCTCCTTCAGCGTGGCGACGAGATCGCCGCGCACGGTGCAGCAGACGCAGCCATTGTCGAGCAGCGTGAACTGCTCCTCGCTGGCCTCGATCAGCATATGGTCGAGCCCGACGGCGCCGAACTCGTTGACGATGACGGCGGCGCCGGCAAGCGAGGGCTGACGCAGCAGGCGGTTGAGCACCGTCGTCTTGCCGCTGCCGAGGAAGCCGGTGAGGATTGTCACCGGTATCCTCGCGTCGCTTGAGGGATCAGGCGCGCTCATAGACCACCCTCCCCTCGAACCAGGTCGTCAGCACTTTTGTGTCGGCGAGGTCCTCGGCCGGCGTCTCCAGCACGTTGCGGTCGAGCACGATGAGATCGGCCGATTTGCCGATCTCGATCGAGCCGACGGTCTCGGCGAGACCGATGGCGCGGGCCGAATTGATGGTGAAGATCTCGAGCGCCGTGGCCACGTCGATCGCCTGCTCCGGCCAAAGCGACGCGCCCGGAAACTCGCCGCTCGGGTTGCGGCGCGTCACCAGGCCTTCGATGCCGTCCCACGGATCGGGGTTGGGCATCACCGGCCAGTCGGAACCGCCGGCCAGCAGCGCGCCGGCGGCAAGCAGGTCCTTGTTCGGCCAGAAGCGCAGCGCGCGCGCCTCGCCCATGGTCTGCTTGTGGCCTTCGAGGAAGCTCGTCGGATACCACAGGAAAGGCGAGAGATCGGCGACGACGCCGAGCTCGGCGAAGCGGGCGATATCGTCCGGCGCGATGTAGCTCGCATGCGCGATGTGGTGCTTCAGCTTGGTCGGCCCATTGAAGGAGCGCGCGACATCGATCGCGTCCAACGCCTGGCTGACCGCGGCATCGCCGGCGCAGTGGATCTTTACCCCAAGCCCGAGTTTCTCGCATTTGCCGATCCAGCGGATCAGCTCCGGCACGGTGACGATGGTCGAGCCGCGGAAACAGCAGCCCAGCACTGCGTCCTTGGTGTAGGGCTCGTGGAAGGCGGCGGTGCGCGCACCCGGCACACCGTCGAGGAATATCTTGACGAAATCCGGCTTCGCGTGAACGCCGCGATATTGCTCGCGCAGCGCGATCAGCTCGTCGCCGGCAATGCCGAACATGAAGGAGGGCTCGACGGCCGGCATGGCCGACACCGACCAGGCGGTCAGCTCGCCGCGATCGTCGAGGCCTTTCAGCGCCGCGAGGATCGGCTGCATGGCGGCGGCGTCGAGGAATGCGGTGACGCCGTAGGAGTTGAGCGTCGCGATCGAGCGTGCCATCGCGGCGCGGTCCATTTCCTCGGTGTAGTGGCCGGATTGCGCGATGGTGCGCTCGACGATGCCGGCGGCGGATTCGATCATCATGCCGGTCAGCGCGCCGGTGGCCGGATCGCGGCCGATGGAGCCCTTCTCCGGATCGGGCGACGACGCGGAAAGGCCGGCCAAGCCAAGCGCCTGCGAATTGACCCAGCGGTTGTGATAGGTGTCGTCGCGCAGCATCACCGGCCGGCCCTGGCTCACCCGGTCGAGCGCCACCAGCGCCTCCAGCCGGTTGAGCTTCGGCAACAGATCGCTGCCCCATTGTCCGCCGATGATCCAGGAGCCTGCCGGCGCCTTGGCCGCGGCCTCGCCGACGCGCGCTATCAGCGTCTCGAAGCTCCCCGTCGGCGGGAAGCGCAGTTCGAAAAGTTCGGCCTGGCCGCCCATCATAAGATGCGCGTGTACGTCGACGATGCCAGGCATCATCATCGCGCCCTTGAGATCGACGACGCGAGTGGCAGAGCCCTTCAGCGCGGCAACGTCGGCGGCCTCGCCGACCGCGACGATACGGCCGCCCTTGACGGCGACGGCCGAGGCCCAGGGCCGCTTGCGGTCGAGCGTGTAGATGCGGCCATTGGTGAAAACCAGGTCGGCGCTTCTGTCGGGCATTCTCTCTCCTCCTCTCCCGCTGGCCGCACCCTCATGCTGGCGAGCGGGCAAGTTTCAATTCACGTCACACCGCCCTGTTCTGTGTCGGGGCGCGGCCGCCGCCATCCGCGACCAGCACCGCGCCGGTGACGAAGGACGCTTCGTCCGACGCAAGGAACAGGCAGCAGGAGGCGATCTCTTGCGGCTCGGCGACGCGGCGCAGGGCGATGCGGTTGGTCAGCGCCTTGAACTCCTCGTCGGGAGTCGAGCCGTTGGCGCTTGCTGCGACCTTCATCTCGTAGACGCTCATCGGCGTGCGTACCCAGCCGGGCGCCACCGCGTTGGCGCGGATGCCGTCGACACCATGCGCGAACGCGAGCGAGCGGGTGTAGGAGACGAGTGCTGCCTTGCTCGCCGAATAGGCGGCGTTCTGGCCGCTGGCGTTGAAGGCGCCGACCGAGGCGATGTTGACGATCGCGCCGCCGCGCGCCTTGAGCAGCGGCAGCGCCGCGCGGCAGACCATCATCGAGCCGGTGACGTTGACGGCAAAGCTCTTGGTCCAGGTCTCGTCGCTCAGCGTCTCAGGCTCGTCGAGGATCATGACGCCGGCGGCGTTGACGACGATGTCGAGACGTCCGTCGCAGGCATCGATGGCCTGGACGATATCGTTGGCATCGGTGATGTCGCCGCGCACGGCGATGCCGCCGCTGGCCTTGGCCGCCTCCTCCAGCACCTCGCCGCCATGCCCGAAGGCGACGACCCTGGCGCCCTCTCGCCCGAACAGCTCGGCGGTGGCGCGGCCCATGCCGGTGGCGGCACCGGTAACCAGGGCCGTGCGGCCTTCGAGGCGCCGGCTCATGCCAGCCCCCAGTGCCGCTCGACAGCGTAGCCTGTCTCCGGCAGGGTCGAGCCGCCGTCGACGACGATGGTCTGGCCCGTGGTGTATTTCGCTTGGCTCGAAGCGAGGTAGAGCATGGCGTAGGCGATGTCGTCCGCCTCGCCGAGACGGCCCATGGGAATGAATTGGCCTAGGCGGTTCGCTACCTCCGGCTTGCTCATCGTGCCGCGGCCGGGCTTGGCGATAAAGCCCGGCTCGACGCCGTTGACGGTGATGCCGTCGCGCGCGAATTCGAAGGCGGCGCCACGGATGAAGGCGTTGACGCCGGCCTTGGCGGCCGAATAGTGCGCGCCGCCGGCCATGGCAACGCGCGCCGAAACCGACGAGGTGACCAGGATGCGGCCGAAACGGTTGGCGCGCATTGCGGGCGCCGCCGCCTGCGCCAGCCAGAAACAGGCTTTCAGGTTGATAGCCAGCGCCTCTTCCAGCTTGTCCTCATCGAGCTCCTCGACCGAGGCCCAGGGGCAGCCGCCGACATTGTGGACGACGATGTCGAGCCGGCCGGCCTCGCGCGCGACATTGCCGACAAGTGTGTGAACCGCGGCGCGGTCGAGCCCGGGAAGCGCAACGGCGCGTGCGGACAGGCCGCGTGCGGAGAGCTCCGCGGCAAGTGCCTCGGCGACATCGAGCGTTCGATTGGCAATGACCACCGAGGCGCCGGCCTCGGCAAAGCGCGTGACGATGGCGGCACCGATGCCGCGCCCGCCGCCGGTCACCAGCGCCACCCTGCCCGTGAGATCGAACGGGGTCGCCATCGTTCAGACGACGCCCGCGCCACGGACGAGATCGACGAAACGGCCGAAGACCTCCGTATGGCGGTCGATATCGGCCGGCGACGTCGCCGGGCACATCAGGAACATGGTGTGGAAGGGCGTCACCAGTATGCCTTCGTTCATGTAGAAGGCATGCAGCAGCGTCTCGAGGTCGCCGCGCCGGCCGGCGATAACGTCGGCGCCGCTGCGCGGCGGGGTCGGCGTGAACATGATCTCGGCGCGGGCGCCGGTCTGCGTCACGTGCCAGGGCAATTTGTTCCCGGCGATGATTTTCCTCGCGGCTTCGGCAAGGCGCGTGGCGTTGGCGATCATCCGCTCGAAATTGGCCGGCGTGAGCACTTCTTCCAGCACCGCGCGCATAGTGGCGACGGTGAGCGCGTTGCCGGCCAGCGTGCCGCCGATGCCGAGATGCGCCGACTGGCGCACGCGCGGATTGACCATCGGCACGATCTTCCACAGCCGCTCGGCAATCTCCCGCGAGACGCCGAAGATGCCGGCCGGAATGCCGCCGGCGATCGCCTTGCCGGCCACCAGCATGTCCGGCTCCAGCCCGTGCAGCGCGGTGTAGCCGCCAGGCCCGCTGGAGATGGTGTGCGTCTCGTCGATGATCAGCACCGTGCCGGTGCGGCGCGTGATCTCGCGCAGCGCCGTGTGAAAACCCTCGGCGACCGGGATCATGCCGAAATTGGTCATCAGCGGCTCGGTCAGGACGCAGGCGACGTCACCATGCGACAGTGCTTCTTCCAGCGCCGCGACGTCATTGAACTCGACCACCCTGGAGACGGCCGAATGATCGACGCCGTTCGGGTGGATCATGTTGCGCATGCCGATCTTGCCGTCGCGGATCTCGACATGCGCCTCCTCGACGCCGCCATGATAGCAGCCGGAGAAGACCAGCACTTTCGGGCGCCCAGTGATCATGCGCGCGATGCGGATGGCGCCGCGATTGGCGTCGGTGGCAGAGGTTGTCAGCGTCCAGTAAGGCAGGCCGAAACGGCGTGTGAGCTCGGCGCCGACCCAGAGGCTGTCCTCGGTGGGCAGCATCATCGTCGTGCCGTTCTGCAATTGGTGGATTGCCGCGCGCGTCACCGCTTCGGGCGCATGGCCGCACATGCCGCCGGTGTCGCCAAGCGCGAAGTCGATATAGTCATGCCCGTCGATGTCGCGGATATGCGCGCCACGAGCCGAAGCGGCATAGACCGGGAAGCCGCCGGCCCAGCGGCGCATCCAGTGCGACGGCCCGCCATAGAGGAAATGCGCCTTGCCCTCTTCCCAGGCCGCCGCCGAGCGCGGATGCGTGTCGAGGAACCGCGCCTGCTCGCGGTCGAGCAGGTCTTCGATCGTTGCTGATTGCAAAGCGGTCTTGCTGGCGGCCGTCACGGCGCTGAACTCTCCCTGGCGCGCCAAATTCGGGGGCGCGTAGCCGTTCCCAATCGGTTCACTATTTGAACCAGCGTTTTGTATGTTATAGACACACTGAAGGCAGGAAGAGCGCCTGTCAAGTTAATTCACATGCGAAGTATCTGGAGAATGCGCGATGAGCACGGTGGGCAAGGCGGTGTCGCTGCTGGAGCTGTTCACGCTGCACGAACCGGAGATCGGCCTCTCCGACCTCGCGCGCCGCGCCGGCCTCGACAAGGCCACCGTCAGGCGGCTTCTGATAGCGCTTGCCGCGCACCGGCTGATCGAGCAGGAGCCGCGCAGCCGCCGCTACCGGTTGGGCGCCGGCCTGTCGCGGCTGGCGCGCATCCGCGACGCGCATTTCCCTTTCGTGCGGCTGGCCGCGCCGGTCATCCGCGAGCTGTCGCTCGAAACCGGCGAGACGGTGCATCTGTCCGAGTTCAGCGCCGGCGCGCTGCTTACGCTGCATGTCGAGCTATCGGCCAAGGCCAATCGCGTCAATGTCGATGTCGGCCAGGTGCTGCCGCTGCACGGCACCGCCTCGGGCATCGCGTTCCTTGCCGCCTCACGCCTGGAAGCGGTCGGCGCCTATTTGGGAAAGCCGCTGCAGGCCTTCACCTCGTTCACGATGACGCAGCCGGACGACCTGGTGAAAGCCATCGCGCTTGCCGCTTCACGCGGCTATTCGCGCAGCGCCCAAGGCTATGAGGAAGGCGTGCACAGCATTGGCGCGGCCATTCTCGGCGCCGACGGCCAGCCGATCGGCACGCTGGCCGTCGCCTCGCCTGTCTCGCGCGTCGACGATGCGATAGCGACCGGACAAGGCGAGGCGGCGGTCAGGGCAGCCAGGCTGATCTCGGCGCGGCTGACCGGCGAGGCCTGAGGCGCCCCACCAGCGCTCAAAGCCCATGGACCTCTGCTCTGAGGCATTTTTAAGCTACGCGTTCCGTTGTGAACATCGTTCATTTTTTTCTTGAACGCGGTTCACGATATGCTATGGTGCATCCGTGAACAACGTTCAAAGCGATATATCCGGCCCGAAGCAGACCGGCGTCGATCCGGCTTAACGCTGAAACGAAAGGGACCCTATCGATGCTCGCCGACAGCCAAGCCCGCAAACAGTCAAGTGCCTGGAAGGCCTCGAGACCGATCATGGACGACAGATTCCAGCCGCCAAGAACAAGAAACAAATGGATTGGATTGAACCGCAATAACGAAGTTTAACCGCTTCCCGATAAACAAGGCTCAAACCGCGCAAATTTCCGCTCAGTCCAATCGGATTGCCAGCCGGACTTGCCCAATGGAAATTGCCATGAACACCCATCTGATGATGTCGCGGCGCTTCGCGCCTCTCTTCTGGACGCAATTCCTCTCGGCCTTCAACGACAATTTCCTGAAGAACACGCTGGTGTTCCTCATTCTCTTCACGCTGGCGAAGGATCAGGCCGCGTCGCTGGTGACGCTGGCCGGCGCCGTGTTCATGGCGCCCTTCCTGCTGCTTTCCGCGCTTGGCGGCGAGATCGCCGACCGCTTCGACAAGGCGCTGATCGCGCGCCGACTGAAATTCACCGAGATCGCCGCGGCCGCCGTCGCCGTCGTCGGCATCGCGCTGTCCTCGATCCCGGTGCTGATGACGGCACTCTTGATGTTCGGCATCATCTCGGCGCTGTTCGGGCCGATCAAGTACGGCATCCTGCCGGATCACCTGGAGCGCAAGGAACTGCCCAAAGCCAATGCCTGGATCGAATCGGCGACCTTCGCCGCAATCCTCGGCGGCACCATCGCCGGCGGCGTCGTTTCCGCCGACGGCATCGGGGTCGCGGTGTTCGGGCCGATCATGATGGCTTTGGCCGTTGGCTGCTGGCTGGTCAGCCGCTACATACCCGCCACCGGTTCGGCGGCGCCCAACCTCGTCATCGACAAGAACATCTTGCGCTCGACCTGGCGGCAGGTCGCCGAATTGCGCACCGACACGCGCATCTGGCGCGCCGGCCTGATGACCTCGTGGTTCTGGCTGGTCGGCGCGATCGTGCTTTCGATCCTGCCGGCGCTGATCAAGGATTCGCTCGGCGGCAACGAGATCGCCGTCACCGCCTATCTCGCCGTGTTCGCCGTCTCGATCGCCGTCGGCTCGGCGATCGCCGCCTGGATGTCGCAAGGGCGCATGGTGCTGTTGCCGGCGCCGGTCGGCACGGCGCTGCTGGCGCTGTTCGGCCTGCATCTCGCATGGACCATCGGCAGCATGCGGCCTTCGCCGACAGCTGCTAGCCTTTCGGCCTTCTTCGCCGGCCCCAACACCATCCGCGTCGCCATCGACCTCGCCGGCATGGCGATTGCCGCCGCCTTCCTGGTGGTGCCGACCTTCGCCGCCGTGCAGGCCTGGTCGCCCGAGGCGCGCCGCGCCCGCGTCGTCGCGGCGGTCAGCATCGTCAATGCCGGCTTCATGACCGTCGGCGGCATCCTCGTCGCGGCCATCCAGGCCGCCGGCGTCTCCATCGCGGGCATCCTGTTCGGCCTCGTCGTGGCCAACGCCGTCGCCGCCTGGCTGATGCTGAAATACCTGCCGACCAATCCCTTCCGGGATTTCGTCTCGATCCTGTTCCGCGCCTTCCTGCGCCTGGAGGTCGAAGGACTGGACAACCTAAAGGCCGCCGGCAAGGCGCCGATCCTGGCGCTCAACCATGTCAGCTTCCTCGACGGCCCGCTCGCGCTGACGCTGACCGACGAGGAGCCGGTCTTCGCCATCGACTACACGATCGCCCAGGCCTGGTGGATGAAGCCGTTCATGAAGCTCGCCCGCGCACTGCCGCTCAATCCGGCGAAGCCGATGTCGACCCGCACGCTGATCAAGATCGTGCAGGGCGGCGATCCGCTGGTCATCTTCCCCGAGGGACGCATCACCGTCACCGGCGGCCTGATGAAGGTCTATGACGGCGCCGCCATGGTCGCCGACAAGACCGGCTCGATGGTGGTGCCGGTGCGCATCGAGGGGCTGGAGAAGAGCTACTTCTCGCGGCTCTCCTCGCAACATGTGCGCCGCCGCCTGTTCCCGAAGGTCAAGGTGACCATCCTGGAGCCGGTGAAGCTCGAAGTCCCGCAGGAATTGAAGGGCCGCCAGCGGCGCGCCGCGGCGGGCTCCGCGCTCTACCAGGTGATGTCGGACCTGGTCTTCCGCACCCAGGACATCGACAAGACCGTTCTGGAGAAGATCATCGAGACGGCCAACGAGCGCGGCATGAAAGAGCTCGCCGTGCAGGATCCGGTCACCGGTTCGCTGAGTTATGGCAAGCTGCTCACCGCCGCCGCCGTGCTCGGCGAGAAGTTCGAGCATCTCTATGCCGGACAGCAGACGCTGGGCATCATGCTGCCCAACGCCAACGGCGCCTGCGCGGCACTTCTCGGCGTCATGTCGGCCGGCAAGGTTCCGGCGATGATCAACTTCACCGCGGGCGCCGCGAACATCCTGTCGGCCTGCAAGGCGGCCGAGGTGCGCACCGTGCTCACCTCCCGCGCCTTCGTCGAACAGGCAAAGCTCGGGCCGATGGTCGAGGAGATCGGCCGCTCGGTCGACATCGTCTGGCTCGACGATCTGCGGGCCACGATCGGTCTCAAGGACAAACTGCTCGGCCTGTTGCGCAAGGCGACGCCGCGGGTGGCGCGCAAGGCGGACGATCCGGCGGCGATCCTGTTCACCTCGGGCTCCGAAGGCACCCCCAAGGGCGTGGTGCTCACCCATCGCAACATCCTTGCCAACGCCGCCCAGGCCGCCGCGCGCATCGACTTCCATTCGGGCGACAAGGTGTTCAACGTGCTGCCGATCTTCCACTCCTTCGGCATGACGGCGGGCACGGTGCTGCCGCTGATCTCCGGCGTGCCGGTCTATTTCTACCCCTCGCCGCTGCACTACCGCATCGTGCCGGAGCTGATCTATGCCTCGAACGCGACGATCATCTTCGGCACCGATACGTTCCTCGCCGGTTATGCCCGCACGGCGCATCCTTACGACTTCCGTTCGGTGCGCTACTGCTTCGCCGGCGCCGAGCCGGTCAAGGCCGCCACGCGCACGACCTATATGGAGAAGTTCGGCCTGCGCATCCTGGAAGGCTACGGCGTGACAGAAACCGCGCCGGTGATCGCCATCAACACGCCGATGTACAACAAGTCGGGCAGCGTCGGCAAAATCATGCCCGGCATGGAACATCGCCTCGAGCCGGTGCCCGGCGTCGATGAGGGCGGCCGGCTGTTCGTGCGCGGTCCGAACGTCATGGCCGGCTATCTGCGCGCCGAGAACCCAGGCGTGATCGAACCGCTGGCCGACGGCTGGCATGACACCGGCGACGTCGTCACCGTCGACGATGCGGGCTTCATCTCGATCCGCGGCCGCGCCAAGCGCTTCGCCAAGATCGCCGGCGAAATGGTGTCTCTTGCCGCGATCGAAGCGCTGGCCGGCGATCTGTGGAAAGGCTCGCTGTCGGCCGTCGCCACGGTGCCGGACGCGCGCAAGGGCGAGAAGCTGATCCTGATCACGGAAGCTGCGGGTGCCACCCGCGCGGACTTCCTTGCCTTCGCCAAGGCAAACGGCGCCATGGACCTGATGGTGCCGGCCGAAGTGCGCGTCGTGCCGAAAGTGCCGGTGCTCGGCTCCGGCAAGCTCGACTTCGCCGGGGTGACCAGGATGGTGCGCGGTGCGGAAGAGCTGAAGGTCAAGGCGGCCTGAGCTGAATGGACGAACAGGCCGGCGACAAGCGCGGGCCTGTTCATCCCGGCCGGCAGGTCCGGCCGAGATGTCTGCTCAGGCCGCGTATCTTGCCATGACGGGCTGCCTCGACCACTGCGCGTACCAGGTGTCGAACAGCTTGAGCTGCTGTTCGGCATAGCCGCGCTGGCTGTCGCTCAGCGCATCCGTCTCGTTGAAGTGCAGGCTGTATTCGGGGCCACCCTTCAGCACCATCATGTGCTTGAAATAGAGCACGAGGTCCGGTCCCTCGTCGAAAGAGGACAGCACGGCCAACGCCGCGTCCAGTTCCTGCGCCAGCCGGCGCGCTTCGGCATCGCCCTTGGCTGCCGCCTGGCTGAGGCCGACGAGATGCAGCACTTCCTTGGGCAGGACATTGCCGATGCCGGTGATGGCGCCGGACGCGCCGCAATTGACGAAACCGTGGAAGACGGCGGTGTCGACGCCGATCATCAGCGCAACCTCATCGTCCCGGCTGGTGATGTTTTCCGCCGCGTAGCGCAGATCCGACGGCCCGCCGAACTCCTTGAAGCCGACAAGGTTCGAATGCTCGGCGCGCAACGCGAAGAAGAGATCGGCGC
This sequence comes from Mesorhizobium sp. B4-1-1, assembly GCF_006439375.1. Classification (NCBI taxonomy): domain Bacteria; kingdom Pseudomonadati; phylum Pseudomonadota; class Alphaproteobacteria; order Hyphomicrobiales; family Phyllobacteriaceae; genus Mesorhizobium; species Mesorhizobium sp. B4-1-1. The sequence goes on from NZ_VFTH01000003.1 coordinate 284,957, forward strand.
GCGTGGCAAAGCCGTAATAGGGGCTGTTGTAGATGACGGCCGGCAGGTCGGGGGCGGCGGCAAGGATCGCCTTGAAGTGGTGACGCTGCGCCGTCACCGACGGCCCGCGCGACAGAACGCGCGGGATCACCATCAGGCCCCGCGCGCCGACCTTTTGCGCATGGGCGGCATGCGCCACGGCGCTGGCGGTGTTGACCGCGCCTGTGCCGACGATCACCGGAACGCCCGCCTTGACCAGGCGCTCGACGCCTTCCATGCGCTGCGCGTCGGTCAAGAGCGGCCAGTCGCCCATGGAGCCGCAATAGACGACCGCCGACATGCCGGCGGCGATCAGCTCGCGCCCCTTGCGCACCAGCGCGTCGAAGTCTGGAAGGCGGTCATCGGTGCAGGGCGTCATCAACGCCGGCATGCAGCCGGAAAAAACATTGGCGGTCATTTCGAAGTCTCCTTGAGGCAGGCATGCAGATTGACCAGTTTGGCCCGACGCGGCACCGCTTGCCAAGTGGATAGTCGAGGTTCATGCGCGCTCAGCATGGGTACGTTCTCAGGCACTCCGCTCAGAGCGCTACCCACGCCGTCTTGAGGTCGGTGTATTTCTCAATGGCGTGGAGCGACTTGTCGCGACCGAAGCCGGACTGCTTGAAGCCGCCGAGCGGCACGGTGATGTCGGCGCCGCCATAGGTGTTGACATGGACGACGCCGGCATTGATGGCGCGCACCATGCGGTGCGCGGTCGACAGGTTCGAGGTCCACACCGCCGACGCAAGACCATAGACGGTCGCGTTGGCGAGGCGTACCGCTTCTTCCTCGGTCTCGAAGCGCGTGACGGCGAGCACCGGCCCGAACACTTCCTCGCGGGCGAGCTGCATCTTCTCGGTCACGTTCTCGAAGATCGTCGGCGCCATATAGCTGCCGCCGGTTTCCGCCAGGATGCGTTCGCCGCCGGTGACGAGACGGGCGCCCTCCTCCGAAGCCTTCGCGACGAAGCCGAGATTCTTGGTCAGTTGCTCGGCGCTCGACACCGCGCCGACATCGGAGCCGAGATCGAGCGGATCGCCGACCTTCAGCTTCGTGGTCGCCTTGAGAAGCTCGTCCATGAAGCGGTCGTAGACCGAGGCCTGGACCAGCAGGCGCGAACCGGCGACGCAGACCTGTCCGGAATTGCGGAAGATGCCGTTGGCCGAGACGATCGCCGCCTGCTTCAGGTCCGGCGCATCGGCAAAGACGATGTTGGGCGACTTGCCGCCAAGCTCGAGGAAAACGCGCTTGAGGTTCGAGCGCGCGGAATATTCGAGCAGGCGGCGGCCGACAGGTCCGGAGCCGGTGAAGGCGATGGCGTCGACATCCATATGCAGGCCGAGCGCCTCGCCGGCGACCGAGCCGCGGCCGGTGACGACGTTGAAGACGCCCTCGGGCAAGCCGGCCTCGGCGGCAAGCTCTGCCAGGCGCAGCAAGGTCAGCGAGGCGATCTCCGGCGGCTTGACGACGATGGCGTTGCCGGCGGCCAAGGCCGGCGCGATCTTCCAGGCGCCGATCATCAGCGGGAAGTTCCACGGCACGATGACGCCGACGACGCCGAGCGGCTCCTTGTGGATCAGACCCAGCACATTGTCGGCGGTCGGCGCGATCTCGCCATAGACCTTGTCGATCGCTTCGGCATAGTAGCGGATGGTTCCGGCGGCCGACAGCGGCTCGGCCTTGTAGGCCATGCCGATCTCGGTGCCATTGTCACGCACGCCGAGCACGGCCAGCTCCAGCGCGTGCTTTTCGACCAGCTCGGCGAATTTCGTCAGCACCTTCTTGCGAAACGCCGGCGCCGCGCGTGACCAGGAGCCCTTGGCAAACGCCTTGCGCGCCGAAGCGACGGCGCGGTCGACATCGGCGGCGGCACCGTCGGCAATGCTTGCGAAGGGGCGGCCGTCGATCGGCGAAATCACCTGCAGGCTTGCGCCGCTCTCTGCATCCGCATGGGCGCCATCGATGAACAGACGCCGCGCGCCGACCTCCGTCTTGCGCAGCGTGTCGATAGTGTCCTGGCTGATCATTCTCAATTTGCTCCAAATTCTACATGAAGTGTCGCCGGCGCGCGGAACTCCCAGCCGCGGAACATCGGCTCTTTGCCCGGCACCAGCCTGAGATCCGGAAAACGCTCCAGCAGCAACCTTAGCGCAAGGCACATCTGCTCGCGCGCGAAGAAGCGGCCCGAGCAGAAATGATGGCCGAAGCCGAAGGCAGCGTGGTTGCCCTCGTTGCGATGGATATCGAAGCTGTCGGGATCGGTGAAGCGACTTTCGTCGCGGCTGGCCGAGGAGACGAGCGCCGCAACGGGAGCTCCGGCGGGAATCGTCGCCCCGCCGATCTCCACGGCACGGGTCGTTTCACGCGTCTGCGTGCCGATCGGCGCCACCCAGCGCAGGCCCTCGTCCACTGCTCTGGGCACGAAGGTTTCAGGATCGTCGAGCACCTGCCGCAACTGCTCAGGGTTCGTCAGCAGACCGACGAGGATAGAGCCGGCGCCGTGGCCAGGCTCCTGCATGCCTCCGAGCAAGATGACCTTGATGGTCGGCATCAGGAAATCGATCGAGCGGGTCGAGCCGTCAGGCATGCCGTCATGCAGCATATGCGAGAGCGCCGAGTCGTCCGGCTCGCCGGCCAGGCGTTCCAACGTCGGCCGGACGGCGGCGCCGACCTCGGCGCTGATCGCGTCGGCGGTTTCCTGCCGCTTCGGATCGTTCTCGAAATTGATGGCGCCCTGGGCAAGGCCATAGAACCAGCGCCGCAAGGTCGGCATATCGACGTCGGCAAGCCCGAGCGAGCGCGCCAGGCTCAGCGTCGACACCGGCTCGAAATAGTCGGCCATCAGCTCGGCCGAGCCGTGCGCGGCAATTCTGTCGAGATAGGGTTCGGCGATCGCGCGCACGAGATCGCCGGCATAGGAGGCGACGGTGCGGGGCCGGTATTTCGGATCGACGCCCTGGCGCAGTTGCTTATGCGTCTCACCTTCGGTGGTCAGGATGGTCGGCTTGCCGAAAGAGCGCTCGACCGGCGAGGTGCCGACAACCGCCGAGAAGATGTCGGGCGACTTGGCGACGGTCTCGACGTCCTTCCAGCGGGTGACGAACCAGAGATTGACCGCCGGCACGAAAGCGACCGGCGCGTTGCGCCTGAGCTCGGCGTAGATCGGATAGGGGTCGGCTTCCAGCGCCTCGACCGTGATACCATCGGTAAAGCTCATTGCCGCTGCTCCCGCTCCGTTAAGACGGGGCGGCGCGGACGCCGCCCCTTGTCCATCAGTCACCTGCCCATCAATCGCCGAGCGGCTGGCCGAGCCGTTCGAAGGCAGCCGGGTCCCGGCCCCGCAAAGCGCCTGCCAGCAACAGGCCGACCACGGCCGCGATCAGCACCAGCGCCGGCAGGAACACGCCGAGGAAGCCGCCGGCGCCCGACAGGCTACCGAAATTGATGACAATCAGGTAGATGATGATGGCAAAGGCGATGAAGGTCAGCGCCGGCAGGATCGTGGTCTTCAGCCCGTTCTCCTGATTGGACGGGTTGGCGCGAAAGTACATCACGACGGCGAGCGAGGCCACCGCCATCATGACGATGACGCCGAGCGTGGCGACGTTGGTGAGCCACGAAAACAGCGCCAGCACCGGGTCGAGGCCGAGCACCGCGAACAGCCCGATAACGACGGCCGCGAGCACGGTCTGGATCACCGAGGCGACATGCGGGCTCTGATGCGCCGAATGCGTCACGCCGATCGACTGCGGCAGGAGCTTTTCGCGGCCGGCGACGTAGATGTAGCGGGCGACCGCGTTGTGGAAGGCCAGCACGCCGGCGAACAGGCTGGAGACAAAGAGGATGCTCATGGCGTGGGTGAGCAGCGTTCCGGCGTAGCGGTCGGAGAGGCCGAACAGGAAGGTGGTCGGATCCTGCAAAGCCTGCAGCGACGGCAACAGCTTGTCGACGCCGGCGCCGACCGCCATCAGCCAGGCGGTGATCATGTAGAACAGGCCGATCAGGATGACGGAGAAATAGGTCGCGCGCGGAATGGTGACCTTCGGGTCGCGCGCCTCCTCAGCATAGATCGTGGTCGCCTCGAAGCCGATGAAGGCGGCAAAGCAGAACAGGACGGCGATGGCCGGCGCACCGCTGGCGATCTGGCTCCAGCTGAAAGGCGCCGCCGACAGGCCGCTGTCGCCGCCGGTCTTGAGGATGGTGAGGTCGAGGATCAGCACGACGACGTATTCGGCAAGCACCAGCACCGTCAGGATCTTGGCCGACAGGTCGACCTGCCGGTAGCCGAGCACGGCGACGATGGCGATGGCAATGAAGCTCCACACCCACCAGGGCAGATTGATGCCCCAGCCGGCGAACAGGCCGGCGGTGGCCGCGCCCAGCAGGCCCATGACGCCGATCTGCATGGCGTTGTAGGAGAGGATCGCGATGAGCGCGACGGCGCCGCCGGCCAGGCCGCCCAGCCCACGCGCGGCATAGGCGTAGAAAGCGCCGGCATTGCCGATGTGGCGCGACATGGCGACATAGCCAACCGCAAACAGGAGCAGCAACAGCGTCACGATCAGATAGGTGCCGGCAAAGCCCGCGCCGTTGCCCATCAGCATGCCGAGCGGCGTGCCGCCGGCAACAGCCGTGAGCGGTGCGGCGGCCGAAATCACCATGAAGGTGATGGCGCCGACGCCAAGGCTGTTCTTCCTCAGCCGGTTCACTTCTCCGGCTTCAACTGTGGTCATTTTTCCCTCCATTCCGCGCCGCGGAAACCAAGTGTCCCTGAGATGCCGAGGGCCTTCTGAAAGGGCCAATGTGCATTTCATTATTTGCAACGGCATTTCGATATTAGACTTGCAAAGGAATCGACTTGCTGTCAAGTTAATTCGCACGTTAAGTATCTGACGGAGGATCGGACACGCGATGAGCACGGTGGCCAAAGCCATTTCGCTGCTGGAGGTGCTGGGCGGCGGCGCGCCCGAGGCGGCGCTTGCCGACCTTGCCAGGGGGGCTGGCTTCGACAAGGCGACGACGCGCCGGCTGCTGGTTTCGCTCATTGCGCAAGGGCTGGTCGAGCAGGACGAGGCGACGCGCCTCTACCGGCTCGGAGCCGGCCTGACGCGGCTGGCGCTGATGCGCGAGGCGCAGTTTCCGTTCCTGCGCATGGCCGTGCCGGTGGTCGAGATGCTGGCCGCCGAGACCGGCGAGACGGTGCATCTCTCGGAATATTCGAAGCGCGGCCTGATCACCGTCCAGGTCATCGAATCGGCCAAGGCCAATCGTGTCAGCGTGCAACGCGGCGACGTGCTGCCGATGCATGCGACGGCGTCCGGCATCGCATTCCTGGCTTTCACCGAGCAGCGCATCCGCGAGGCCATCCTTGCCGGACCGATGCCGGCTTTCACGCCCTTCACCATCGGCGATGCAAACACTTTGGCCGAACAAGTCGCCGCCGCTCGCGCGCGCGGCCATTCCATCGGCGCGCAGGGTTTCGAGGAGGGCGTGATGAGCGTCGCCGCCCCGGTTCTCGGCATCGACGGCTACGCCATCGGCGCCATCGCGGTGGCAGCGCCGAGAGTGCGCACCCAAAAGGCCGACATCGAGCGGCTTGGCGTCAGCGTGACCGCCGCGGGTCGCGAGATCGGCGAGCGGCTGTTCGGCCGGCTGGCCGGCCAGAAGCGGGCCTAACAACCAACGAGACTGGCAGGGAGAATGACGTGGAGGAGAAACGCCGAATCCTGGTTATCGGCACCGGCGACACCAAGGCCGACGAGCTTCTGTTCATGCGCGAGCGCATCGAGGCCGTCGGCGGCGTTGCCGTGATGATGGACGTCAGCGTGCTTGGCGACCCGCCCTACAAGCCAGAGCATGACAAGCATGCGGTGGCGCGCGCGGCGGACACCACCGTCGAGGCAATCATCGCCAGCGGCGACGAGAATACCGCGATGACGCTGATGGCGCTTGGCGCCTCGCGGCTTGCGCGCTCGCTGCACGAGAGGGGCGAGATAGACGGCTTCATCGCGCTGGGCGGCTCGATGGGCACCGACCTTGCGCTCGACGTGGCACTGGCGCTGCCGCTCGGCGTGCCGAAATTCGTCGTCTCGACGATCGCCTATTCGCACCTCGTGCCGCCGGAGCGCATCGCCACCGACCTGATGATGATCCTATGGGCCGGCGGCCTCTACGGGCTCAACAGCGCCTGCAAGGCGGTGCTGTCGCAGGCCAGTGGCGCCGTGGTCGGCGCCGCGCGGGCCGTGGTCAAACCCGATATGTCGCGGCCGAAGGTCGGCATGAGCTCGCTGGGCAAAAGCTGCCTGCAATATATGGTGACGCTGAAGCCTGAGCTGGAAAAGCGCGGCTATGAGGTCATCGTCTTCCACACCACCGGCATGGGCGGGCGGGCGCTGGAGTCGATCGCCGCGCAGAAGGGCTTCGTCGCGGTGCTCGATTTCAGCCTGCAGGAGCTTGCCAACCAGCTTACCGGCTCGGTCGTGAATTCGGGCACCGACCGGCTGGAGAATGCCGGACGGCAAGGCATCCCGCAGATCGTCGCGCCCGGCGCCATCGACATGGTCGATTTCCCGACCTGGCAGGCGGTGCCGTCGCGCTTCACGGAGCGGCCGTACCACGCGCATAACCGCCTGCTTGCCTCGGTCACCTCCGACGGCGCGACACGCCGGGAGATCGCGCGCGCCATCGGCGACAAGCTCGCCGCGGCGACCGGTCCGACCGCCTTCATCCTGCCCGCCGGCGGCATCCAGCAATGGGACCAGGAAGGCGAGCCGCTCTACGAGCCGGAAGCGCTGTCGGCCTTTGTCGAAGAGATGAGGGCGCGCGTGCCGGACAATGCCGAGCTGCATGAGATCGTCGGGCATATCAACGACGCCGCCTTCAGCGCCAAGGCGCTGGAAATCTTCGACCGGTGGGTGGCGGAAGGCATCGTTCCGCCCGGCGTGACCGGCAGGCGCGCGGCATGAGCCAGGTGAAGCCGCAAGCGCTGGTGTTAGACTTCGGCGGCGTGGTCACCCGCACTTTGTTCGAGACGCATGCGCTGACCGAGCAGGCGCTCGGGCTCAAGCCCGGCACGCTCGGTTGGCGCGGACCGTTCGACCCGGTTTCCGATGCGCTGTGGCGCTCGATGCAGGCTGACGAGATCAGCGAACGCGACTACTGGAAAACGCGTACGCGCGAAGTCGGCCAATTGGTCGGAGAAGACTGGCAGGACATGCAGACCTTCGTGCAGCGGGCGCGCGGAGCGGAGCCGGAAAAAGTGGTGCGGCCGGAGGCCGACCAAGCCATCCGCATGGCGCATGCCGCCGGTATCCGCCTCGCCATCCTGTCGAACGAGCTCGACCTGTTCTATGGCGCTGATTTTCGCCAGCGCCTGCCGCTGCTTTCGCTTTTCGCGACGATCGTCGATGCGACCTATACGAAAATCCTCAAGCCCGATGCCCGCGCCTATGCGATGGTCGGCGAGGCACTGCGGTTGCCGCTTGCGGCCTGCGTCTTCGTCGACGACCAGAAGCGCAATGTCGACGGTGCGATTGCCGCCGGCATGCCGACCGTTCATTTCGACGTCGCCCGACCGGCGCAAAGCTATGCCGAGGCGCTCAGCCATTTCGGCCTGACGCTCTCCTGATTGCAAAACCGGAGTTCCTCCCGATGCGTGACATCAACTTCCTCACCGAAAACAACGCCAAGCCGATCTGGCATCCGATGGCGCATCCGGCCGAAATGCGGGCGAGCCCGCCGAAGATCATCATGAAGGGCGAAGGCGTTTTGGTGACCGATGCCGAAGGCCGCACGGTGCTCGACGCCGTCGGCGGCCTCTGGAACGTCAACCTCGGCTACAGCTGCGATCCGATCAAGAAAGCGATGACGGGACAGCTCGACGCGCTCCCCTATTACTCAGGCTTTCGCGGCACCTCGACCGGGCCATCGATCGAACTCGCTTACGAGCTGACCCAGTGGTTCGCGCCGGAGGGCATGGCGCGCGCCTTCTTCACCTCGGGCGGTTCGGACTCGGTCGAGACGGCGCTAAGGCTCGCCAGGCAGTATTGGAAGATCCGCGGCCAGGGCGACCGCACGAAATTCCTGGCGCTGAAGAAGGGCTATCACGGCACGCATTTCGGCGGCGCCTCGGTCAACGGCAATGCCAATTTCCGCCGCAACTACGAGCCGCTGCTGCCCGGCGTCTTCCACACGCCGGCGCCGTGGACATACCGCAACCCGTTCGACGAGACCGACCCGGCAAAGCTTGCGAAACTCTGCGCTCGGGCGATCGAGGACGAGATCGCCTTCCAGGGCGCGGACACGATCGCCGCCTTCATCATGGAGCCGGTGCTCGGCGCCGGCGGCGTGATAGTCTCGCATGAGAGCTTCATGCCGATGGTGCGGGCTATCTGCGACCGCCACGACATCCTGTTGATCGCCGACGAGGTGGTGACGGGCTTCGGCCGCACCGGCGCCTGGTCAGGCTCGCGGCTCTCCAGCACGAAACCGGATTTCATGACCATCGCCAAGGCGATCACATCGGGCTATTTCCCGCTCGGCGCGACATTGATCGGCGCCAAGGTCGCCGACGTGTTCGAGGCCGACAAGACGAGCTTCGGCGCGATCGGCCATGGCTATACCTATTCCGGTCATCCGGTCGGCTGCGCGGCCGGTCTGGCGGCTCTGGCCGAGACGAAGCGGCTGGCCGTCAACGAAAATGCCGCCGCGCGCGGCGTCGAGCTCGGCAAGGCGCTGGAAGCACTGAAGGCGAAGCACCAACTGGTCGGCGATGTCCGCTATCAGGGCCTGATGGCGGCCCTCGAGCTTGTCTCGGACCGCGCCGCCAAGAAGCCGGTCGACAAGAAGACGATGGCCGCCGTCGCGGACGGCGCCTACGAGGCCGGCGTCATGCTGCGCGTCTCCGGCAACAACATCATCCTGTCGCCGCCGCTGATCATAACCGCCGCCGACGTGGCGAAGATTGCCGAGGGGCTGGATGCGGGGTTGGCCGCTGCCGCGGCCTAGGGATTAGGCAGTAGGCAATAGGGGTAAGAAGAAGGCCCTACTGCCTACTGCCTACTGCCTACTGCCTACTGCCTACTGCCAGCCGCTCTTTCCGCCACGCCGCAGGCGCCATTCCAACCGCCTGCCGAAAGAAGCGCGAGAAATAGGCGGGATCGTTGAAGCCGGTTTCGTAGGCGATGTACTCGACCGTTCGGATGGTGAAGAGCAGCAGGCGCTTGGCCTCGACCAGGCGTCTTTCGCCGATCGCCTGACGCACGCCCGAGCCCAGCACCTGACGCGCCGCCTTGTCGAGCAGATGGCGCGTGGTGCCGAGTTCCCCGACATAGCGCTCGACCGGCCAGTCATCGCGAAAATGCCGGTCGATCAGCCGCCTGAGCCGGCCGCCCAGCGCCACCGCGGCCGGCACAGTCACTGCATGCGACTGGGCGTCGAGACGGGCGATGTGCGACAATGCCACCGCGATCAGCGGCGGCAGGATCTTTTCCGCGCCGGCTTGAGCCTCGACATATTCGGCCTGGATCATTTTGATGGTGTCGGCAAGCCGCTCCCACAGCGCAGCGTCACCTCGCCCGGTCACGAAGACGGGCTGATCAAGTTGCAGGGCCGAGTGCTCGGCGATGGCCGCGAGCGCAGCGTCCGCGACCGAGACGACGATGGCGTCGGTGCCCGGCTCGATGTCGAAGCCATGCACCACGCCGCTCGGCATGAAGCTGACCGTCTGTGCCGAAAAACTCCAGGTCTTGTCCTCGATCCGATAGACGCCCTGCCCGCTCGTCCAGAAGGTGATCTGCGCCATTTGCGGATGTTTGTGCGCCAGAACCTGGCCGCGATGCATGGAAGCGCGGGCCTGCACGGTCTCGACATGCAGGAAGCCGACATCGAGCGCCCGCGCCGGCTCGCCGTAGACGAAGAATTCCGGGATGGCGGTCTGGCTCATGGGACGCCCGAAAAAGTCCAATCGGTTTTACGCTTTCGTCCATAAACCATCCAGCGGCTTGCGGCTACTCTCCAACAATCCAAGGGAGGATCATGATGAGATCGGAAGAATTCCGGGCCGACAATTCGCGGCCGTTCACTGGCGCCGAATATCTGGCGAGCCTGCGCGACGGGCGCGAGGTCTACATCAATGGCGAACGGGTGGCCGATGTCACCAGCCATCCGGCGATGCGCAATTCGGTGCGCTCGCTGGCCCGCCTCTACGACGCGCTGCACGATCCGAACCAGCAGCCTGTGCTGACCTCGCCGACCGACACCGGCTCGGGCGGCTACACCCACAAATATTTCCGCGTGGCGCGCTCGCCCGCCGATCTTGCCGCGCAGCAAAGCGCGATCGCGCATTGGGCGCGCATGACCTATGGCTGGATGGGCCGCACCGCCGACTACAAGGCAGCGCTGATGAATACGCTCGGCGCCAATGCCGAATGGTACGGCCCGTTCAAGGACAATGCGCGCGCCTGGCACAAGCGGGCCCAGGAGGCGGTCCTGTTCATGAACCACGCCATCGTCAACCCGCCGATCGATCGCCACAAGCCGGCCGAGCAGGTGAAGGACGTGTTCGTGCACATCACCAAGGAGAACGACGCCGGCATTTGGGTGTCCGGCGCCAAGGTGGTGGCGACGTCGTCGGCGCTCACCCACTACAATTTCCTGGCGCAGAGCTCGGCGACAGTAACGGAAGATCCATCGCTGTCGGTGATGTTCATCGTGCCGATGAATGCGCCTGGCATAAAGATGTTCTGCCGCGTCTCCTATGAGCAGACGACCAACACAGTCGGCCATCCCTTCGACTATCCGCTGTCGTCGCGCTTCGACGAGAACGACGCGATCCTGGTGCTCGACAACGTCTTCATCCCCTGGGAGGACGTGCTGGTGCTGCGCGATGCGCAGAAGATCCTGTCCTTCCACCCGGCGTCGGGCTTCATGCATGGCTATTGCTTCCAGGGCTGCACGCGCTTCGCCGTCAAGCTCGACTTCCTCGCCGGATTGCTCGCCAAGGCACTTCGGGCGACAGGCGGCGATGCCTTTCGCGGCAACCAGGCGGCGCTCGGCGAGGTGATTGCGCTGCGCCACATGTTCTGGAGCTTTTCCAATGCGATGGCGCACAATCCGATACCGTGGGCGAACGGCGCGGTGCTGCCCAATCTCGAGGCCGCGCTCGCCTACCGGACGTTCATGTCGGAAGCCTATCCGCGCGTCATCGACACGGTGCGCCGGGTGATCGCCTCTGGCCTGATCTATCTGCCCTCCTCGGTGCGCGATTTCGACAATCCCGAGATCGACCGCTATCTCGCGCAATATGTGCGCGGCTCCAACGACATGGGCCATGTCGAGCGCATCAAGATCATGAAGCTGTTGTGGGACGCGACCGGCACCGAATTCGGCGGCCGCCACGCGCTCTACGAGCTCAACTATGCCGGCGCGCCGGAAGAGGTGCGGCTGCAGGTGCTGAAGGGCGCCGAGCGCGGCGGCCGGCTGAAGCAGATGGAGGAACTGGTCGACCAATGCATGGCCGACTACGACGAGAAGGGCTGGACCGGCGATATCTGGCTGCCGCCGATTGCCGCGCAGCCCAACTGACGGGGGGCGGCGATGGAAGCGGTCATGACAACACAAGTAGCGAGGCTGGAATTCCGCGAGGCCATGGCGCGGGTCTGCGCGCCGGTCAACATCGTCACCACGGACGGTCCGGCCGGGCGCGGCGGCTTCACCGCGACCGCCATGTGCAGCGTCTCCGACGACCCGCCGACGCTGCTGATCTGCATGAACGAGCGTTCGGCGCAAACCGGCATGTTCCTCGCCAACCAACGCTTCTGCGTCAACGTGCTCACTCAGTCGCATATGCATCTGGCGGCAAAATTCGCCGGCGCGATCCGCGACATGGCCGAGCGCTATCAAGCCGCGCGCTGGCAGACCATGCCGTCCGGCATGCCGGCGCTGCTCGACGCCATCGTCAGCTTCGATTGCGAGATCGGCGCGGTGAACAAGGTCGGCACGCACAATGTGATGTTCGGCCGCGTCGTCGACATTCGCCACGGCAGCGACGAGGCGGCGCTGCTCTATGTCGGGCGCAACTTCATGCAGCCGAGCGCGGTGGGGAGTTTTGGAGGGTAGGCTCCTCAGCCGTCCACCGACTCCGACTGGATCAGGCTCTCCAGCATGTCCAGCAAGCGCTCGTGCTCTTCGGCGCCGTAGCGCTTCTCGATGGCGTCGTAGATGGCGACCCGCTCGGGCGCCAGTTCCTCGATCAGCGCCACGCCGGACGGGCTGATGGCGAGCAGCGCACGGCGGCCATCGTCCTTGACCTTGTTGCGGGAGATGAACTCGCGCTCCTCCATCGCCTTGATGATGCGGGTGAGGCTCGGCGGCAGGATCGAGGCGCGGTTGGCGAGTTCGGTCGCTTCCAGCGGCCCGGTTTCGGCGAGAACGCGCAGCACGCGCCATTGCTGCTCGGTGATGTCGTGGCGTGCGAGCATCGGCCGGAAATGCGCCATGATCACTTCGCGGGCGCGAAGCAGAGCCATGGGCAAGGAGCGGCGGGTGCTGGGCGGTAGCAAAATCAGGTCTCCGAAAAATTCCAGTCCAGTACGACTCGCAACAAAGATTAGGGCCCGGATCGCAGCTATATCCGCGATTTTGCCGAGAGCGGCAATCCCACCCGGAGGCTGCATCCGCGCAGAGAACGACGCTTGACATTCGGTCGTCAAGATGTAATTCACATGTTAACTACAAGGTGGAGGAAACCTTGCCCCATATGGCGATCGAATATTCGGCCAATCTCGACGCGAAGATCGACATGAACGAGCTTTGCGCGCTGGTCTCGCGAACCATTCTCGAAACCGGGCTGTTCGAACCGGGCGCGGTCAGGGTCCGCGCGTTCCGCGCCGAAGCCTACGCGATTGCCGACCGGCTGCCGGAGAACGGCTTCATCGACATGAATTTCCGCATCGGCAAGGGCCGCAGCGCGGCGGAAAAGAAAAGCGCCGGCGAGGCGATCTTCGCAGCTGTCACTGATCATCTTTCGTCACTGTTCGCCACGCCGCATTTCGCGCTGTCGCTGGAGATCCGCGAGATCGACGCCGAACTGAGCTGGAAGAAGAACGCCATCCATCCGCGCCTGCGTGGCAAGTGATCTAGAACGGGAAAGAAATCATGGCGGCACTGGACGACAATCTGAGAAAGGCCGAGGCCTATCTGGAACGCTTCCGGAAGGACGGCGTGCTCAACCAGATCGGCGGCGAAGCGGTGCCTGCCGCGGACGGCTCGACCTTCGAGACGCTTTCGCCCGTCGACCTCAAGCCGATTGCCACTGTGGCACGAGGCAAGGCCGCCGACGTCGACGGCGCGGCAAGAGCGGCCAAGGCTGCCTTCAAGGACTGGGCGGCGATCCCCGGCGACGCACGCAAGAAGCTGCTGCATAGAATAGCCGACGCCATCGTCGCGCGTGCCGAAGAGATCGCCTTCGTCGAATGCATGGACACCGGGCAGTCGCTGAAATTCATGGCCAAGGCAGCACTGCGCGGCGCCGAGAACTTCCGCTTCTATGCCGACCGCGCGCCGGAAGCGCGTGACGGGTGCTCGCTGAGAGCGCCGAACCAACTCAATCTGACGACGCGCGTGCCGATCGGCCCGGTCGGCGTGATCACGCCGTGGAACACGCCCTTCATGCTGTCGACCTGGAAGATCGCGCCGGCGCTGGCCGCCGGCTGCACCATCGTGCACAAGCCGGCGGAGCTGTCGCCGCTGACGGCACGGCTGCTGGTCGAGATCGCGGAGGAAGCCGGCCTGCCCAAGGGCGTGTGGAATCTCGTCAACGGCTTCGGCGAGGACGCAGGCCGGGCGCTGACCGAGCACCCCGACATCAAGGCGATCGGCTTCGTGGGCGAAAGCCGCACCGGCTCGATGATCATGAAGCAGGGCGCCGAGACGCTGAAGCGCGTGCATTTCGAGCTCGGCGGCAAGAACCCGGTCATCGTCTTTGCAGATGCCGACCTGGAACGCGCGGCGGACGCCGCCGTCTTCATGATCTACTCGCTGAACGGCGAGCGCTGCACCTCGTCCTCGCGCCTCTTGGTCGAGGCTTCGGTGCACGACAGGTTCACCGAGTTGGTGGCGGAGAAGGCAAAGCGCATCAGGATCGGTCATCCGCTCGATCCCGAGACGGTGGTAGGCCCGCTGATCCATCCGGTGCATGAGGAAAAAGTGCTCTCCTATATCGAGATCGGCAAATCGGAGGGCGCGGTGGTCGCCGCCGGCGGCGGCAAGGTCGCCGGCCCGGGCGGCGGCTGCTATGTCAGCCCGACGCTGTTCATCGGCGCCACCAACAAGATGCGCATTTCCCAGGAGGAAATCTTCGGTCCGGTGCTGACGGCGATCCCGTTCAAGGACGAGGCCGATGCGCTGGCTCTCGCCAACGACACGCAATATGGGCTCACCGGCTACCTATGGACCTCCGACGTCACCCGCGCGCTGCGCTTCACCGATGCGCTCGACGCCGGCATGATCTGGGTGAATTCGGAGAATGTGCGGCATCTGCCGACGCCGTTCGGCGGCGTCAAGAGTTCCGGCATCGGCCGCGACGGCGGCGACTGGTCGTTCGACTTCTACATGGAAACCAAGAACATTGCGTTCGCCACGGCGCCGCATTCGATCCAGAAGCTCGGCGGCTGACCGGAGACTATGATGGCCCTGCCCCAACCCAATCTCTACCCTGCCTTCAACATCGTGCGGCTCTCTCATGTCGAGCTCGCCGTCACCGACCTTGCGAAATCCCGCGCCTTCTATGTAGACACGCTCGGCCTGCAGGTGACGGACGAGACCAGCGGCGCCATCTATCTGCGCGCCATGGAAGAGCGCGGCCATCACTGCATCGTGCTGCGCAAGGCGACGGCGCCGGAAGCGCGCGAGCTCGGCTTCAAGGTCTTCTCCGAAGAGGACCTCGACAAGGCCGAGCATTTCTTCAAGGGAAAAGGCCTGCCGGTGGAGTGGGTCGAGCGGCCCTACCAGTCGCGCACCTTCCGCACCCGCGACCCGCACGGCATGCCGCTCGAATTCTATTCGAAGATGGAACGGCTGCCGCCGATCCACCAGAAATACGCGCTTTACAAGGGCGTGAAGCCGCTGCGCATCGACCACTTCAACTGCTTCTCGCCGAATGTCGATGAATCGGTCGCCTTCTACAACGAGCTCGGCTTCCGCGTGACCGAATACACCGAGGATGCCGAGAGCGGAAAGCTGTGGGCCGCCTGGACGCACCGCAAGGGCGGCGTGCACGACATCGCCTTCACCAACGGCCTTGGCCCGCGGCTGCACCATGTCGCCTTCTGGGTGCCGACGCCGCTCAACATCATCGACCTGCTCGACCTGATGGCGACCACGGGCTATATCGGCAACATCGAGCGCGGGCCTGGACGGCACGGCATCTCCAACGCCTTCTTCCTCTACATCCGCGACCCGGATAACCATCGCATCGAGATCTATTGCTCGGACTACCAGACGGTCGATCCCGATCTCGAGCCGATCAGATGGGACCTCAAGGACCCGCAGCGCCAGACGCTGTGGGGCGCGCCGGCGCCACGAAGCTGGTTCGAGGAAGGCAGCGTTTTCACGGGTGTCGAGCCGCGCAAGTCCGATCTGGCGGCCTCGCCGATCGTGGCACCTTAACGGAGCATCAGCATGAGCGCGGGACGCCTCGCCACCTTCACCGCCGGCGGCAAGACGCGCTACGGCGCCATCACCGACAAGGGTGTCGTCGACCTCTCGGCGCGTCATAGTCAGTGGCCGACATTGCGCGAAGTGATCGAGGCCGGCGCGCTCGGCAAACTCGCCGAAGAGGCCGAGGGTCTACCAGCCGATTTCAGCGTCAAGGACATTGCCTACGAAATCCCGATCCCCTCACCTGAAAAGATCATCTGCGTCGGCGTCAACTATCCGGACCGCAACGAGGAGTACAAGGACGGGCAGGCGCCGCCTTCGAACCCGTCGCTGTTCATCCGCTTCCCGCGTTCCTTCGTCGGCCATGGCGCGCCGTTGGTGCGGCCACCGGAATCACCGCAGCTCGACTATGAGGGCGAGGTCGTCATCGTCATCGGCAAGGGCGGGCGGCGCATCGCCGAAGCCGATGCGCTCGGCCATATCGCGGCACTTTCGCTGTGCAACGAAGGCACGATCCGCGACTGGGTGCGTCACGCCAAGTTCAACGTCACCCAAGGCAAGAATTTCGACCGGACCGGCTCGATCGGTCCCTGGCTGGTGCCGTTCACCGATGAGGCGCAGATCGCCGACATTTCGCTGACCACCCGCGTCAACGGCGAGTTGCGCCAGCAGGACCGCACCGGGCGCATGATCTTTTCGTTCGCCAAGATCATCAACTACATCTCGATCTTCACCACGCTGGTGCCGGGCGATATCATCGTCACCGGCACGCCAACGGGCGCCGGCGCCCGCTTCGACCCGCCGGTCTGGCTGAAGCCGGGCGATGTTGTCGAGGTCGAGGCTGACGGCATCGGCCTGCTTCGCAACGGCGTCGTCGACGAGGGAACCGGCCGATGATGACGGAGATGGAAGTCGAGGACGCCGCACAGCGGCTGTTCGAAGCCGAGCGCGAGCGCCGGCAGATCAGGCTGCTCAGCCTCGATTTTCCTCAGGCGACGATGGACGACGCCTATCGCGTGCAGGCGGCGCTGGTGAAGCGGAAGGCCACATCGGGACTGACGATCAAGGGCTGGAAGATCGGCCTGACCTCGAAGGCGATGCAGTCGGCGCTCAGCATCGACATTCCCGATTCCGGCATCCTGTTCGACGACATGTTCTTCGCGGACGGCGGCACGGTGCCGGCCGATCGTTTCATCCAGCCGCGTATCGAGGCCGAGATCGCCTTCGTCATGAAGGCGCCTTTGGCCGGTCCGGATATTTCGATCGACGATGTGCTCGACGCCACCGATCACATCACGCCTGCGCTTGAAATCCTCGACACCCGCATCGAGCGGATGAACAAGGAGACCGGCAAGATCAGGACCTTCTTCGATACGATCTCGGACAATGCCGCCAATGCCGGCATCGTCGTCGGCGGCCGTTCGGCCGGGCCGCGCGAGGCGGATCTGCGCTGGATCGGCGCCATCGTGTCGTGCAACGGCGAGGTGGAGGAAACGGGGCTCGGCGCCGGCGTGCTCGACCATCCGGCGAAAGGCATCGTCTGGCTCGCCAACCGGCTGCATCAATACGGCATGCGCATCGAAGCCGGCCAGATCGTGCTGTCGGGCTCCTTCATCCGACCGGTCGAATGCCGGCATGGCGACGAGATCGTCTCGGATTTCGGGCCATACGGAACCATCCGCGTAGGCTTCGCCTGATCGGCTTATTCCCGGCACAGGAAAGAAAAAGGCCGGGCGCGAGAGCGGCCCGGCCAAGTATGAAGGTCATAACCTTCAGAGGGGAACATCGCCCGGCGCAATGGGAGGAAAACACCGAGCGATGGTTCTTATTTGGGGCCTGAACGGTGTATTTTCCACGAACGGAATTCCAAAAAAGATCGAAATTGCGAAAAAATCTCGCTCGAACGGCGCGAAATCTTCAGCCCGTGGCCGATGCTTTTTCCAACAGATCGGAATAGTGACGCCGCGCCACGTCGGGGTGCGACCTCAGCCGGCTTTTCAGCACATTGGTCCCGACGTTGCGGAAGAGCGGATTGTCAGGGTCGCTAGCCGGGCCGCGCGCTTCGGCCGCCAATTCCTCGGGCAGATCGAGCAGCGGGATCGTCGCGTCGAGCCGGGCGCTGAAGAAGAACGGAACCGAAATGCGCTCGACGCCGGCCGGCGGCGTGACGACGCGATGCACGGTAGCCCTGAGATAGCCGTTCGAGGCGAGCTCGAGCAGTTCGCCGATGTTGACGACAAGCGTCCGCGGGATCGGGTCGACATCGACCCAGCTGCCGTCATATTCGACCTGCAGGCCCTTGTTCTCGTCCTGCAGCAGGAGGGTCAGGAAACCGCCATCCTTGTGCGCGCCGACGCCCTGATCGTCGCCGGTGGCGTCGCGGCCGGGATAGCGCACGATCTTCATGCGATGGTTCGGTTCGCCGCGATAGATCGGATCGAAAGCGTCCTCCGGCTGATCGAGCGACGCCGCGAAAGCCTTGAGCAGCCGGATCGCCACCTCGGTCGCCTTTGCCTGCCAGGCAAGCAGCGCCGGCTTGAGATCGGGAAATGCGGCCGGCCATTGGTTCGGACCCTGCAGCCGCGTCCAGGCCGGCACTCCCGGACCCTGCGCAATGGTCGTGCGCTCGACGCCGATGTCGAGCTGCTCGCGCCAGTCGGCCTTGCCTCCGGTCAGCTCACCGCCGGCGCGCGTATAGCCACGGAACTGCGGCGACTTCACCATTTCGATGCCGAGCTTGTCGGCCTCCGGCAGGGCGAAGAAGCGGCGGGCGGCGCCCAGCACCGCATCGATCTCCGGTTGGGTGATGCCGTGGCCGCTGAGATAGAAGAAGCCGACGTCGCGGGCGGCTGTGCGCAAGTCAAACAGAAAAGTTCGATGCTC
The DNA here is from genome assembly GCF_006439375.1 of Mesorhizobium sp. B4-1-1. Classification (NCBI taxonomy): domain Bacteria; kingdom Pseudomonadati; phylum Pseudomonadota; class Alphaproteobacteria; order Hyphomicrobiales; family Phyllobacteriaceae; genus Mesorhizobium; species Mesorhizobium sp. B4-1-1. Next base: position 303,515 of record NZ_VFTH01000003.1, read on the forward strand.
CGACGGACCCTGCTCCAAGCGATCGAGATCGAGCACCGGAATTATTCTGGGCATGGACAGGCTCCTCCTACGGTAACTCTTGTTTTCGCAATTCCGGACGGAAAACCGCTGCACACTTTCCTTGGAATTGCTCTAGCGACCCCCGCGGCACGATGACATGTGCGCCATTGCGGGTGAAGAAACGCACCAACCAATCTCACTGCAAACGGAGCAAGCCGGCGCTCAATTCCCGGGTTCTGCGGCAAATCGCGTTCAAATGGGCTTCGGCCGACGCAAATCAGGCATTTCTACCGGGCGGCAGCGCGCATCAGACGCGTTGCGCGGCGCGCCAGGGCAACCGGTCATGCGCTGTTGGTCGCAGCACCGTCGGCAGGCCTCGCGCTTCCTGAATGCCGAAGCCCAATCGCGTCAGACTGGCCCGCGCCAGGGCGGCGTTGCTGTCGATGACGATCAATCCGTTCGTGTCGCCGAGGCTGGCCGCCACCACCGACAGTTCGGTGCAGCCGAGAAGTGCTGCATCGGCGCCAGCCAGTTGCGCGAGATGAAGCGCCCGCTCGGTCTCGGCCGCGGCCTGCGCGATCGAGCCGGCCTTGACGAGGCCGATGGCGCTGTCGACGCGCTCCTGGAACTCCATGCCGTGCGGAAGGCAAGGCTCGAAACCCGCCGCCGATACCCTGCCCTGGTAGAAGCCGGAGGCCAGCGTGCCCCGGGTGGCGAGATTCGCGACCTTGCCGCGATCCAGGCCGCGACGGATTTCCGCCATCACCGCGTCGCCGATATGGATGATCTCGGCCTGCGAGTTCATCGCCAGCTTGTCGTACCAATGATGGGCGGTGTTGCAGGGCATGGCGATACAGGCAACGCCGAGCTCGTTGAGCGTCGAGACCACGGCCTGCAGCGGCGCCAGCGGTCCGTCATGACCGCCAAGGATCGCTTCGGTCCTGTCAGGCAGTTGCGGCACGCTGAGGATGACGGAAGGCACATGCTCGTTGTCGCCGAGCGCTTCGGTCATCCGGGTCAGCTTGAAGTAGAAGTCCGCCGATGCCAATGGCCCCAGACCGCCGATGATCCCTAGCCGGGGGCGGATGCTGTCGTCGATCATCGGGCAGGCTCGGCTTCGAACTCGTTCGCGATGGGTTCCTCAGATTGTGTCGCCTCCCTATGGCTGGGCGCGATCATCGCCGTGCTTGCCGCGACGGTGCAGACGCTGGACAGCGTCATGAACGTATCGACAGCCGCATCGACCGCGACGAACAGGGCGAACGCCGCCTCGAAGGGAAGCTTCAGATAGCCGCAGACGATGGACATCTGGGACAGGATGAGCAGGCTGCCCATGCCGCCGGTCGTCAGCGCCAGAAGCGCGGAGACGATGCCGACAAGCAAGAGATCCGGGATCGCCAGCGGATGGCCGTAGAGCTGAGCGATGAACAGGGCGCCCGAGGTGTAGACCAGCGCCGGGCCTGTCCGCAGCAATGCCGCCTGCAACGGCACGAGCAGCTCGACGACCACCAGGTTGAAGCGCAGCCGCTCGCTCAACAGGTTGATGACCCATGGCAACGAGGCGACCGAGGAGCGCGTGGTGATGGCCACCATCAGGAGCGGCTGGCAGGTCTTGATCGTGGCCCAGTAGCTCCGCCGCGAGCGCACGGCGATAATTGAAAACGCGCCGGCGAGGAAGGTCAGGCAGGAAAGACCCATCACCAGCAGATAGCCGCCCATCAGCATCAGCGGCTTGGTGCCGGTCGACGCGGTCTGGTCGGCGATCAGGATGAAGGTGGCGAAGGGCAATCCCCAGACGAACCAGTTGGTGAGAACCGTGCAGGCCCGGTACACCGCGTTGAGCGCCTGCGACAGGCTGAGCGACGAGGGCTGCGGAATTTTGCCCATCGCCAGACCGAAAAGCAGGCAGAACAACAGGACCTGGATGGTCTGGCCCGAGGCCAGCGCGTTGAAGACGTTGTTCGGCACCAGATCCATGAAGATCGAATGACCGCTGTTCGGGTCCCCGGTCGACGGCGGCTGGAACGGGAATGCAAGATCAGTGGAGACGCTGCCTTGGGAATTGATGAACTCGCCGAGCTCGATGCGCGACTGCGGGTTCTCGATCTGGCCGGGCTTGAGGATCAGCGAATAGGTGCCGCTCACCAGAACGGCGAGGAACGACACGACCAGCACGGCTATGCCCACCTTGCCGAGGTAGCGGACCGATTTCGGGTCCTGGACCATCGCGGCGATGGAGAAGATGACGGACGAGACCAGATAGGGCAGGACGACCATCTTGAGGAAATTCAGATAGATCTGCGCGACGGGGCTGATCGCGTGGGCGAAGGCCGGGATATAGAGGCCGCACAGGATTCCGGCCAGGATCATGATGATCGTCGTCGCCGGCGAGCGCAGGATGCGCTTCGCCGCCAGGCGCCAATCGAAGGGCATGGGTGCGGCTACATCCGAGACGGCCATTGTCAGGCTTTGCTCCCCTGGCGATAGCGCGCGATGATCTCGTCGGTGTTGAGGACCTGCTGGCCTCTTGCCAGGTCGAGATAGAGATCGACAAAGGCCGCGAGATGCGGATTGTCCGGACTGATGCCGACCGCGATCGTATCGACCTTGTCGGTCAGCGTGATCGAGCGCGCGACGACCGTCATCGACGGATCGTCGACCATCAGCTTCTTGATCTCGAAATCGTCGCGATAGGCGAGGTCGATCGCGCCGTTGCGGATCGCATCGACAACCGTATTCCAGCCCGCGAAGCGTCGGATTTGCGCGTGCGGGAACGTGGTGGCCGCATAGGTGGCGAAGGACGAGCCTTCGATGACACCGAGATCGCCTGAGAAATCGCGGATGATCTGCTCAGGCGACTCGCCTTGCGCGATGCGTGCCAGGTTCACGCGGTTAGCGAGCAACCCCTGGTGCAGCACGGCGTAGGGCTGCGAATAGAGGATCGAGCGACCGCGCTGAAGCGTGCGGCTGAGCTTGCCGATCGCAAGGTCCGCCTGACCGAAGGTCAGCTTTTGCACCATGGCGTCGAAGGTCACGGCGGATCGGTCGAACACCGGTTCGACGCCGAGCTCCGCGGCTATCCCGCGGGCCAGGTCCATGTCGATGCCCTTGTCCCCCGAGCCGTCTGCCGGAAAGAAGGGATCGGACGCGAAGGCCGGCATGGCGATGCGCAGCTTGTTGTCGCTGACGATGGGTTTTGGAGCGTCTTGCGCCTGGGCCGGCGTGGCCGCGGCTTGCGCCTGCGCAACGAGCAGCCCTCCGCCTCCGGCTGCAAACAGCGTGCGACGTGTAAGCGGCATGCCCATTCTCAATTCGTGCAGGAGAGCCGGACAACAGATCTGACAATGCGCAGTATGCATGCCGAAGTTAAGTAAAGGTATATTTTATTTTGTGCTTTTTTACATTGCAGATCGCTAAAACGGCATCAGGAAATATGCATACTTCCTAAAATAATGAGCCGCACCAGGGCGTGTTACTGTACGTTTCGTACAATGGGCCGTCAGAACGTCTCGACCCACGGCCTCAACTCGACCTCGAAGCTCCAGGCGCTGCGATGCTGGCGATGGACGGCGAGATAGGTCTCGGCGATCGCGTCGGGCGAGAGGCGGCGCTCCGGACGGTCGGGTTCGGGCGCCTGTCCGGCCGGCTCGATCTGGCCGTCGATGATGAAATGCGCGACGTGGATGTTCTTCGGCGAAAGCTCGCGCGCCATCGATTGCGCCAGCCCGCGCAGGCCGAATTTCGGCATAGCGAAACCGGCAGAACCGGGAAACCCCTTGAGGCTTGCCGTGGCGCCGGTGAACAGGATCGAGCCGGAGCCGCGCGCAAGAAGTCGGCGCACCGCCTGCTGGCCGACCAGGAAGCCGCCATAGGCGCCGACGAGCAGGGCTTGCTTGACCGCGTCGGGATCGAGCTCGGCGATCGGGCCGCGCGTGCGGCCGCTGGCGTTGAAGACGGCAATTTCGAGCGGGCCTTCCTTGTCGGCCGCCTCGAACAGGCGCTCGACGGAAGCCGCGTCCGACACGTCGGTTTCCACGGCTTGCGCGCCGGTTTCCTTGACCAGCGCCGCTAACTTGTCGACGTTACGCGCGGCAAGGACGATGCGGAACCCCTCCTTGGCTAGAAGCCGCGCCAGCGAGGCGCTTAGCCCGGAGCCGGCGCCCGCGATCACCGCAACATTGGCTGCCATGACGTTTCCTCCTTGAGGTACCTCGAGATATCGAACCCGCAGGCTCGCCCCTTTGGCGACAAGAGGCAAGAACGTGGCTGCTCGATTTTCGCCATTTGGCGCAAAAGGCGACCTGGAAGGGCGCGGCGAAAGACTTGCCTGCGGGGCTGATCCATCCGACACGTGGATGAAGGACGATTCGAGGAACGACCATGGAACCAATCTGGGCCGTCGGCCTGATGACCGGCACGGTGCTCGACGGCAATATCGACGTGGCGCTGATCAAGACCGATGGCGAGCGCATCGCCGATACCGGCACGTACACGCTGGCCCCCTACCCGCAGTCGATCCGCACCTTGCTCGAAGAGACGTTGCGCCAGGCGCGCGCCTGGAATTTCGAGGGACCGGAGCCGGCGATCTTTCGCGAAGCCGAGGAGGCGCTGACGCGCGCGCAGTCCGCTGCGGTCAGTGACCTGGTCGAGAGCCAGGGGATGAGCATGGCCGATATCGGCATCGTCGGCTTCCACGGCCAGACCGTGCTGCATCGCGCGCCGCAGCCGGGACGGATCGGCTGCACGCGGCAGCTTGGCGACGGCGAGCTGATGGCCTCGCTGCTTGGCACCAGGGTCGCCTATGATTTCCGCTCGGCCGATGTCGCGGCCGGCGGGCAAGGCGCGCCTTTGGCCGCAGCCTATCATGCCGCGTTGCTCAAAGAGGCGGACGCCAGCGGCGACACCGCCGTGCTCAATCTCGGCGGTGTCGGCAACATCACCTGGTGGGACGGCAAGGACGATATCGCCGCCTTCGACACCGGCCCGGCCAATGCGCCGGTCAACGATTTCATCAAGTCGAAAGGCCTCGGCGAGATGGACCGAGACGGCAAGCTGGCGGCTGCCGGCAAGGTCGATGAGGAACGGCTCGCCCGGCTGCTGCAGCATCCGTATTTCACCAAACCCTATCCAAAATCGCTCGACCGCTTCGACTTCACCGCGGCGATGGCCGAGGGGCTCGGCGCGGAGGATGGCGCGGCGACACTGACGGCCTTCACCGTGTCGGCCGTCGGCAAGGCGCTCGACCTATTGCCGCGCCGGCCGAAGCGGCTGGTGGTCAGCGGCGGCGGCCGCCACAATCCGACGATGATGGCAATGCTCGAGAGCCGCGCCGGCGTCGAGGTCGTGCAGGCCGAGACGTTGGGCTGGAAGGGCGACGCGGTGGAGGCGGAGTGTTTTGCTTTCCTCGCCGTGCGCGTGCTGCGCGGCCTGCCGATCAGCTTTCCAAGCACCACCGGCGCGCCCGCACCGATGCGCGGCGGAAAGCTGGCTGGCTGATCAGGACGGCAGCTTCTTCTGCAGGAAGATGCGGCTGCGGCCGATGGGGAAGTCAGGCAGCGTGCCGAACGGCTGGTAGCCCTGACGCCGATAGACCTTTTCGGCGACCGGGTTGAAGGTGTCGATCCAGGCACGGTGACAACCGCGTGCGATGGCTTCCCGTTCGGCGGCGTCGAGCATGCCGGCGGCTGTGCGCCGGCCGCGCAATCTTTCGTCGACCCACAGCCATTGCACGTAGAGCCATCCCCAGGCGGTGTAGCCGGAAATGCCGGCGACGATGACACCATGGTCGTCGCGCACGATAACCGCCAGCGGCTTTCGACCTGACGCGCCGACATCGGCATCGTTGAAGGCGGTGAGGCTCCCGCTCAGGAAAGCGAGGTCCTGCGGCAAGGGCTCGGCAGTGATCTCGAGGCTCGTCTTCATCGGCTGCGACTCCGGTTCGCAAGCCAGCCTTAGAGCAATCCCAGGAAAAGTGCGAAACGGATTTCCGGCCGGAAGCGAAGAGTGAGGCAGGCCTGTTATCGAGGACCAGCCGGCCGCCACGCCGCGGCGCCCGCCGCAACCAGCATCAGTCCCGCGGCGATCAGGGCGCAGTTGGCGAAGCCGAGGATCGTGTAGAGCGGGCCGAAGCCGGCGGTGCCGACGGTGACGGCAAGATAGGTGACCGCGCTGTTCAGGCCCATGATGGTGCCGCGCCGCGACGGGTCGAGCGCGGTGAGGCGCATGACCAGCACGTTCAGCCCGAAATGGTTGGCGAGACCCCAGACGGCGATCGACGCAAGCAGCAGGCCGAAGCCGGTGCTTGCCAAGGCGATCGCGACATAGACGGCGGCGACCAGCAGATAGGCGAACGGCATGACACGGCGCGCGCCGAGCCGGTCGATGACGCCATCGAGCAAAGCGGCCGCGCCGAAGCCGAGACCGTAGGCGACGGCGGCCAGGCCGTTGGCGCTGACCGGCTCGCCGAGGGCTTCATGAAGATGGTCGCCGAGATAGCCGTAGACGCCGTAGAAGGCGGTCATGAAGGCGCCGCAAGCAATGAGCAGCGGCAGGATGCCGGGAACGGCGAGCGCGCCGAGCGGCGACGGCGCGGGGCCGCTTTTCCTGATGTCGTGCAGCGAACTCAACGCCAGACCGGCAACGGCCGCTCCCGCGAGAAGCGCGACGGCCGCGAAGACGGCACGCCAATGGATGAGATCGGCAATCACGGCCGACAGCGACACACCGGCGACCATCGAAAGCGTCCAGCCGGTCAGCACCACCCCGATGGTACCGCTCTCGCGGCCGGGCGGCGCGATCGCGGCCGAGCTGGCATAGATCGCCGGCATGGCGATACCGGCGGCAATGCCGGCAACGAGTTGGGCGGCCACCAACATCGTCACAGTCGGCGCCAACGCGCTGGCAACCAGCGCGATGGCCAGCAAGAGCAATGCGCCCTGCAGCATGCGGCGCGCGCCGATCCGGTCGATGTAGCGGGCAAGGAAGAGCGCGCTGGCCGACGTGCCGAGGCCGAAGGCGGCGGCGGCCGTCATAACCGCCGGCACGCTGGCGCCGAACGATGCCGCAACGGCCGGCGCGATCGGTCCCAGAACCAGCGAATTGGAGCCGATGACGGCGATGCAGCCCGTCAGCAGATAGGCGGCGGCCGGGATCGGCGCGCGCGGCGCCGCCGTCAAAATTGCTGATTGATCACTGTTCGACATATTATCATAATGGCCGAATTTAATTCCGCATCAATGGAGAATTTCCATATGGACACAGAAACAGATGACATTCAGCGGAACAAGCATCCGGCCCGTGATCTCGACCCGATCGACCGAAAGATATTAGGCGTTCTCGTCGAGGACGCGACCATCAGCTATGCCGATCTCGGCGAGCGCGTCGGCCTGTCGCCGCCGGCGGCGCATGAGCGGGTCAAGCGGCTGAAGCGCAGCGGCGCCATCCGCGCCACATCGGCGATCATCGATCCGAGGGCGGTGAAGAAGCCGCTGCTGGCCTTCGTGCATATCGACACAAGGGGCTGGGGCAAGACGCCGGAGCTGATGGCGGTCTCCAAATATCCGGAGGTCGAGGAGATCCACACGGTCGCCGGCGACACCTGCATGCTGCTCAAGGTGCGCACCGAGGACACGCGCGCGCTCGAAGGCCTGCTGGCCCGCCTCTACGATACGCCCGGCGTCACCTCGACGCGCAGCTATGTCGTGCTGTCGACCTATCTCGAGCGTCCGGTGCAACCGGAGATCACGAGCGAATGGCCGGCGCCTAAGCATATGGCAACGCCTATGTATTAGGCCGGTGCACGCTGATGGCGCCTGGAACGCGCCAGCAGGTAGAAAGCCGCGACATGCGTGATCATCAAAAGCGGCACGTAGAGGATCGGGATCGCGTAGGTAGCGCCCAACTGGCCCGCATGGCCGGGAAGGTCGAGCATAACGCCGTGATAGTAGTCGCCGACAAGGTCGACCACGCCCACGACATTGTAGGCGACGACGAGTGGCCAGAAGATCGCGGGCCTCGCGACCGCGAACAGCGCCAGCATGGCGAGCAGGCCGGTCGCGAAGTCGCCATAGGCGGCAAAACCGGTAAAGCCACCGGGCAAGTCCGGTCCGGTGACGCCCGGAACGAGGAAGACGAGGCCGAAGAAGCGGAAGCTGTGCAGCGTTGCGATGGCGCGCTGCGCCTCAATCGGCTCCATCGACCTCAGCCTTGGCCAGATATAGGCGGCGAAGCAAAGCAGCCACGGCACGTAGCCGAGCCCGAGATGGATGTTGAAGATCATCGCTGGTGTCATTTTCGCCTCCCCTCAATATTGGTTTTCGCAATTCCGGACGGAAGGCTGCGGCGAAGCCCCGAGCCTGACCGCTGACCACTTTTCCGGGAATTGCTCAGTTGACCGGAACGGCCTCGAATACCGCCGTGAGGATGCCCAGCCGTCCCTCCATGAGGTTGCGTCCGAGATTGGTGGCGAGTTCCGCGAAACCCTGGCCCATGACGACCCCTAGATTGAGCGAAGGCGGCGGGCCGGAGGCGCGGAGTTCGGCGAACCAGGCCTTGGCGGCAGCCGTGTCGTCACGGCGGACAAGCGTGCCGAAGCCGGCGGCTTCAATCGCCTCGCAGGTCGCTTCGGCCTCCAGCAGGAAGCTTTCGCCGGGCGTCTTCGCCCATGGAACCGGATAAAGCGGATCGCCGCCGTTCAGCACGACATCGAAGGTGGCCAATTTGCCGCCCGGCTTCAGCACCCGCCTGATCTCGCGGTAGAGCCGCGGCCGGTCGGCGATGTTCATCGCCACATGCTGCAAGAGCGCGGCGTCGAAGCGGCCATCCTCGAAGGGAAGCGACAAAGCGCTGCCGGCTTCGAACGACACGTTGCCGGCCTGCCCGGTTCGCGCTGTCAGATAGCGCGCGGCCTCGACGAAGGGTTCGCTGAGATCGATACCGGTCACCGCGCAGCCATATGTCGCCTCCAGCAAGCGAGCCGGCCCGCCGACGCCAGACCCGACGTCGAGCACCGACATGTCGGCGGTGATGACGGCAAGATTGGCGAGCTCCGCTGTCGCGGCCAGCCCGCGGGTGTGGAACTGGTCGAGGGTCGCCAGCTGTTCGGGCTTCAGCCGCTGTTGCTCAGGCCCAAACACCGCCAGCGCGGTCTTCAACCGATCGGTCAGGCCGGTCGCGCGATAGTGATCGCGCACGCGATCGAATTCATCGGTCATTGCCACTTCCTTTCAGGCTCCCAGGTCACGCAAGAAATACGGCCGCTTTCTGCCGGCAACTATCCGCGATAATGTCGATGGGTCATGAAGCAGAACTTCACAGTCAGGCATGGCGCGCTCGATGGTGTCGAGGTGTTTTTGAGTGTGGCCAAGCACCGCAATTTCCGCAAGGCGGCGGCCGAGCTCGCCGTCACTCCGTCGGCGATCAGCCAGGCGATACGAACGCTCGAGGCGCGCATCGGCGCCGCGCTCTTCATCCGCACCACGCGCAGCGTCGGCCTGACGGAAGCAGGCGAGCGCTTTTTCGCGCGTGCCCGGCCCGCTTTCGAGGAACTGATCGCGGCAAGCGAGATCGCGCGCGGGATGGGTCAGCGGCCGGCCGGGCTCCTGCGTCTTTCGGTGCCGCCGGCCGTGGTGCCGGTGCTGCTGGAGCCTCTGATCGCCTCTTTCTGCCAGGCCTATCCCGAGATCGAGCTGGAGATCGTCGCCAGCGGTGAGCTGGCCGATCTCGCCGCCGAAGGATTCGATGCCGGCATCCGCATGGGCGATCTGATCGCGCCCGACATGGTCGCGGTCCGGCTGACGCCCCCCTTCCCGATGGTGGTCGCCGGCAGTCCCGATTATTTGCGCCGGCGCGCGATGCCGGAGCGCATCGAGGATTTGCGCGACCATGCCTGCCTGCGCCTGCGCCGCTCGAACGGCTCGGTCGCGCCCTGGTCCTTTGTCGACGGCAACAAGGCAGTCGAGGCAATCGTCTCGGGACCGCTCATCGCGCATGACTATCCGTCGCTGCTCGGCGCGGCCATCCAGGGTGTCGGGCTGGCGCAGGTGCCAGGCCCGATCGCCGAAGCGCCGATCGCCGACGGGCGCTTGCAGGCGCTGCTTAGCCGCTTCGCGGTGACCACGCCGGGCATCTTTCTCTATTATCCGGAAAGGCACCAGGTGCTGCCCAAGCTGCGCGCCTTCATCGACCATATCCGGCAGCCGGGCGCCGCTGACGTCCCCCGAAGCGATCGGGCAGGCGGCGGCAAAGCTGACGCTTCGAAGGTCCGTGAAGGCGGTTGAGCCAGGCAATAAGCCGCTCGACCGCGGCGCCGAGGGGAGCGGCCTCCATCATTCTGCGGCGCGAGATGCGATCAGTGATCTAATACGTTCTGCATCCGCCTGCGTGGCCGGATTGTAGACGATCATGCCGAGTTCCGGGCGGCCATCGATCGCAAAGACGGAGAACTCCAGCTCGATCAGCCCGATCTCGGGATGCCGCAGGCGTTTCACGCCCTCGCCGTGGGCCGGCACGATGTCGTTGTCGCGCCACAGCGCCTCGAATTCCGGACTGATCCGGCAAAGCTCTTCGACGAGTTGGGTGATTTCCGCGCCTGCGCCCGCCCTCGTGGCATCGGCCCTGAACGACCCGACCACGAAGCGCGCCACACTCTCCCAATCGTCCTGCGCGTCGCGCACGCGCGAGTTGCCGAACATCAGGCGAAGGATGTTGCGCTGCTCGCGCGCCAGCTTGGAATAGTCGGTAAGCATCGCGGCCGCGGCACGGTTCCAGGCAACCACGTCCCATGTCGCGGTCTTGATGATCGCCGGGCTGGGGTCCAAAGCGTCAAGGACGCGCTGCAGGCGCGGCGTCACGCTGTCGATGTTTCTGTAGCGGACCTCCGGCGGCCGGCCGAGACCCAGCATGAACAGATGCTCGCGTTCGGGCTCGGTCAGCATCAGCCCGGTCGCGATGCGGTTGAGCACGTCCGCCGAGGGCGCGCCGCCCCGCCCCTGCTCCAGCCAGGTGTACCAGGTCGGGCTGATATTCGCGCGCTGTGCCACTTCTTCGCGGCGCAGCCCCTGCGTGCGCCGCCGCCCCGTGGCGAAGCCGAAGGCGGCGGGATCGAGGCGCATGCGGCGGTCCCGGAGAAAGGTGCCCAGCTTGTTGGCCGTCTCGGCTGGCATTGCGATCCTGTTGGCTATTATACCATGATAAAGTCACTACTTTAACAGAATGAGTTATAGCGCAAATAAGGCCTCCGAACAACAAGCGGAGATCTCCCATGCGTGTATTCCTCACCGGCGCTACCGGCTTCATCGGTTCCAGAATCGTGCCTGAGCTCCTCGCCGCGGGCCATCAAGTGCTCGGCCTGACCCGCTCCGATGCCGGCGCGCAGTCGCTTGTCGCCGCAGGCGCCGAGCCCCATCGCGGCGACATCGAAGACCTCGACAGCCTGCGCGACGGCGCAGCGAAGTCGGATGCGGTGATCCACACCGCCTTCGACCACAATTTCTCGAATTTCGTCGCGAATTGCGAGAAGGACAAGCGCGTGATCGAAGCGCTGGGCGGGGCGCTCGCCGGGTCGGACCGGCTGCTCATCATCACGTCGGGTGTTGGCATGGGCTCCGCCGAACACGGACAGCCGGCGAGAGAAGACATCTTCAACACTGACCATCCCAATCCGCGTATTCTGTCCGAGCTTACCGGTGCGGCGATGGCCGAGAAGGGCGTCAAGGTATCGGTGGTGCGGCTGCCGCAGGTGCATGACAGGGTGAAGCAGGGCCTGATCACCCCGCTGATCGCACAGACGCGCGCCAAGGGCGCCTCGGCCTATCTTGGCGAGGGCCGCAACCGGTGGTCGGCGGCGCATGTGCTCGACGTCGCGAAACTTTACCGTCTGGCGCTGGACAAGCAGCAAGCCGGCGTGCGCTACAACGCCGTCGCCGAGGAAGGCATCGCCATGCGCGAGATCGCGGAAGTGATCGGCGCCGGCCTCGACGTGCCGGTGGTCTCGCTCTCGCAGGAAGAAGCGGCCGACCATTTCGGATGGCTTTCCATCTTCGCCGGTCTCGATATGCCGGCCTCGAGTGAATGGACGCGCGCGCAGCTCGGCTGGCAGCCGACCGGCCCCGGCCTGATCGCCGATCTCGAACGGATGGATTATTCGCAGGCGGCCGCGGCCTAGTTCAGCGAGCCGGCTGGACCGCCGTCTGCAGGAAGGCCATATCTCGTCAAGGACAGCCACCCAGCGACTCCGATAGGTTCGCGGCCACCACAAACGCAAAGGTAGCCGAGGCTTATCGAAAGCCGGCGCCGGAGGAACCGTCGGGGAACCCTACTTCCCGCAATAATGGTCGTTGATGTCGTTCACCGCATTCGCGTCCGGTCCGACGCGGTGATACGCGCAGGCGCCCGCCGCCGTGTTGGTCATCTGCTGATCGTAGTAGCGCGGCCCGCCGAACAGCGTCTCGATGATATCGTCGCTGGCCGGGATATAACGTTCCTGTTCGGTGACGCGGTGGCGATGTTCGCCAGCGGCAACCGGACCGGCCATCGCGGCTGCCGCGGCAAGCGTGAGCGCGGCGATTGCAAAATGTTTCGTCATGGCAGCGACCTTCTGGCAATTGGATCTGCAGCATATCCAAAATCGCCAGCAGAGCAAAAGTTCCCCGTTTGCCCGCCGCCGACTTCAAGGCGAGCGAGGCTCGGCCTGTTGTGACATCGGCGTCCGATTTTTCCCTGCCGTATCGCCAATCGAAGAAAGATAACGGCAGACGCGACGGCGGATTCCCGACAATGGCCGGCTCCGATGCCGGATATCGTGCATTCGTTCGGCCACTGCTCCCGAAGGCCAAGGAAATAGCCAGATGACAGCCAGAGTGATCGTCCTCGACGCCAAGCCGCTCGGCACGGAAGACGTCGCCGAGATCGCGCGACGCAATGCCCGGCTCGTGCTCGGCGAGGAAGCCATGCGCCGCATCCGCGCAAGCCGTGCCCTCATCGAGCATCTCACCCAGCTCGGCAAACCGCTTTACGGCGTCACAACCGGGCTCGGCGCCTGTGTCGACACGCCCCTCGCCCAGGCCGACCTGATCGCCTTCCAGCACAGCGTGCCGCTCAGCCACTCGATGGGCGCCGGGCCGTCGCTGCCGACCGAGGCGGTGCGGGCGCTGATGGTCGCGCGCATCTGCGGCATGGCCGCGGGCGGCACGGGCACGTCGGAGGGCGTCGTCATGGGCCTGGTCGCGGCGCTCAACGCAGGCGTTCATCCGGTCATTCCGAGCTGGGGATCGGTGGGTGCCGCGGACCTTGCGCCGCTCGGTCATCTGGCCAGAGCGCTGCGCGGCGACGGCGAGAGCGAATATCAGGGCAGGATTATGCCATCGACCGAGGCGCTCAAGCTCGCCGGGCTCGAACCGCTCGACCTGCGCGAGAAGGACGGCCACGCCATCATCGTCGCCAACAGCCTTTCAACCGGAACGACCTGTCTCGCCCTCGAGGAGATCGCATGCCTGATCGACTGGTCGCTGGCGGCGGTGGCGCTGAATTACGAGGCATTCCGCTCGTCCCTCAAGGCCATCGACGAGGATGCGCTGGCAGCGCGGCCGGCCTTCGGCCAAGTCGAGATCGGCACGCGGCTGCGGACGGAGCTTTCGGGCAGTGGGCTGTGGCAGGAGAACGCCGCGCGACGCTTGCAGGATCCGCTCAGCTTCCGTTGCGTGCCGCAGGTGTGGGGCGGCCTGCTGCACGCCTATGAGCAGGCGAAGCTGGCGACGGAGATCGAGCTTGGCCATTCGGGCGACAATCCGGTCATCCTGCCGGAGGCTGAGCGGGTCGTCTCCAACGGCAATTTCGACCTGACCGCTTTCACGCTGACCTGGGAAAATCTCGGCCAGGCGCTGGCGCATTGCGCCGTCGGCACCGCCAACCGCTCGATGAAGCTGATGTCGCCGACGGTGGCGGAGCTGCCCCGGTTCCTGTCGGCCAAAGGCGGCAGCCGCCAGGGATATGCGGAACTGCAGAAGCCGGTCGCGGCGCTCGAAGCCGAGATCCGGCACCTTGCCAATCCGATGTCGCTCAGCCCCTTGGCCATCTCGGATGGCGTCGAGGACCAGTCGTCGATGGCGCCACGCGTGGTAGTCAAGACCGCCGCTATCATAGAACGCCTGCGCTATCTGGTGGCGATGGAACTGATCTTCGCCGCCACCGGCGTCGAGCTGCGCGGCGTGCTGGACAGCATGGGCGAAGGACCGCGGCGCAGCTATGAAGCCGTACGGGCGCTGGTCGCCCCGCTCGGCGACGACCGCGAAATGAGCGCCGACATGGCGCGGGTGGCGCGCATGGTGGCGGGGCCTCGGCTGTAGAGCTGGCCGACAGGCCCGCTAACAGCGCCGCGTCAGTCGGCCCGGACGTTTCGTCCGTTCGTAGACACCCTCGTTCGACGCAGCTCGGCTTCCGGCCGGATTGCGGCAAGCGTCGCCGGCTACCTGTCGCGCGTCAGTCCGGCGATAAGGACAGTCCCGCGAGAAGCGGCGCGTAGGCGGCGAGCCTGCGGGATACGAACTCGGTGAAGAGCCGCACGCGCTTCGTCTTGCGTGTCTCCCCCTGCGTGAGAAGCCAGAGCGTTCCGTACATGTGCAGGTCGGTACCCGGCACCCTTGCCAGCAGAGGGTCGGCATCTCCCACGAAGCACGGCAGCGTCGTCATCCCGAGCCCCTGCCGCACCGCGACGACCTGCGCCTCGGCATCCGTGACCCTGAACGGAACCTCGGCGGCGCGAACCTCACCCGAGTGGGCCCAGTCCGGGATTCCATGAATGCTTATGACGATCCATCGGATGGGATCAGGCGCGCCGGCATGCCACGCGGCCAGTCGATCGCGGGACATGTAGATACCGCCGAATACATCCGATCCCTTGAGGCCGTGAAGATTGAGCGGCAGGGTTTTGCGGTCGTAGACGACGCGGATCGCAACGTCGGCCTCTCGGTTGGTCAGATTTGCCAGCTCGCCGGACGACAAGATTTCCATCTCGATGTCCGGATACAGACGCGCGAAATCGGAGAAGTCCGGCATGAGCAGGTGTGTCGCCAGCGGCGGCGCCAGTGTCACCCGCAGTAAGCCGCGCACGCTCTGGTCGCGGCCAAGGACGCGCGTCTCCAGCTGGTGCGACAACACTTCCATCTGGTCGGCAAGCTCGAGGACCTCCTCCCCTGCAGCCGTCAGGCGATAACCCGAAGGCAGCTTCTCGAACATGTGCGCCCCAAGCCGCCCCTCGAGCTGAGCGACGCGTCGCAGCACGGTCGAGTGGTTCACTCCGAGGCGCTCGGCGGCAGCCCGCACCGAGCCTGCGCGCGCGACGGCGAGAAAGTAGCGAACGTCATCCCAGTCGATCATGGTGCAATCCAGCACCGCCGAGGTGCGCCTTCCAAAGCCCGCATCTAACAGCAGAACGGGCGGTCGTCATAGCCTAAGCGGAAAAGCACGGCCCAATTCCGAATGGCGGACAACCGATCGTCGTGGCTGGCGTCGGTCGACCAACCGGATCGATTTCGCACCACCGATGTGCGCGCTTCCGCACTCAACGCCAGACTGCGGCCGCCCCATCTTGAGGTTCTCGGGGCCTCCCCGAACGACCAAAAATGGAGCTTGGAAGGTGGGAAAGTTAGACGGTAAGGTTGCAGTCATCACGGGTGGATCGAGCGGCATGGCATTGGCGAGCGCCAAGCGGTTCGTTGAAGAAGGCGCCTACGTTTTCATCACGGGCCGGAAACAGGAGGCGCTCGACGAGGCCGCCAGGCTGATCGGCCGGAACGTGACCGGTGTGCGTGGCGACGCGGCCAATCTCGACGACCTCGACCGTCTGTTCGATACGGTCAAGCGGGAAAAGGGCAAGATCGACGTCCTGTACGCGAGCGCCGGCACGGGCGAAGCCGTCCCTCTGGGCGAGATCACCGAGCAGCACTTCGATGCGGCCTTCGGCCTGAATGCGCGCGGCACGCTGTTTGCGGTTCAGAAAGCGTTGCCGCTGTTCAACGATGGCGGATCGATCTTCATGACCGGGTCAGTTGCCTCGGTGAAAGGTTTTCCTGGTTACGGCGTGTATGCAGCGAGCAAGGCGGCGTTGCGCTCATTCGCACGCACTTGGCTCAACGAACTGAAGGGCAGGAATATCCGGGTGAACGTGCTGAGCCCGGGGCCGATCGCCACACCGATGCAGGACCAGGTTCTCACCGAGGAGGCGAAGCTGATGTTCGAATCCCTGATCCCGCGGGGAAAGATGGGGCGTCCCGAGGAAATTGCGGCGGTCGCGCTGTTTCTTGCTTCGGACGATTCCAGCTTCGTGAATGGGGTGGAGCTGTCTGTCGACGGCGGCTTTTCGGCCATCTGAATTCGCGGCTGATCGCGGGAATAGCGCGCCCATGGCGAAACGACTTCCGCGCTGAGCGATCGGCCCGGTCGTTCACGACGGGACGTCTCCGCGAAGGTCGCCACACAGCGGGACGGATAACCCAGCGCCTTTGAAGGCCTGGGAATCAACATCAACACGGATCGGAGAAGCATTATGAGCTATGCAATCGTAGGATTCGGTAAGGTAGGCCAGGCCCTCGCCCACGCCTTCGCCCGTAAAAACATCGACGTGACCGTCGCGAGCCGCCGGCCGCCCGAGGCGTTGGCGCCGCAGGCCCGGGCAATTGGGCCCACGGTCGTCGCCAAGTCGCTGCGGGAAGCGCTCGAGGCCGACACAATCATCCTGGCGGTCCCGTTCGGGGAGCATGGCGAGGTTGCGAAAGCCCTGCCGAGCTGGAAAGGCAAGACGGTCATCGACGCGATGAACGCGTTTCCCGTACCTGAAGAGCTGGACGGCCTGCCGTCCTCCGCCTTCGTCGCGAAGTCGTTCACCGGCGCCAAGTTCGTGAAAGGCTTCAATCACCTGATTGCGGCCACCCTGGCTGCCGATCCGGTCGTCGAGGGCGGCCACCGGGTCGTCTTTCTGTCGAGCGACGACGAGGAAGCGACCGCTCCCGTGGCGGCCTTGGCCAGACAGCTCGGGTTCGCACCCGTCAAGCTGGGAAGGCTCAACGAGGGTGGCGCGCTGGTGCACGCACGCGGCCGCGTCTGGGGCCAGCTCATCTTCCAGGATTTGTTCAAGAAGGAGCAGTAACCGATCTACGACCCGTCACTCGAGTTCGGCAGACTTCGCGCCAACGGGCTCACCGCCTGCGTCGCCTTCGGAACGATCGGTCATCGTGTCGTCATTGGTGAGCTGTCGGCACGCTGATGGGCTGAAACGTCGACAGCCATGCGGCTGAGCATCACAAAGTTCCGGATCTCAACCGGACTCGCCAGCAGTTGATCGAGCCGATCAAACAGCGGCTTCAGATGAGGCATCGCCGGATGCCGGTCGAGATCGTCCTTCGAGCGCCAGTTCTTGGCTTCGTTCCGAGAGTCCCGTCGTTACCCGGTCTTGTCGAAACTACTTGCCCGACTGCGACGCGTTGCCCTGGACGATGCGGTCGATCACCATCGCGCATAGCAGGATCGCAAAGCCTGCCAGAAGCCCCTGCCCCACGGCGGCGTATTGCAGCGCGTTCAGCACATCCTCGCCGAGGCCCTTGGCTCCGATCAGAGAGGCAATGACGACCATGGAAAGGCACATCAGGATGGTCTGGTTGATGCCGGCCATGATCGAGGGCTTGGCCAGCGGCAGGTCTACCCGTGTGAGGAGAAACCATCGCGTCGCGCCATAGGCCTGCGCGGCCTCGCGAATACTGGAGGGAACGCCCTGCAGGCCAAGCGCTGTCAGGCGCACGACGGGCGGCGTGCCGAAGATCAGCGTGGCAATGATGCCCGGCGGCTTGCCGATGCCGAAAAGCGCGATGACGGGGATCAGGTAAACGAAGGCCGGCATGGTCTGCATGAAATCCAGGACCGGACGGATGGCGGCATCGACGCGCGGCCGGCGTCCGCACCAGATGCCGAGCGGAATGCCGATCGCCAGACACAGGATCGCCGCCGTGCCGAGCAGCGCGACCGTGTCGAGGCTTTTTTCCCAGAAACCTAGCAGTGAAAGATAGGCAAGTGCCGCGCCGGTGAAGATGGCGACGCGGGGACCGGCGAGTTGCCAGGCAAGCAGCAAGATCAGCGCCATCGTCACCGGCCACGGCATGGCGGTGAGCGCATAGGCCAAGGCATCGAGGAAGCCGGACAGGCCGCGCGTGACGAGACTGAAGAACGTGTCACCCGACTGCGCGATCTGGTGCATCACGGTATCGAGCCCGGACGACAGCGCCGCCTGCCAACCCCTGTTCGATGGCGCCGCCGCCAGCCACGGCGCGGGCGCGGCCGTGGCAAAACGATAGGCCGTGAGCGCAAAAATCGCGACGCAGAAAAGCGTGGCAAATGACGCGAGCACGTGGTTGCGACCGCGATGAATGGTTCGATCCGAACGCCATCGGGTAAAACGGCGTTCAAGCATGCCGTTGGCAAGCAGCCCGCTGAGTGCGGCGCTCAGCAGCAGCGTGGCCAGGCCTGTTGCAAGGAAGCGTGGACCTTGCGCGCGCGCCGCCGTCGCGGCGGCCACGGCCTGGGTCGCGGCGCGCTCAAGAGCCTTTGCCGATTTATCCAGGCCATCGGCGTTGGCGGCGCCCGAATCCTTGGCGGCCTGCGCCTGCTTGGCTCGCCCCTCGGCCTGTTGCGTCAGACGCTCGGCCCGACTCTGCTCCGCGGCCCCCTGATTGCCGGAGGCGCCGATGCTGATCTGCGCGACGGCCGCGATGTGGAGCAGGAGCGTTATCCAGAACAGGAGCAGCAGGTTGCGCGAAGCCGCCCAGACGGGCCCCAAAAGTGCGGCGGCCGGGTTGAACGACCAGGCTCTTCCGGTTGCGTTCCTGATCCTTGCAAACGCGCGGACATAGTAGTCGGCAGCCTGGACCGCGAATTCGCGGGCGAGCGCGTCCTCCGACCCGACCCGAGGCTGGATCATCCCATCGGGACTTGGGGGCAGATGCGTGTTCACGCCGTGTCCGCCTTTCTCAAGCCGTTGAGGATCGACTGTCGGTCGACGATGCCGACAATGTTGCCTTTTGCGTCCTCGACGGCCAGCGGATCCGGCGAGGCCGCGGCGATGTCCACGAGGGTGGACAGAAGATCCTGCTCGGCGACCCTGCGCAATTTGTGCTCCTGCGGGCCAGCCTCGGCGACAGGCCGCATGATGCGCCGGGCGGTGATGACGTTGAGGCGCGGTATATCGGCGATAAACCTGGCGACATAGTCGTGCTTCGGCGCCGTGACCATCTCCTCCGGCGTGTCGGTCTGAATGATCACGCCGTCCTTCATGATGGCGATCCGGTCACCGATGCGGATCGCCTCGTCGAGGTCGTGGGTGATGAAGATCACCGTTTTGCCCATCGACTTGGAAAGCGCCACGAACTCGTCCTGAAGTTGCCGCCTGATCAGCGGATCGAGCGCGCTGAACGGCTCGTCCATCAGAAGGATCGCGGGATCGGCCGCGAGCGCGCGCGCCAGTCCGACACGCTGCTGCATGCCGCCGGAAAGCTCCTGGCAGTAGCGGTCCCCCCAACCCGACAGATTGACCTTCGCCAGTGCCGCTTCGGCGACGTCGAAGCGACGCTGCTTGGTCGCACCCTGGATTTCGAGCGGCAGCGCGACATTGTCGCGGACCGTGCGGTGAGGCAGAAGTCCGAAGCTCTGGAACACCATGCCGATCTTGCGCGAACGCAACGCCCGAAGCTCGGCCGGCGTCTTCGCCAGGATGTTCTCGCCATCGATGAAGATTTCGCCCGACGAAGGTTCAAGCAGGCGATTGATGTGGCGGATCAGCGTCGATTTTCCGCTGCCCGAAAGACCCATCACGCAAAAGATCTCGCCGCGGGCAACCGAAATGTCGATGCCGGCGACACCGACCACGCAGCCGAAGCGCTCGGCGACCTGCTGCTTGTCGAGCCCCTGGCTGCGGATGGCCGAGATGGCCTCGCGCTCGCGGGCGCCAAAAACCTTCCACACCGCCTTCATGACGATGGCGGCGTCCGAACCCTTCGCGGCGTCGCGCGAAAAGGAGGCCGGCGTATGCGCTTGCATCATCGCCCCCAACCTCCATGCGAAACGGCTTCGCGCATGGTCACCGCGAAGCCGTCACGACCAGGAGGTTTTGCCCTGTCGTTCAGTGGCCGAACCACTTCGAAACCGTTTCGGGATTCGCCTTGATCCAATCCTTCGCCACCTCGTCGGCAGGCTTCTTGTCCACGATGATGGAGTATGCCCATTTGCTCACATCGTCAGGATTGAACTGCATGCGTTCGAGCGCGGCGACGAGGTCCGGCTGGCGATCGGCCAAGGACGAGGCGTAGGCGATGTGAACGGTCGTCTTGGCATATGCCGACGATATCTTGGATTTTTCGAACCATTGCGGGTCTTCGTTTGCCTGGACCACGACGAACTTGGCCGCATCATACGCCGGCTCTTCGAGGAATTTCAGCTTGTAGCGGGCGAAATTTTGGTGCGGTCCGTAGCAATATCCAACCCAGGGCTTGTCCTGCTTGGCCGCGGTGTCGAGCGTGGCGTTCGAAATCGCCTCGTCGGTCGCCTCCAGGTTGAAGAAATCGGCAAAGCCGTAGTCCCGGGCGCGAACCTTCTCGATGTTGGTCGACTGCCAGCCCGGCGCTCCGATCCAAATGTTGCCCTTGCCGTCGCCGTCACGGTCGAAGATCTTGGCGTTGTCGGGATTGGCCAGATCCGAAACATTCTTGATGCCGAATTTGTCGTAGGTGACTTCTGTGACGCAATAGCCCTGCTGGGCTTCGTAGCTGTTCTCCGCCAGCTTAACCGATTTCTTGTCCTTGACGTATTTATCGACGAGACCCTGCTGGTTGGGAAGCCAGGTGTCCGGCCATATGTCGACCTCACCCTTGTTGCGGTCCATCGCTTCCCAGATCACCGGCACGGCGGTGGTGGTGACCGTCGATATCTGCAGGCCGAATTCCTGCTCCGCAGCAGCTTTGATGACATTCATCACCGCGGTAGCGGTCGCGTAGTTTGGATCGGGCATCGTGACGTCGGCCGAAAAAGCCGATGTCATCGAGCCCGCGAGCGCTATGGCCGATAGTCCGAGAAGATAAGGTTTCATGACGGATTCCCCAATCCTGATGTCTTTGTTGATCTTGGCATCAGGTTAGCGAAACGGGCAGGCAATCCATCCCTTATTCTTCTGCATTAGGAAAAACGATGACTCGCATAAGGTCTTGACGCGCAAAGTGCTTTTAACGCTCAGAAATAATCCTGGTCGGGCATGCTCTCCTTGCGCCTGGCGATGAAGGCCCGCAGTTCTTCATCGATCGCGGGGTCGAGGCCGGGGTCCGCATAGTCGCTCAGAAGCTTCTTCCACTGGCGATTGGCGCGCTGGGCGGCATCCAGTCCGCCCTCGGAATTCCACTGCTCGAACGAATTGTTGTCGCTGATCGTCGAGCGGTAGAAGGCCGACAGGAAATTCGACTGCGTATGGGCGCTGCCGAGGAAATGAGACCCCGGCCCGACTTCCTCGATGGCTTCCATAGCTTGCGCATTCACCGACAGATCGATGCCTTCGAACAGGCTCATCACCTTGCCGCAAAGATCGGCATCGATGATGGTCTTCTCGAAGCCGGTGACGAGCCCTCCTTCCAGCCATCCCGTCGCGTGGTTGATGACGTTGGCGCCGGCGAGAAGCGACATCAGCAGACCCCACGTCCCCTCCTGCTCCGCCTGCGCGTCGGGCAGCTTGGATGCGGAGAGCGTGCCGACGGTGTGGAACGGAACCCCGAGCCTTCGCGCCAGCTGGCCCGCCGCCAGAACCATCTTTGCCGCTTCCGGCGTGCCGAAAGTCGGCGCGCCGCTTTGCATGGAGATGGTGCTGGCGAAGCTCCCCATCAGACAGGGTGCTCCCGGATTGATGAGCTGGACGAGCGAAAGACACGCGAGCGCCTCGGCCAGCACCTGCGCCAGCGTGCCGGCGACGGTGCAGGGGCTCATCGCGCCGGCGAGCGTCCATGGCGTGCAGGCGACCGGCTGGTTGTTGCGCGCGTAGACCTTGAGCGAGCCCGACATATTGGCGTCGAGCACCAGCGGCGCGTTGGTGTTGCTGACGTTGTAGAGCACGGCGTTCTCCGCAACGAACGCCTCGCCGAAGACGATCTTGGCGATATCGACCGCGTCTTGCGCCCGCATGGAGCCGATGAACGCTCCCATGAAAGGGCGGTCCGAGTAGCGCACATGCGTGTAGAGCATGTCCAGATGGCGCTTGTTCGCCGGGAGGTCGACCGGTTCGCACACCACACCTCCGGAATGGTGCAGGTACGGGATCATCTGGTGGATCCGCACCAAGTCGCGGAAGTCGTTCAGCGTCGCATAGCGACGGCCCCGGTCGAGATCGTGCACGAAGGGCGGGCCCCAGGATGGGCAAAGCACCGTGTTGTCGCCGCCGATCACGACGGTGTTGGCCGGATTGCGGGCATGCTGCTTGAACTGTTGCGGCGCGGTCGCGCGAATGAGCTTGCGGCACATGCCGGGCTCGAAGCGGACGCGCGTTCCCTTCACATCGGCTCCGGCGGCGCGGAAGAGATCGAGGATTTCCGAATCGTCATGGAATTCCATGCCGACCTCCTTGAGCAGGCGGTCGGCATTGGCCTCGATCAGGCTCAGCCCCTCCTCGTCGAGAATGTTGAACGTCCCGATCCGGCGGCTGAGGTAGGGACGACGCGGTTCTTGCGCGCCGCGTTGCACGAGACGCGCGGCGCGGCCACGAGTGCGGGCTGGGGGTGCTGCCTCGCCAGGTGTGACGACATCTTCCATAGTGCCTCTCCAGAGGTTCAAAGCGACGTCGCGGGTTGCAAGCGATCCATCCCGCGCAGCCGCAGATTTCGCGGATCGTACGGAGCTTCTTCCAGCTCTCGGGCCGCGAGTTCGTTGCCGAGGATCGATACGCCGAACGCACGTTCGGATATTCCCGGCCTGAGATAGGCGAGCGCCAGCACCTTGCTCGTGCGAAAGCCATAGCCCCCGCTGGTGATGACGCCGACGGGCCAGCCATCGCTCAGGACGGCGTGGCCGTGGAACGGAAGCCGTTCGCCATCGTCCTCGATCTCCAGGAGCGCCATCCGCCAAGGATGCGCCTTCTGGCGCTCGAGCATGGCATCGCGGCCGACGAAGGAACGTCCGTCCGCCTTGACCAAGGCGCTCAGGCCGGCCTCGAGCGGCGTACGCTCGGTCGTGAGGTCCGCGCCCCAGCCGCGATAACCCTTCTCCAGCCGCATGAAGTTCAAGGCATAGACGCCGAAGGGACGCAGGCCGTGTTTCGCCCCCGCCATGGCGATCGTCTCGTAGAGCCGCCGGAACTGCGCTAACTGGACATGCAGTTCCCATCCCGGCTCGCCGGCGTAGGACACCCGAAGCGCCGTCACCTTGATGCCTGCGATCCTGATCGTCTGCGCCGACAGCCACGGGAAGGCCGCGTTCGAGAAATCGACCTCGCTGACCGCCTGCAGGATCTCGGCCGCGTTCGGCCCCATGACGCCCAGCACACCCCGCCTCTCGGTGATGTTCTCGATGACGACGCCCGGAAACGATGCCGACCGGGCGCGAAGCAGGTCCTCGTCATGCCGTTCAGCCAGCGCGGCGCTGGTCAGGTAGAAACGGTGCTGCTCGAGCCGCGTGACCGTGAACTCGGACGCGACACCGCCTCTCTCGGTCAGAACGTGAATGAGGCCGAGGCGGCCGAGGCGCGACGGCGGCGTGTTGGCGCCCAGGGAAGCCATGAAGGCTTCGGCGTCCGGCCCGCTCACCTCGAACTTCGAGAACGCCGAAAGGTCGATGACGCCCGCGCTGTCGCGCACGGCAAGGCATTCCCCTTTTACCGCGCCAAGCCAGCCCGGGCGTTTGAACGTCAGCGGCGGGTCGCGGTCGATGCTCGCTGTCGCGAACCAGTTGGGCCGCTCCCAGCCATAGGCGGCGCCCAGCACCGCGCCTTGCGACAATTGGATATCGAGCGCCGGCGTGGTGCGGCGCGGACGCCCCGCCTCACGTTCCTCGTAAGGGTAGTGGACGCCGAACTGCAGGCCGAAGCATTCCACCGCCTTGTCGACGCGATAGTCGCGGTCGGCGTAGTTGCCGAAGCGCCGGGGATCGATGGCCAGCGCATCGCGCGGCGGCTCGCCGTCGACGATCCAGTCGGCGAGGAAGGCGCCGGCTCCGCCACCTTCCATCACACCCATGCTCGACCCCGTCAGAAGCCAGCCGTTCCTGAGGCCGAAAGCCGGGCCTACCAGCGGATTGGCATCCGGCGTGAAGGTGATCGGACCGTTGACCACGGTCTTGATGCCGGCATTGGCGAGCGCCGGCACGCGCTCCATCGCCAGCGCGATGATGTGCTCGACGCGGTCGAGGTCGGGGGGCAGCAGCTCCATTCCGAACTCGGGCGGCACACCGTCGATCGCCCATGGATGAGCCGCCTTCTCGTAAGGCCCGACGATGTAGCCATCCCGCTCCTGCCGCAGATACCAGCTTTCCTCCGGATCGCGGATGATCGGCAGTTCCTTTTCACCGGCCGCGATGCGCGCGGCAATTTCAGGCACGGTATCGGTGACGACGTATTGATGCAGCATCGGCACGACGGGCAAGTCGATGCCCATCATCGTGCCGACCTCGCGGCACCAGGTGCCGGCGGCGTTCACCACATGCTCCGCCCTGATATCGCCTTGCGCGGTGCGGACCAGCCACTCGTCCGAAGCCGTGCGCTCTATCGACAGCACAGGATTGTGCCGGACGATTTCTGCGCCGCGCGAACGCGCGCCCGCAGCCATCGCGTTGGTGGCCAATGTCGGATCGACATGCCCGTCATTCGGCTCATGGAAGGCGCCCAGTATGCCGTCGGTTTCGCAGAGCGGATATATTTTCTTCAGCTCGGCCGGCGTCAGGATGTTGAAGTCATGGCCGACGAAGCGGCCAAGGCCCTGCGCATGACGGAACTCGGCCATTCGCTCCGGCGATCGCGTCACGCGCAGGGCGCCGCTTGCATGGAAGCCGGTCGGCAGGCCGGTTTCGGCCGTCAGCACCTCGCGGTAGAGCCGCACGGAATGAGCGCGCATCTCCATGATCGTGGCGTTGTGGGCGAAGTGCGTGCAAAGCCCGGCGGCGTGCCAGGTCGAGCCCGCGGTCAGCTCCTGCCGCTCGACAAGCATTACGTCGCTCCAGCCCCGCTTGGCGAGGTGATAGAGAAGGGAAACCCCCATGGCGCCGCCGCCGATCACGACGACGCGGGCATGCTGTCTCATAATGTCTCCTGTTGGCCGCGCATTCTGCCGCCGGTTGGATCGTAGGGTGGTCTTTCGAGAAGCTTCAGGCCGAAGCGCTGCCCGGCGACCGCAATCTCGAAATTCGATGCGGCCAATTGCTGCTTGGTCTCGCCCGGGTCGCACGCGACATAACCGAGACAGAGGCTCAGACCCGTGCGAAAACCGAAGCCGCCCGAGGTGGTCAGTCCGCCGAACTCGCCGTCCCGATAGATGGGCTCGTCATGCAGCAGAAGCGGATTGGCACCTTCGACCGCGAAATGCAGCAGTCGTCGTCCAAAGCCCTTCGCCTTGCGCGCTTCGAGGGCTTCACGGCCGATGAAATCGCCCTTCGTCCAGGAGACGGCAAAGCCCAGTCCCGCCTCGATCGGCGTCTCCTTCGGCCCGATATCATGGCCCCAGTGCCGATAACCCTTTTCCAGCCGGCAGCCGTCCAGCGCATAATGGCCGCAAAAGACCACCTCATGCGCCCTGCCGGCTTCCCGGATGGTCGACAGCAGGCTTTCGGCGCATTCGACGGGAGCGTAGAGCTCATAGCCAAGCTCGCCGACGAAGCTGACCCGTGTGGCCCGTACATCGACCATGCCGATGTCGATGCGCCGTGAGGTCGAGAAGGGAAAGGCCGCTTCCGACAAGTCCGCGTCGGTCAGTTGCTGCAGCAATTCGCGGGAGCGTGGCCCCATGACGCCGAGGACCGCTTCGGCCGAGGTGGCGTCGAACACCGAGACGTCGACACCGAGATCGCTGGCATGCCTGGCAATCCAGGCGAAATCCTTCTGCCGGGTGGCCGCGCCGGAGACGATCCTGAAAGCGGTCTCGCCGCAACGCGTGACCGTGACGTCGGCCTCGATCCCACCATGACGGTTGAGCATCTGCGTGTAAACCGCCCTGCCCTCCGCTACGTCGACATTGTTGGCCGCAAGCAGTTGCAGCAATTTCGCCGCATCCCGCCCGGTGACATCGAGCTTCGTGAACGGGGAAAGCTCGAACAGACCGACGCCGCTTGCCATGGCCACCGCCTCGCGTTCAGCCGCCGGCCACCAGTGCTGCCTGCCGAAGGTGTAACGCGGCTCGCGCTCGACTTCATTGTGGGCATACCAGAGCGGTCGTTCCCAGCCGGTCGGCGCGCCGAAGACTGCCCCGACCCCGGCTAGCATGCCGTGCCACGCCGAACGGCGCAGCCCACGTCCGGCACTGGACTGCTTGTAGGGCCAATGCATACGGAAGAGGTCGGCGACCGATTCCTCCATGCGCACCTGCACGAAGGCGCGGGACGCGGCGCTGCGGTCGAACCGCGCGATATCGAGCGGCCACAGATCGAGACCCGGCTCCCCGTCGACGATCCATTCGGCCATCGCCTTGCCGGCGCCGGCAGACGACATCATGCCCGTCGAATTGAATCCGGCGGCGACGAAGAAGCCCCGGAGATAGGGCGACTCGCCCATCAGCGGCTGGGTGTCCGGCGTAAAACTCTCCGGCCCGTTCATGAAGTAGCGGATGCCTGTTTCGGCAAGTGCGGGAAAGAGCCGCAACCCGGCCGACATGAAGGGTTCGAACTGGTCCCAGTCTTCCGGCAATTCAAGGAAGGGCCTGTCGCCAGCCGGGCCGGTGACGTCGAGGACCTTGGCGTTCGGCTCGAAGCCGCCAAGCACCAGCTTGCCGGAATCGCCCTTGACGTAGATGCCCTCGTCCAGGTCGCGCACGATCGGGAAAGGATTGGGCAACCCGGTCACCGGTTCTGTCACCACATACATATGTTCGGCCGCCTGCAGCGGCACCGGCACGCCGGCCATGGCCCCGATCTGCCTTGCCCAGGCGCCGGCGCAGTTCACCGCAACCTCGCAACGGATCGTCCTGCCAGAGGCGAGCTTGACGCCGGCGACGCGGCCTTTCTCGATCACGAAGCCGCTGCAGGCCGTTCCTTCCAGGATGCGGATCCCGGCGGCGCGTGCCCGCCTGGCATAAGCCGCGCAGATATCGACCGGATTGGCCTGCCCGTCTTCCTCGACCCAAAGCGCGCCCGCGAGCCCGTCCAGCGCAATTCCTGGAACTCGCTCGCCGACGACATCCGCTCCAACGATCCCCACCTGGAGACCACAGACATCACCCATATGCGCGATGCGTTTGAGCTCGCTCATCCGCTCTTCCCGACGCGCCAGCCAGACTCCACCGGTTTGCCGGTAGCCTGAGGTTTGGCCGGTCAACGCTTCGAGCTTCGGGAACAGTTCGGTCGCGTATTGCGCCAGGCGCGTCAGGTTGAGCGTTGCCCTGAGCGGCCCCACGATCCCGGCCGCATGCCAGGAGGTGCCGCTCGTCAACTGGTTGCGCTCGATGAGAACGACATCGGTAACGCCAAGCTCGGCAAGGTGATAGGCGACACTCAAGCCGATCACGCCGCCGCCTATGATAACGATCCGAGCGTCTTGCTTCACCGATGCGATACCCTTGCCGTCGAAACGGGGCGATCTTTCCCGCCAAGCAGGCTTGCGCTCAATGGGATTTCTGCAACATTAGCAAAACTTATGTACGGTCCCGCGAAGGAGCCCTGGTGAAGAGCGGCAGTTTCGACTTCAACCTTTTTCGATCGATCGAGGTCTTCGCGGCCGTCGTCGAAACGCGGCATGTGACGCAGGCCGCGCAGATGCTCGGCATGACGCAGTCCGCCGCCTCGCAGCATCTGAAGAACCTGGAAACCGCCCTCGGCGTCAGCCTGATCGACCGCAATCTGAGGCCCATCGAGCTGACCAAGGCCGGGATCGCGCTGCATCGCCGGGCCACCGCGATACTGGCGGAAGTCGAGGGGCTGCGCACCGACGCCCGCCGCATCAACGCTGCGCCGCTGCCGCTGCTGAGGGTGGCGCTGCTGGCGTCGATCGCCACCACGCTGGCGCCGGCGCTTTCCGTGCTGGCGCGCAAGAATTTCGGCATTCCCGAACTCAGCCTCTTTGCCGGGCTTGCCACCGACCACGTCGCATTGCTTCGGGCACGCCGCGCCGATCTTGCGGTAACCTCGGGCGAGCTGTTCGAGATCGAGGGGCTGACGCGCTACCCGGTCATGACGGAAAAATTCCTGCTGGTGACGCCGAAAGGTTTTGCCGGCGATGTCGGCGACATCGCCAAGCTCGCCAGAAAACTCGCATTCGTGCGCTTCTCCAGGGAGACGCCGGTCGGATTGCGGGTCGACCAGCATCTCAGCCGCCTGCGCATAGAATTGCCGCGGGCAATGGAGGGCGACCGCTCCAGCGTCGTGATGGCGCCGGTTGCGGCAGGCATGGGTTTCGCCATCCTGACGCCGACCCTGCTCATCGACGGCCTTGCCGAGGGCATGGAAATCGACATCCATCCGCTGCCGTTCACCAGCCTGTCCCGCAACATCCTTCTGGTTGCGCGAGAACGCGAGCTTGGGGATCTGCCAGAGGCCTTTGCCGCACGTACCGCCGAAGTGCTGAAGCAGACGATAAACGAGCGCCTGCCCGATTTGCCTCCCGACCACTACGCTCTGGACTCAACCGTCGCTTCAACATGAGGCGGACCGCATTGCCCTCGTCAGATCCGCCAGCTGCTAATCGGCTGCATCAGTTATCCTGATGGATGATTTTGCCGGATGCCTTCGGCGCGCGTCCATGTTCTATCCTGCTCCCGTCCAATCCGGGAGGCCAAGATATGAACGCTCCTCATACCCATTCACCGCTCGCGGTCGATTGGTCGACGCAAGGTATCGTCGACCGCAGGAACCGCTTCTACTCCGCCTCCCAGCGCAAATTCGTTCCTTACAAGGATCCGCTGATCATCAAGCGTGGCCGCGGGCAATATGTGTGGGATGAGCAGGACAGGAAATACATCGACCTGCTTGGAATGAACCTTTGCATCTCGGTCGGCCATGCCCATCCACAGGTCGTCAAGGCGGCGAGCGAACAGGTCGCCGAGCTGACCCACTGCACCACCATGTTCTACCATCCGGTGCCGGCCCAATATGCCGAGGAACTGGCAGGCACGATGCCGGCTGGTCATGAGTGGGTCGTCCATTTCACCAATTCCGGCGCCGAAGCGATCGACCTCGCGCTTCTGATGGCGCGTTCGCACACCGGCAACATCGACATGCTGGCGCTCGCCTCCAGCTATCACGGCGCCACCTTCGGCGCGCAGTCGGTAACGGGGATAGCCGGCTTCCGTCACTCCGTTCCACAGCTTGGCGGCGTGACGTTCGTGCCCGAGCCGAACCAGTATCGCGGCATTCACGGCGAAGGCGTGGAGCCTTATCTGAAGGAGATCGACCGGGCGATCGCGACGTCGACGAGCGGCAGGCTGGCGGGCATGATCATCGAACCCGTGCAAGGCTATGGCGGCATCGTCCCCATCCCCGAAGGCTACATCGCCGGAGCGTTCGAGCGCGTGCGCGCCGCAGGCGGCCTTTGCATCGTCGACGAGGTGCAGGGCGGCGTCGGGCGCACGGGCGACGCCTTCTGGTCCTTTGAATCGCATGGCGTGGTGCCCGACATCGTGGTGGTGGCGAAGGGCGTGGGCAACGGCATCCCGCTCGGCGCGGTCATCGCCAAGCGCGACGTTGCCGAAACGATGGCCGACAAGTTCCTGTTCCACACCTACGGAGCGAATCCTGTCGCCTGCGCGGCCGGCAGGGCCGTGCTCAAAGTGATGCGGGAGGAGCGGCTGCAGGAAAACGCGCGGGCCGTCGGTGGTGCGCTCAAGGGGCGGCTCGAGGACCTGAAGGAGCGCTATCCGATCATCGGCGACGTCAGAGGCCGCGGCCTGATGCTTGCGATCGAGCTCGTCAAGAACCGCACGACGAAAGAGCCGGCGCCGGAGGAAACGCTCGCTGTCTTCGAGGAAACGCGCCGCAACGGGCTCGTCGCCAGCCGATCCGGACCCTACCGGAACGTCATCCGGATGTGCCCGCCGCTTTGCCTGGCGATGGCGGATGTCGATGATGTCGTGGATCGGTTCGAAAGAAGCTTCGCTGCAATAGCACGATGACGGACTGTGCAACGCGCGGCACCGGCAGTGATCCTGTCTGGTCGTGTTTCACGCCGACGGTACGTCCCGGACCAGCACCTCGTTGACCGGCGTGCCGTCGAAGTCGAACTCATCGATGTCCTTGGCGATCGGCAACTTGGCGACGGTGAGTATTTGATGGAGCGGGCCTGCTTCTCGGCGATCTCGGCCGACAGCAGATCGCCGACGATCCTCGGCGGCTCCTGCTGGCGCTTGATGCCTGTCGCCATGACCTCGTCATAGGCGCCCCGCATCCCGTAGAGCTTCAGCGTCCCCATTGGCTCCGAACCTGCGTGCGTTCCATCAGCTTGCCCTCCCCGGGCTGTCGTAGCGGGCGCAGTCGGCCTGCGGCTCGTGTTGCAGGCGAGGAGCGTCCGGGATCAGGATGGTGACGGCCGGCGTCGGATCGCGCCGCCGCGTCTGCCGAAGATCAGTTGCGCGCCGCGCAGCTTGTCGACCGCCAGCGTGGCCAGAGCCTCGCCCTCGACATCGGATCAGGGAGCCAAAGGGCGTAGCCGACATCCCGCAGCAGAAGGATGGCAGCGGATACTCCTTCAGAAGGAACCTGTGTACGTCAGGCCCGGCGGTAAGCATTAAAGCTTAGCCAAGGCGGATGCCCGGAGCCTTCGCAACCATGTAAACTCTATTCTCGCTCGGATCGGCCGTCTGGGCGCTGGGCGCGAAAAGATGCTCGCCAAGAGTCGCTAGGGACTGGCTGCCGAGACCGGGCGCGTTGGTTTTGCCGGTGATCTCAGTCCGTTAGCAAGGTTGGCCCGTCTTTTCGCGTTTTCGCGCGCGGCGCGAAGGGCAGCGCTGACAGGCAACGACGTCGATATGCTTGGCGTTCCAATACAGGAGGAGAAACGGTATGGCCAAGCAGATTATGCGTGGGACATTGGGAGCTAAGGAGGTCCGGCAACTCAAAGAAGTTTACGACCGCGCCCGGGCTGTCCAAGCCAGGTACGCAGAATCCCACCTTGCAGGCAGGGCGGCAAAAACCCTGATCGATGCCTTCGAAGCCCCTATCCATCCCGGCGATACGGCTCTCGATCCTCAATGGCTGAGCAAGGCCGCTCCCATGGGAAACGCCTGAAGACCGAAACGTCATATGCATTCGTCGACAACGGCTGCGATAGCCAAAGCGAGCCGCTGAAGAGGACTCAGGGGAACGCGCTTAGGCCTTTGTTTTGATGCATGTCTCCCAGAATCGCTGCACATTTCTGGGAGCACATATATTAGTAGCCGCCCTGCCCGGCCATTCTTGATGCCAGGCGTGCAAATTTCCAACTGGCGACTTTCCGAAACCGGCCAAATCGCGTTTTGGACGCGAATGCGCAAGCCAGGCGGTTGTAAATCACGCCTCGCCTGAGGCCGCACTATCCCCGCCGAAGACATCGGCTCTCGATTTCTCCACCTTAGGAGACTGATACGGAACTTCGAAGTCGTTGGGGCGTTACAGCCGTCGGAGAAGTGTCCATCGGGCGTTGCAACCATAGCCGGTTCATTGTGAAGCCGCTCACATCTGGCGCTCACGAATTAGCTATTGTAGGTTGTGGTAGAGTTGGGGAAACTGCTGGTCTCAATGCAGACATTGACGCAATTCATAGGCCCACGTCCGGTTGGGGGGACGCGGTCGAAGACTGAGTGGGTCAACGACCATGTTCTCGCTGTTACCGCAAGGGCCTACAAACCCGATTCCATCATATGTCGCCAGGATGACGACAACGATACGATATTCATCGTAAAGTCAGGCTGGACCCTGCTCTATCGCGAGCTGCCGGATGGAGAACGGCAGATCGTTGACACTCCCCTTTGGGGAGACATTGTCGGCTTCCGCTCCGTAGACGGACCACGGTTCGCTTCGCTAGCATCCATAACCGACGCGACTGTTTACCCGATACCAAGGAAGGCCTTGGTCGAGGGAATCTTGTCCGAAGCTACTTTCGGCAGCAAGATTGCCCACTCCTTGGCACGGATGAATGCCATTCTAGCCGAGCACCTGGTGAATGTCGGGCGGCGCAACGCAATGAGCCGGACCGCCCATTTCCTGCTCGAATTGGAGGAAAGGCTCTCCAACGTTGGCCTGTCCGCTCGCGGGAAGTATGACTGCCCTCTCACTCAGAATGAACTGGCGGACACCCTCGGAATGACCCCCGTTCACGTGAACCGGACTTTGAGGGAACTCCGCAGTGCCG
Organism: Mesorhizobium sp. B4-1-1; assembly: GCF_006439375.1. Taxonomy (NCBI): domain Bacteria; kingdom Pseudomonadati; phylum Pseudomonadota; class Alphaproteobacteria; order Hyphomicrobiales; family Phyllobacteriaceae; genus Mesorhizobium; species Mesorhizobium sp. B4-1-1. The sequence goes on from NZ_VFTH01000003.1 coordinate 336,036, forward strand.
CTCTTGTCTCGTTCAAGGCCGGTCATGTCGAGATTCTCAACCGCAAGAATCTCGTGAAATTGGCCGGGTTTGAGAAAGAGTACCTCAGCTAGATTTCTCCCGGCGCATCCAGCATGCCTCCGCGATCAGTTTTCAAGCAGCAGGCATAGCGGTGTGGCCGGGAACGTGCGGCGCGGCGTCTTCAAGGCCTGGTCGGCTCCGCTTATTCCCAAATTTACTAAAAATTAATCTAGGTTAGCGACCGCTAATAACACCACCCTAGAGTGACGTTGGCCATTCTTCGCTGGGGTAGGCGGGAACGGCTGTGTGGTCAGGGTGAAGCGATCCAGCCTTAAAACTGGACGGGCAGGATCATTTTTCCAAATTCTAGAACAAGGGATGGTCGGCCGCTGGAGGCGGCTCGTGGGCAATAGGGTGGATAATATGAGTTCCTCAGCCGGACTGGTTACCTCTTTGAATCAGCCTAGGGTTTCGAGTAACGGAACCGAAAGTGCTCATCATGATCAATGCCTGCTCATACTGGATGGAAGGGCGTTGGACCGAGAATGTCTCGCATCGGCCCTCGTAGACCACGAACTCGGCATGGCGGTCGCAGCCATGGGTTCGATCGAAGAATGGCGCATGAAGAAGGGCTCAGCCCCCCCGCTGGTCGCCATACTCTTCAACCTTGGCGGTCGGAAGGTCACCGATCATGTCACGGCAGACGAGATCAGGCGCATATCGTCTGAGTTCAAATCGATCCCTGTAGTTATCCTGGCGGACAACGAGGACCTTGCACAGATATTGGCAGCACTCGAATGTGGCGCACGAGGCTACATTCCGACCTCGGTCGGTATCGATGTGTGTGTCGAAGCAATCAACCTTGCTGCAGCCGGAGGTATCTTTGTTCCGGCAAGCAGCGTTCTCTCCATGCGGCATCTGATCGAGTCAGAAAGCCGCGACGTGCAGCCTTTGTCGAGAATATTCACTCTAAGGCAAGCCGAGGTCGCCCAAGCGCTCCGCCGCGGGAAAGCCAACAAGGTCATCGCCTATGAGCTGAATCTGCGTGAAAGCACCGTGAAGGTGCATATCCGAAACATCATGAAGAAACTGAAGGCGACCAATCGCACGGAAGTCGCCTACAAGGTTAACGCTCTCTTCGCGGAAGGAGCTCTGCGAAAGTGACGATCCCAGGTCGAAGAGCCGCTGGGCTGGCGCAGCGCCGCCCCGGTCTCGTCCATCCGCTTCAACCGCTCAGTCGCTGCACGGTGGCTTGGCGCCAATCGGGCCTCAGCGAAAGCCCCTCAACCTTGACCGTGATTTGAGGTCCATCACCCGACAAAATCCCAACGCGCTCTGGCGTACCAGGGCCGACCGCGCCTTTCGGTGTTGTCCGTTGCTCCGAGCCTCGGGGCACAATCTCGCGCGTGCCGTCCAGCCCATGAGGTCGATATTACGTCGAAAACCGCGCAAGAAGGGAAACGCCGACTTCCGCCCTGCCGGCAGCCCCGCCTGATTGCCGAAATCCGCTTATCAGTCAAGGGAACTAGAGAAGGTATGTCTACCCACCCAGCTCAGGGCTTCCTCGACCGTATCGAAATTCTTATGCTGCCCGCTTAGCAACCCGAAGCCTGTCTCAAGGAACCATTTGCCTTTTGTGGAGTAGGCTTCCTCGTCGATGCGAGTAAGGACTGCAACCAGTTGATCGAACTTCCAGACCAGAAGCCCCGACTCTCCGCCCGCGACCGTTCCAATGCGGGCTTCGTTGAGCGAAAATCCAGGAGCAATTTGTGCGTTGCTCACCTTGATGCATCCTCTCAACTTCAAAAAAGGATGTTGAAAATTTGTTGGCTTTGAATGGGCTGCTGCTGTTCCTCGCCAGACGGTACAGACAAATTTTTGTTAGCACACCGTCGGGCGAGTTCAAGCCTTTTCACTGATGATCCACCGCTAGTTTTTCGCGAAATGTAAACTGCCAAAGAATTTGGCCTGCCTGATCTGAAAGCCGTGGCGAAATAGTCGACTCCGCGCAACCCGTCGAGCCCAGCGAATGTCTCGCGGTCGACCCTGTCCTACGAGCGTGGGGTTGGCTGCAGGCACATTGTGATTTCGCACGAAGCTCGGCCTGCTCCACGACCACCCCGGCGGGACTTCATCTCAAGAAGAGGCGGCGGTCACATCGGATGAGCGCTTGAGAAAGCGGTATCCCTTTTGTGCTCCAATCAGCTCTTGCTGATCGTGGGAGGGCTGAATGGCGATCTTTTCGTTCCCTGACAGGCCATTGCCGGACGAGGGAGTGAGCACGCCGTGATTCATCGCCCAAACTGCAGCCTGAGTACGGTTGCGGACCCGAATTTTTCGAAGGATTGCCTTGACGTGTACTTTCACCGTAGCTTCGGCGATGTCAATTTTGCGCGCGATGGTTTTGTTAGACTCTCCTTCAATCAAGCAACTAAGAATACATTTTTCTCTATTCGACAAAGCTGACAGCTCTCTCTCCTCATTCTCGATTTCAACAGCCGCGCTTGTCAAATCACGCACCGAATCATACTTCGTGGGCCAAATGTCTTGAATAAAAGCCGACGTTTCTGCAGGCAAAACGGTCTGGCCGAGCATAACCAATTCGATTGTCTTGATTAATGTTTCTCGAGCGGCAGTCTTGGTCAAATACGCGTCAGCCCCCGCGCGAAAGGCTGAAACTATATCGTTCGATCGGCACTGATCGGCCAGCGCCACGACATGGCTGGTCGGATACATTGCTTTAAAGTCTGCAATTTGTCCAAATCCGGCATCCTCCCCTGTGCCGTCGACATCCACGATGAGCAAGACGGGCCGGTGCTGAGGTAGCGATTTTTGCAGAAGATCGTGAACACAAGCCGCAGAGGAGAGAATACGAAATTTTTCCGCATCCAGGATACGAATGAGACCCTCTCGAAGTAATTCGTTCGCCCCGACAAGCACTGTTACAAACGATTGCCTTGTCATCACAACTTCCTCTAACCTGTGGCGCTCGACATCCCTAAGACCCGGCGTACGTGCCCGGCACGCAACGCGCCAACCGCCCTAATTTCCTTAGCTTAAATTACCTTACGCCACGAAATCCCATGCCAAGATACCCTCTTTAGGCGCCCAAATACCCTCTTTAGGCGTAGGGCAGCATCGTCGAGGACGATCCGGATTCTCAAACCTCGATCGGGTTTGCGGCCAGGAGGCGTAGATGGGTGATCTCCTCGTTCTCCAAATTTTAGACGATGAAATCGGGAGATGCCCAGCCGGCCTGCGGATGCATGTTGGGCCGCAGGCGGTTCGAGACGCTTCGTCGGCTGACCAATCCCGGCCGTTCGCCATCGCCTTGTTTCGTTTGCCGTCAAAGAGGTTCTTCTGCGGCGCAGTAATCTGCTCATTGAACGAGTCCGCGCAGGCGGTGTTTATCCGGAAGGAGTGCCCACAAAGGATAGTTGTGCCGTTGGGGGTGAAGGGTCACGATAGGGCGGAGCCTTGCTCGGCTCGACCAGTTCGAGACGGGATGGTCACCACTGAAAAAGTGAAGGTCACGCGCCATGGCAATAGAGACAAAATACAATTCGGAACCCGTCTCCGAACCCGTCGCTTCCTCGTCCCATTTGGCCCGGAGCGGCATGAAGGGCGTCCTGCTTGTCATGGGGCTCTCCAGCGTCGCCGTCCTGGGAGCGGGCGCGATCAGAAACTGGGAGGCCATCGAGAATGCCTCCGGACCCGCAATGCAGAAGGTCGAGGACGTCTCCGGAGCCTTGGCACGGAGGGTCGAGGAGGTTTCCGGAACCCTGGCGCAGAGGACCGAGGAGGTCTCCGGAGCCCTGGCGCAGAGGGTCCAGGACGTCTCCGGAACCCTGGCGCAGAGGACCGAAGAGGTCTCCGGAGCCCTGGCGCAGAGGGTCCAGGAGGTTTCCGGAGCCCTGACGCAGAGGACCGAAGAGGTCTCCGGAGCCCTGGCGCAGAGGGTCCAGGAGGTCTCCGGAACCCTGGCGCAGAAGGTCTCTGCTGCCATCGACAACTGGCAAGATCAACCGGCTCAAACCATGGCCGAACCGTCCCGCGCGATCGTGCCTGGAACGGAGGCGTTGGCCGCCGCTTTCACCGAACCGAGTGCCATGCCTACCATCTCTCGTGCTGAGGGCTCCAAAATTCTCAACATGGGACCGGCTTCGCCTCCCGCGGCGTCGATCGAAAGGAGCGCCGCCCCTGCTGTCGCCACCAATTCCGAGCGCTCCAGAACGCTCGGCATTGCGCCAGGCGTGCCAACCGGTAGCCAGTTCGGCGTCGGCGACCGCCTCAAGCTCGCGTTCTACGAGCGAGTCGACGTCGAGGAGGACAAGTGGGGGGCCGCGTCCTCGGCCTCGGCCCTGAGCGGCATCGTGCAGCGTCCGGAACTGAGCGGCGAATATACTGTCCAGGAGGACGGCACGATTTCCGTGCCCTTGCTTGGCGCCATTCCGGTCGCCGACCGGTCGGCGCAGCAAGTACAGGACAACCTGGTGGAAACCTTCAAACTACTGCTGGGCCGCAAGGGGCTGGTCAACATCCTGTCGCTGGAGCGCTCGCCTATTTACGTGCTGGGGCCGGTCAAGAATCCAGGCTCGTTCAAGTACGCGCCCGGCATGACGATCCTACACGCCATCGCGCTGGCCGGCGGACTGAACCAGGGCCAGAGCGAGCCGTGGCAGAAGATCGAAGCCGTGCGTGAAACCCAGAAGCGGAGCGGGGCGATCGATGCCATGGTGAAACTGCTCGCGCGCGGGGCGGTCCTGGAGGCCGAGCGTGACGGTACGGCGCCCAAGATCCCGTCCCAGTTGCTGGAATTGGCCGGCGCGGCCGAAGCCGCCAACCTCGTCAATGAGCAGAGCGACCGTCGTAGTGCCCTCGCCATGGCCCGCAAGTATCGCGAACGCGCGACCCTGAACGCGCTGGAGGCGGCCAAGCAGGATGTCGTCGCGTATGGACACATGGAATCGCTCGACGAACTCGTCAAGCTGCGCCAGGAGCGCGTCAACAGTATGCGCACGCTCGTGGACCGCAAAGTTCTCAACGTGACGATGATGGACCAGGCCCAGAGCGAGTTGTCCGACGCGGAACAGCGTCGGCGGGACGCCCGCAACCAGTACGCGAGCGCCAAGCAGCGCGTCGCTTCGCTGGAGGCTGAGGTGTTGCAAACCCGTGCCGACCTCAGGAACGATCTGGAAGTCGAGCTTGAGGCGACGGAGAGCCAGATCGCGGCCAATGTACGCGATTTGAACGCCAGCGAAGGCATCCTGTACACGTTGCCGGTGACCCGCGCCCAGTTTGCGGCCCAGTTCGCGACGAACGCGAACAGGGTGACCTATCAAATCGTGCGGCAATCGACAGCCGGGCCGGTCAGCATCGAGTCCGCCGGGATGACCCTGTTGCGGCCAGGTGACCTCGTCAACATCATCGTGGGCGAAAGCCAGCCAGGAGAGCCAGCCGGTTCGCCGGTCCCAACCTCGTCGCCGACCGGCGACAGCTTGCCGGCCGCGAGCACTCTCAATGACGTAGGGCCTGGCCGCGTGCTGGCGGATCAGGTGATTAGTCCGAATTGATGCCTGGCAAAGGACTTTGCCCTGGACATGGCAATTCGCCTTCGGCGGCCGGAACGCTAGTAATCCAGGGCGTGTCCCGCTGGAACCATAACGTGGCGTTGGCGAAGTATTTAGCCAATATGGCACGGCGTCGAAGACCGAAGCTGCCTCTCTAGCGACGGCCTTAGTCGTTTGTTTTTTGGCCTTACTTCAATATTTCAGCCTGAAACTATCCTATTGGCAAAGTATTTGAAAGATGGGGGCATGTCAGGATCTGGCGACATCTCGGTTATCGAAGCGAAGCGCTATCGTGTTGCTTCAGACGAACCTGCCATGCCTCAGGATACGGTCATCGACGTTAGCGTGGAGATCTTGCAGAACATCGCGAAACTTGAGACCGATTGGAAGGAGCTCGAAGCGCGAGCAACTCACTCATTCTATCTGTCCTGGCTTTGGATCGGAACTTGGCTGCGGCATCTCCCGGCGGGGGCGCAACCCCACGTTTTAGTCGCTCGGACGTCAAACAAGATCGTTGGCCTAGCGATTATTTGCCGGCGGAGGGCGTGGAGTTTCGGGCCGCATGCGCGAGCGCGTTGGCTGCTCAATGAAACCGGAGACGTTCATTTCGATCGATTGTTCATCGAGTACAACAATATTCTTGCGGATCGATCCTTGGCCGATGCCACCAGGGTGGCATGCCTCGAGGCCTTGGCACATCACTTGCGCTACTCTGACCAGCTGGTGCTCTCCGGAATTGATCCGGACCTCGACTTGGCCGCTTGTCGCACCGCGGATCGGGCTGGGTTCCTTACCGAGGTCAAAGCGGAAGATACGGCACGGTGGATTGATTTCGCCAAAGTCCGGCAGAAAGACGGAAATTACCGCGCCACACTGGGCCGCAATACTCGCCAAGCGGTAAGCCGTGCCATGCGGTTATATGCGGAACGCGGCCCCATTGAGTTCCGGACGCTGGAAGCGACATCGGAGGCGCTCGCCGCGTTTGATTTGCTCGCCGAGCTTCATCAGGCGCGGTGGAGACATAAGGGATCCTTTGCCAATCCGAGCTTCCGCCGGTTTCACGAGGACCTCATTGCGCGCGGAGTTCCCGCGGGGACCGTCCGCATCTCACGGACGCTGGCTGGGGACCAGACAATTGGTGTCTTGTACAATTTCGTGCATGACGGCCGTGTTCTCAACTATCAAAGCGGCTTTCTGTTTGAGCGCGACGGCCGGCTCAAACCCGGGCTTGTCAGCCATGTGCTGGCTATTGAGGACAGCTTCGGACGCGGGGAGCGCGGCTACGATTTTCTGGCAGGCGCCGCCGGGCACAAGTCACACCTGGCCAATGCCGAGCATCCTTTGACGTGGATCGCAATAGGCAGAGACAGTCCAGAGCGCCGCATCGAGGCAAAGCTGCGCGGTGCCAAGCGGGTGCTAGGGACCATTGCCACTCACATGAGACAGGCCGCGGCTTGAAGTATCGAGGCAAAATAGGAGCTGCCACTCTGTATCAAGTTTTTGAGGCAGGCTCTTGGACCAGCAGGTTCGGCAGGCGAGACAAAGGAGGGGTTGGATTTGTCTAATCTATGTTTCAGCGTGGCGGAATTGGGTAGACGCACCGCACTGTTGATGCGACGCCGAAAGGCTTGTAGGTTCGACTCCTACCGCTGGAGCCATAGATTCCAAGTCGCAACGTAGCCACCATAGCCGATCGATAAGTCAGAAGAGGTAATCCGAATTGGATCTTAACTGACGGTGGCATCGCAAGCGAAGCGCGGAGACTGCTTTGATCCGGCGCAATTCCGCATCCAAGTAATTTGGCCAACAGCCTACTCGTCAGAACAGGAGGAGATCAGGGGGCGCGAGTTCATTGCCAAGATTGGTGTCAAGATAAAATTGGCCGTTTTGCCTCCGGCAACCCCTCGCAGCGGCAGCATTTCCAGGGGCTTTATAGCCCCATCCATACATCAAAATATCCACCTGCCGCTCCTTGCTTTCGCCCTTACGTGATTGTTTCATTGGAATGCGCATGAACGGCGCTGCCGTTCTTATGCGCATGAGCTTTCCCAGCGACCGGGACGCACGTATGGCTTCTGACTGCTGCCCTGTGCTTGAGTTCATCCAATTTTCTGGCGCTCCTGTGGAACCGGAACCGCCCCCCTCAAACCCTTTGGATAAAGTCGGGCTGAGACCCGGGATCATAATGCCGGTTCTCGACAAAGATGGTTTGGAGGTCCTGGCATTCATGCTCGATGCTGAGCAGAACGTCATCCGCGAGATAGGCGTTTGCCTCAACAAAGAGGAACGTCGGCGCGCCGAGGGGTTCAGACTGGAGCGGGACCGCCGCCGCTTTGAAGCTACCCGTGGGCTGCTGCGCCGGCTCCTCGCCTCCAAACTGGGAATCTCGCCGTCCGACATCGAACTGGAATATGGACGCTTGGGCAAACCCCACCTCTCGCCCCGCATGCCTGCCCGCGATTTGCGCTTCAGCGTCTCACGATCCGGAGATGTCGCGGTCGTCGCCCTCTCGACCAGGGAGGAGGTCGGGGTGGACATCGAGGCAGTTCTCCCAGTGCCCGAAGCGGACAAGATCGCAGCGCTCTGCTTTTCCGCCTCCGAATACGGGGCCTACACCGCCCTTGCTCCGCAAGACCGGCTGGAAGGCTTCCTCCGGCGCTGGACCCGGCTGGAGGCTATCTCCAAGGCCTTGGGATGCGGTTTAGGACAGCCCCTTTCTTGGGAGGAAAGGGATTGGGCTGTCCATAGGTTCGTACCGAAACCCGGGTACATCGGGACCGTGGCAGTCCGGAATTGAGTGGTAGTCCGGAATTGAAATGTCGGCGATGCCATCATTCACTTACGATGCACTGCGGATAAGCGAGGAGGTCAACCAACTCGAGAGGCCCTATGTCGGCGGACTTAATGCAGATCCCGGAGCTTCTCGCAGACCTCGCGGTCAAGGACATCAAGGTCTGGGCAGAGGGCGACCGGCTGCGCTGCAACGCCCCAGTTGGCGCACTGACTGCCGAGTCTTCCGACCAGTTGCGTAACCGGAAGGGCGAAATCATCGCGTTTCTGAACATGGCCACGGCTGCAGCCCGGCAACAGCCAGCAATCATTCCCCTGCAGTCTCGCGGAACACGCACGCCCATTTATGCCGTGCCCGGGCATATCGGGGCGCCCTTCTCATTCTCGGACCTATCGAAGCACCTGGGTGGCGATCAGCCGTTCTACGCACTCCAACCGTCTGGCTTCGATGGGCAGAGCGAACCGATGGAACGCGTCGAAGATATCGCGGAGTATTTCGCCCGCCAGATCGTCGCATATCAGCCCACCGGTCCGTACATCATCGCCGGTTACTGCTCCGGCGCTGCAACCGCTCTCGAGCTGGCGAAAATCCTGCGTCAACGCGGAGCGGAGGTCCCGTGCATGGCGCTCTTTGGCCCCCTACACCCCATCATCTTTAAGGAATTGCCGCGTCAGCTATATTTCTTTGCCAGTCGCACCGCCGATTCATTTCTGCGAGAGATAGCAAAGCTGCCGACATTCGGCGCTCGTCTCCGGTATTTCGGCAGGCGTCTCGGGAACCTTGGCGGGCGCGTCGGCGCCCTCGTGACCCCCGTTCGCAAAAGCAAAGAGCCTGTCACGGCAGATCCGGTGCTGGCGAGCAGAGCCCGACTCAAATCCACGGCGATCACGGCTTTGCGGCGGTACATCCCCACCCCGTATTCGGGTCGAGTATGCATATTCCTTCCGAACAAGGCTTGGATGCGATCGGGTGCGGCGCCGCGCCAATGGCTTCGAGTGATGCCCCAAGCCGAGTTTTATTACGGGCCCGAGGACTGCAACGATAGCCGTATGCTGGAGGAGCCGGACGCACCTGCCATCGCAGAGCTCTATCGCCAGGCAACTCGAAGGCTGAGCGATTGACGTGATTGATTTTTGATTTCTGCAATGGAGAGCGTATCTCATGAATGAAGTCCTACCTATCGCGGCGCAGGGCGTTGCGCGCCCCCTGCTGAGAGATGCCGATCATCGGTTGCTGGTTGTCGAGTACAACGCCACGGCAGCGCCCTACCCGTCGGACAGGACGATTATCGATCTCTTCCGCGATCAGGCGAGGCGTAGTCCCAACGCCGAAGCGATCCGTTTCGGTGACGCAATGCTGACGTACCGGCAGCTCGACGAACGCTCCAACCAGATGGCCACGCATCTGAGCTCGACCGGCGCTGGGCCGGGCCGGATTGTCGTTGTGTTCATGGAGCATTCCATTGAGGTCGTCGTCGCGATCCTGGGGGTCCTGAAGTCCGGCGCGGCCTATGTGCCGTTGGATGCGGCAACGCCCAAGGGGCGTCTCGCAACGATCCTGAAGGACATTGCCAACGGGACGGACGGGCGGGCGCCGGTGGCGATCACACAGGCGCGCCTTCAATCCGTCATTTCCCCGAGCCTTGCAGACATTTTCGTGCTCAACGCCGATTTCGGGCCGATTTTGAATCAGCCGGACTCGGCCCGATCCGCTGCCACTCCGGACAGCGCCGCCTATATCATCTTCACCTCCGGCTCGACCGGCACGCCCAAGGGCGTCGTGATCGAGCACCGGAGCCTGGTGAACTACATCTGGTGGGCCGCTCGGGTGTACGGTTCCAGCGAAGGTGACGCATGGCCCCTTTTCTCATCCCTCGCCTTCGACCTGACCGTTACCACGCTCTTTACGCCACTCGTCACCGGCGGCCGCATCGTGGTCTATCTCGGTGATCCCGGAGTCCAGAGCATGGTCGTGCTCAAGGTCATCGACGACAATGCCGTCGATATCATGAAGCTGACGCCGGCGCATCTCGCGATGATCCGCGACCGCAATCTCGAGACCACAAGGCTGCGCAAGTTCATCGTGGGCGGCGAGGACTTCAAAACTGAATTGGCTCGCGATATCACGAACGCCATCCCCCACCCCATCGAAATCTACAACGAGTACGGACCAACCGAAGCCACGGTTGGCTGCATGATTCACCGTTTCGACATCGACAGGGATCAATCCGCATCGGTGCCGATCGGCGTTCCGGCCGCCAATGCGGGGATCTACGTCCTCGACAAGGCACATCAGCCCACCGCCTCGGGCACCATCGGTGAGATGTTCATTGCCGGCGACGGTCTCGCGAGAGGCTATTTCAATCGCCTTGACCTGACAGACGAGCGTTTCCTTACGGTCTCCGATCCTCGAGATGGGTTTTCGAAGCTGCGGCTGTACAAGACGGGGGATCTCGCCCGCTGGAACTCGGAAGGGCGCCTGGACTTTCTCGGCCGCGCCGATCATCAGGTGAAGATCGGTGGCGCACGTGTCGAGCTGGGCGAGATCGAAGCGCGGCTTCTCAAGCATCCACACGTTCAGGAATGCGCTGTCATCGCCATCGCCAACTCGACGACGACACCAGCGACATCAACGGTGGTCCAAATGGGCGATGTCGAACCTCCAGCGGCCGAAGACGGCATCGCGCGACTTGTGGCTTACTATGTCTCGTCGAAACCCCTGACCGTCGCGGACCTGCGCGCGCACCTCGCCGAAGAACTCTTAGGATCCATGATTCCGACGCACTATGTCTGCCTCGAACGGATGCCGCTCACGTCCAACGGCAAGATCGACCGCTCGTTGCTTCCCGAGCCAATGGCGGAAAACTTCCAGCCTGCGCAAGAATTCGCCGCCCCGTTGACGGAGACCGAGAAGACGCTGGCCGCGCTGTGGTGCGATCTCCTTAAGGTCGAGGCAATTGGCCGTCGCGACAACTTCTTCGACCTGGGCGGGGAGTCGCTCCTGGTGATGCGGGCGGTGTCGCGCATGCGGAAGATCTTCGGCGTCGACGTGCAGCTTCGCAACCTCTTTGAACGCCCGACGCTCGCTGAACTGGCGGAAGTGATCGACGGAATGCGTTGGATGGCAAATTCCAAAGGCTCCCCACTCTCGGAGGGACCGAGAGAGGAGGTCGAACTCTAGCTTGCCGGAATGCCTCCGACCTTGGGCACCAATCCAGGCGGTGCCTTTGCATTGGACGCATGCAGAGCGGATGAAGATGATGGACAAAGCTTGGGTATCGGTACGAGAACCCGGACTGCCTTGGGTGGCGGCGGAATATGAGCTCTTGCGCGACCAAGTGCGCCGGTTCGTGGATGAGGAAATCAAGCCGTGTGCGGATCTCTGGGAAGAGAACGGATTCATTCCTCGTCCGATCCTGCGCCGCATGGGCGAGCTCGGCTTCTTCGGCATCCGCTACCCTGCCGAGTACGGTGGTGCCGAGATGGACGCGGTCGCATCAACGGTCTTCGCCGAGGAGCTCGGGCGCTCGACCTATGGCGGCGTCGCCGATGCAATGCTGGTCCATGCCGACATGGCTTCCTTGTATGTCTTTCACGACGGCACCAAAGCCCAGCGGGCGCGCTGGATGCCGGGCATTATCAGCGGCGAGGTGATCACCGCGGTCGCCATAACGGAGCCGGATGCGGGCTCGGACGTGAAGGCCATCCGCACGCGTGCGCTGCGAGATGGCGACTCCTATGTGCTCGACGGTACGAAGCTCTACATCACGAATGGCGTCCACGCGGATCTCTACTGCGTCGCAGCCAAGACTGATCCCTCGGCAGGAAGCCACGGGATCACGATGTTCCTCGTCGAAAAGGGGACGCCAGGCTTCAGTGTCGCCCGCGAACTGGACAAGCTCGGCTGGCGCTCCTCCGATACGGCGGAGCTCGTCTTCGACGGTTGCCGCATCCCCGCCGAGAACGTACTCGGCGCGGAGGGACAGGGCTTCTACTCCATAATGCGCAACTTCCAGAATGAGCGCCTTGTTCTCGCAGGCATGGCGATAGGGATGGCCGAAGCCGCGATCGATATGACCCTCTCCTGGGTAAAAACTCGCCGCGCATTCGGGGGCGTCCTGTGGGACATGCAGGCGATCCGACAACGTCTTGCGATGCTCTCCGCGAAAGTGGAGGCAAGCCGTGAGTTTCTCTATGCCACCGCTTGGCGCATGTCGGCGGACGACGACTGCCTGCGCGAAATCTCGATGTTGAAGGCCATCTGCGGCGAACTTGTCAACGAGGTGTTGTATGCATGCGTACAGTTCCACGGCGCTATGGGCGTTATGCGAGAGAGTCCGATCGAGCGCATAGCGCGGGATGCACGTGTCCTATCCATCGCCGGCGGCGCGACGGAGGTGATGCTGGAGGTGGTCGCGTCGTTGTCGTGAGCCCAATGGGGACATTGCTCCCTGGCGTTGATTGTAGGAGGGCTGCGTTAAGGGCTCTTCGGACGGCGGGTAGGTTGGCTGATGGGGTCTTTCGGCTGTTTTTCCCCACCCGCTCTCAGGCGCCGCTGAGCGGTCATGGTCATGAGCGACTGTCGATGCAGGCCCCGCCAGGAGCGGACTACGTCACGTCTGGGGCGCCGATCCGGCGCCCACCGACGGCTTGCAGCCGCTGCGCCGGCCCGTCCCGCCGCTCAAAGCGTGTCGCGCTGAAGCGGAGTCAGGCGACACGCTTTAAGCCTTTGTTTTCATGCATGTCGTTATCGCAAAACCGCTGCACACTTTTGCGCGACATGCATTAGTTCCTGCTCCGGTCTGTCGAGCGGTGCGTAACGCTCACCTTCGTGTCGTCACGCCTCAATGCTGTCGGTCCATGCTCAGGTGGTAGACCTGAACGTCGGTCACCTCCAGTACGAGCGTTGCCGGGGTCGAACTGTCGTAGGCCGTGTGCCAGCCAGACGCGCTGCTGTTGGCGATACTCAGACTAATGAGCAGGGTCATGGCACCGGTCGGCACGTTCTTAGTGACGGTTCGCTTGAGCACACCATCGAAATAGAACTTGATTGACACGCCCGGAATGTACTCCATGCCCCAGACGTGATAGCCGGCCGACAGGTCCACACCAGCATCGAAGAACCGCTGCTCGTTGGTGGCAGCCAACAAAGCGTTTGCCAGCACTGCGTTGGCCGACACGGAGCTGCTGAGGAACCCGCCCTCCTGCGTGTCGATCTCGGCCCCGCCCTCGAGATGCCAGAAGCCTGGCCATCCGCCAGTGCTGACGTCCGGTTGCTTCATGCGTATCTGGGCGTAGCCACCGGCAAACGTGAACTTGCCGTGCGTGCAGATGGCGCCCGACTTCCACGTGTACCCCGCGAACCGGTTGCTTCTCGTCGCAACGATCTTCAAGCCTGATGGACCAGTGCTGATCTGAGCCGGGTCGAAGTACTCGGCGTCGAATCCGCCAGCGTTCATCGCGGAGTACGGCGACGGCACGCTCTGCCGCCAGATACCGTTCTGGTCCGCGATCGCAGGTATCCACTTCGTGGAATCGAGCGAGTGCCCGGTGAAGGTGTCCTCGAATATCAGCTGACTGACAGCGTACCCAGCTGGCGGTGGCAGCGACGACCCACCGCCTCCACCGCTCGTGTCGCACGAGACGATCATGAGCGTTATCAAAGAAATGTACTTCGAGATACTTTTCATATGCCCCCCTCGTAACGAGGGCTTGACCAGGATGCGGTTGCAATGGTCACCGCCGCTCACCAATCTTAAAGCGAAACGACGAGGGCCGGATAGTCGACCGTGACCAAGAGAGGATACCTCGACTATATTGCGGCGCGGCAGATGGGCCTCGATGCGACCATGGGGCACGAGGTCGTAGAAGTATTAGTCGGGTTAACACTGCTGCCCTACCCTCTTCGTCCTCGCCGCCGCGCATTATCCGACCACTGCAACGCCTCATCCCATGTCGCACGGCACATCCAAACGTCGCGCTCCTCATCCGGTGTGACCACGGCATGACCTTGGGATGAATCGGCTCGTTCGGCGCCGTCGTGAGGAAGCCGTAAACGTAGCTCGGTCCGGGCAAGGGCTTGACCTTCGTCCGTCGGTCGCCGTTGAATGTCGTCCACATGCCTCATTGAGGGCGAGCCAGACCACTTTTTTTGGTCACCGGGCTCAGCTCGGAAGCGTACTCAGCGAAGCTGTTCGCCGGGACCAAGCAATGGCTTTCCGAGCTGTGCCACGCCAGCCGGCGATGCGAGGAAGTGCTCCTGATGTTCGTAGTTGGGAAACCTCCGGCTTGTGGCGGTGGCGGCATTATCCAGCCAAGTGGTCTTGGGGCGGCGTGTCGATGCTGATCTTCGGGGTGATACCTCTTTAATTCCCGCGATCAGACCTTGGTCGAGTGATAAGGTCTGCAAACGAACGAAGATCGTTGTGATGCCGCCGTCCGAGCGGCGCCCCTCCGAGCGGGCCCCTCGACAAGCCACTGACAATAAATCCTGCATCGGTGTCATTGGATGGTTCCTCAATGCTCAAAGTTTTCCTAAGAGATTCGGCTATCAGGCTATACGTGCTGACTGCCAAGCTCGGCCTGCAGCGTCTTCCGCTTTTCCACCGCGCCTATCTTGCGTTTTATCCCCTCTACAAAAGGCATTTTGAAGCAGGCCCGATCGATCAGCTCAGGGAATTCGTGCCAGGCGGATCGCTGGTCATCGACGTCGGCGCCAATGTCGGCTTCTTCACGCTCCGCTTTGCTGAATGGGTCGGCGACAGCGGAAAGGTGATCGCCATCGAGCCGGAGGATCAGAATTACAGCGGCCTGATTTCCGCGCTCGAGCGCGCGGGTCTCCTTGGCCGCGTCGAGGCGCTGAGGGTGGTCGCCGCCGCCGAGCCCGGCACGGCCTTTCTCGAAATCAACCCACTTTACCCTTCCGACCACAAGCTTTCCCGGAACGGCACCGGCGTGCCGGTAACCGCCGTGACGCTCGATGGACTGATCGCGGACAAGGGACACCGGCGCCCGGGGCTCGTGAAAATCGATGTGCAGGGCGCTGAACTGCTGACGCTTCAGGGCATGATCGATATCCTGAGGTTCGCCCGGCCGGCCCTGTTCGTCGAACTTTCCGACCAGGGATTGAACAAGTTCGGGGCGTCGGTTTTGGTAGTCCTGCGCCTCTTGTCGGATAACGGATACGAGGCATACTGGCTGACCCGGACCGGGCGCCGAAAGGCAAGCCAATCCGAGATTGAGGCCAGAACAACCGGCACCGAATCTGCCGATGTGCTGTTTCTTCCTGACAGGCCGGCGACCAGCGCTTCGCATAGCGCCTTTGACCTGAACGCCGTTCGTTAGCCTCTTTCGGAAAACCGGCTTCCCCGCTGCGAAGCTGCGTCGTACTTCTGAGCGACGGAGGAATCGTCCGAGAATTTCATCGCGACTTCCATGGCGGCCTTGGCGGCGCCTTGGTGAGGTAGCGCTGGATGTTGGTTTCCCGGTCGCGCTTGCTCGCTCACACTTGCTGGCTCAGGGATCCTTGCTGGCTCAGGGATCGCCTCGAATTGCGCCCTCTGCTGGTTATTCAGCGTGGCATAGAATCCTCAAGCGCGGCGCGCACCGATTTGACGCCATTCAGCATCACATCGAACCGCTTGCGCACCCCAGCCCTTCGCGCCGGCGACGTCATCACATCACTTCGGCAATTGAAGCTTCGACCGCGTCGCTCAGGCTTGCGCGTTCGAGCATCTCAAGCGGGTCCGCACAACGCGATCCGTCTTTCAAGTCTGGAGCGGCGACGGGGGCGATTCTTCGTGCACGAGGCCGGCGGCAGAATCAGATTTTATTGCGAAGGCCAAAGTCAAGGCCGCGCACACGCCCTCGATGCTGGTGGCGAGCGTCCAGCCCAGAACCAAGCCTTCAAGTCCACCGAGCCTCGCTCCAGCTATCACCAAGCCCAGCTCCAGCAATCCGCCAAGCGCGAACCAGGGAGATGCCTTGCGCATCCTGTCGCCCAACCGCGCCAGCGTACAGGCATGAAATTTAAGCGCTGTTCCCAGCAGGCTGAAGCCAAGGAAGCGCAGGCTCGAACCGGCGATTTCAGCATAGGCCGGATTGAAGACCGCGAGGATCCTCTGCGAATAGGTGAAGATGAAAACGGCGCAGACCAGCGAGAAAAGCAATGACGCCATAACCGATACAAGGATGTCGTGTCTGGATTGTTTCGGGCTCGCTCTCACCACGGGGAACAGGACTGTGGCCATGGCCGCGGGAATCAACGAGGCGATGGTGACCAGCATCCAGAGGGATACGAAAGCGGCATTGATGGCCGGAGACAGGAGAACGAGCACAACGTAGGGCATGATGATGCCGGGAGCCTGCAAGGCCACGTCGAGCACGTAGTGGTCGAAGACCTTGCCCCGCAGCGTACGGAGCAGTTGAAAATCGGGAGGCCCAACGAGGCGACGCGCACCGCCCCGGGTCAACAGGTCCACGCCGATGATGGACGCCAGAAGACCGGCCACCCAGCTCAGAAGAAGCGCGGTATGGGAGGTGTAGCCGCCAACCGCGGCGGTGGCGATCAGCATCAGCTTCAACGTGCAGAACAGCACTTGCCGGATCATCCTGCTGGTGGCGCGCAGGGTGCCCAGGAACGCCTGGTCGACCAAGATGGAGAAAACGGTCAGACCGCAGCCGAGGACGAACACAACACCCACGAACCAGCCGCCGATCAGCTCGGTAGAGCTGCTGAAATACGCATGCCCGAAGACGAACAACACGGCCAGCCCGACCCCCAGTGTCACCCCAACGCACGCTGCCGCGGCCACCAGGCCGCGTTCCTTGCCGGGATTCCGGACGATCTCGCCCACCAGCATGGTCCCGATTCCTGCCTCGCCGAGCGTGCCGATAAGCCCCATCACGGACAGGAGGGCAGATGTGTAGCCGATCACCTCCGGCGGGAACAGCCGCGCTGCAAGCCACCAATAGACAAACCCGAGACCGGCCGCTGCAACCGTTCCGGTTGCCATGGCGCCGGAATTCATCACGAACGCGGCGCTCTTTCGAAGCTCTCGGCGCACGCGAGCAATGGCCGTCCAGGAGTGGTCTATCGACGTCATTGCTATCCCGAACCTTGCTGTGCCGGCACCGCGGACCTTCCGGGGGCTGGGCGCAGGACGTCCCGGTACACCTGCTCGATCCGGGTCACGACCACTCCGGCCTTGAGGCGCTCGATCCTGGCAAGGCCTGTCGCCTCCAGGCGGGCGAGCAAGGCGCGGTCCTCGAGAAGTGTCTGCATTGCGCTGGCGAGGGCGCGCGCGTCACCGCTCGGCACGAGAAGGCCTGTTTCGCCATGATCGACGATATCCGGCATGCCGCCGATGTCGGTTGCAACAACTGCCTTTCCGGATGCCATCGCTTCCATGATCACTGTCGCGCAGGCTTCTGGCCCCACCGACGGCAGCACGCCGAACAGTGAGCGCCGCCACGCATGCATGATGGCGGAATGCGGCCACATGCTGAAGACTCGAACGTTCGGCGGAAATTTGGTTGGCGTATCGGCGACCCGGCGCCCGATCAGGACCAGTTGTGGCGCCCGCTCCAGACTGGCATAGGCTTGCAGGAGAACGTCAATGCCCTTGAGGCGCGTCAAGTCACCGACGAACAGGATGAATCCATCCCCGGGGAGCTCCCGCAGGCAGGCGTCTTCTGGGCCAACCACCTCGACATCGTCGGGCACGAAGTTGGGGATGACGTCATAAGGGGCGCGGCCTTGGGTGAGTCCGTTGTGACGGGCCACCGCGTGGCTCACCGCGATGAAGCGATCCACCACGCGCCGAGCGGCGAAGCTCGACGCCCAATTACCCAAGGTGGTCACAGCTGCCTTCACCGCTCCGTAGTGCCCGGTGGCGCAAGGCAGGCACTTGGCCGCCGCGGGGCCACTGCAGAGCTGGGCGCCCAAGTGCATGAAGTTCTTCTTAGCGCAGACAAGGCCGTAGTCATGGAACGTAACCACGAGGCGTGCCCCACTCCGACCTTTGAGCGGCAGGAAGGACGCGTAAATCCAGTTGTGGGCGTGAACGATGTCCGGCTGCTCCTGGGCCACCAGCCGCTTCAGGGCAAGCACCAGTTCGGGATCCGGGAAGGGCGGCGCATGGCGGCGCTCGGGATCGGCGTGAAGGCCCGACAGACGCTGGAGCGTGCCGCGCAGGCGATGCACGCGGACCGCGCCGTCCAGCTCAGTTTCGGGCAATCTGGGATGCCACAATGTCCCGACGCTGACATGATGGCCCCGCCGCGCCAGCGCCGCGCCCAGATTGCGGACGTGCCGCTCCTCTCCCCCGATTACCGGAGGATAGAACTGCGATAGCAGCAGGATGCGCATGATCGGGCCTTCATTTCAGAAGCGCGGCACTAGCGTCGAAACGCTGCGATAGAGCCGGTTGTCTTGCGGTCGATAGAGCCGGGCTTCGGCCCTCTGGCGGATTGCTACGGCGGGCACCGGGATTTCTCGCGCCCAGGTATCGCCCGGCGCGACGGCGACCGACCGGAAAACGGCGAACGGTTGCCCATCAAGGGTGATTTCCACGTCGAACCGCTGAGTTTGGGTCTCGGCGCTCCTGATGCCAACCGTGATCCGGTCGCGCTCGCCACCGGCTGACGGCAACAACCAGAACTCGGTGTATTTGAATTCCCGGTGGGCCGCTTCATCTCTGACGGCAAACGCATAGGCCCCGGTCGCCACAAGCACCGCCAGCATGAGCACGGCTCCCTGCCAAACCCGGACCCGCGCCAGAGCCGGCCAAGCTGGCAGATCGGGAGTGTCGCGGCGGACGGCGGCCACCAGTGCAGCGGCCGCCGTCACGGTCCAAAACCACAGCGCCCAGCCGAGCGGCGTCAGGAAGCCTGCGGCGTTCAGTGCAAAGCCCCCAACGATGCCGACGGCGAGGCTTGCTCCGACCGCGTAGACGATGTGTTGCAACGCGGAGGTCGTACTGACGCCAATGGCCCGCAACACCGTGTGACCCGGGACGAGGAACACCACGGGTGCGCCCAGGACAACTCGGAGGAGCGCGCTGTCGCTGAAAGCAACGGCCGCCACCGCGGCCCCCGCCCAAAGGTATGCGGCCAGAAGGTCCCGCTTGCTAATGGTTCTCATGCAATTCCCTCACGTCGTAGATGACGATCCAGCCGTTGTCGTAGATGCGGGTGACGCCCTTGACGTCATTGAACTTAAGGAGCGCTGCACCCGAGAGCGGCGTTCCCTGCCGCCGTTGCCACGGCTGAAAGTAAAAGCCGAGCACCGGCGGAGCCGTGCTCAGGCGCCGGTCGACCAGCAGGAAATCGATGTTGCTTCCCGCCAAAGCCCAAAACTCCCCTGGCCCCAATGTCTCGCCTTCGAATATGCTCGCGGAATCGATGCCTTCTCTGATTTTGACCCTGACGTCCTGCCGGCCGTAGCTGGCAAGCAGAATGCTGTTGATGCGGTCGGAGATGAAGCGGTTGCCGGCACCGAGCCATTCCTTGGCCCAGCGTGCCGTTTCGATCCCCATGGGCTCGATTGATTCCTGATCGGCCGCCACTCTATAGCGCCCATCGATCGGATTGATCGTGGAGCTCGCTACGCCGCCCAGGACGATGACCGCCAGAGCACCGGCGGGCGCGATGCGGCGCCACCCGCGCGGCGCGTGGCCCTGCCAGAAGTGGACGATGCTCACTGCGACGACCAGCCCAACGCCGATGAACACGAACGTTCCCATGCGGTTGCCGATTTCCCATCCGGTGACGGTCAGTCGGAAGGCCACAGAGATCGGGAGCCCGAAGGCCAGCAAGGTGAGGAGCAGGAGGCGGCTGTCACGCCAGCGGCATTTGAGAATGTCCCGGATCGGAAGCCAACCCGGCCGCGCACCACCGAGCGCTGCGATGGCGAGTGACCGAAAGAATCCCGTTGACAGTCCGAGTGCCAGCAGCAGGAGCGCCAGCAAGGTGGTCAGTTGCAGGTAGAAGGCCTTGGCCGGCGCTTGAAGATGTTCCGACGCCGGGGTGGCGGTGCCAAGGATCATGCCAAGCAATGAGTGGAAGCCGGCCCCGATCACCGGGCCGAGATAGCCTGCGAGAGGGATGCCACGGAACTGCATCCACAGGAGCGGCAGGGCTATGGCCAGGATCGCCGTGAGACCCACGCCGATCCTGGCCTCAATCCGCATGGGATCGTGACGGCGCAAAGCTTCGAGACCCGCCAGCGCTCCGAAATAGATGGCGGCGAAGGCGGCCGAGACGTGATGTGTGACCGCGAGGCTTGCCAGCAGCAAGGCTATCAGCCCGAGCGACTTGAGCCTCAGTCTCCCGACGAGATCCTTGGACGCCGCTTCGACCGCGAAAGCCAGCACACACAGCACGATGCCGAGACTCTGGTAGGAGAAACTTGAGTCGAACAGGAAGAAGGTTGAGCAGCCCATATAGGCCAGACAGGCTATAGCCGCGATACGCGGCGATCCGACGATGCTTTCGAGGAACAGAAACAGGGCACCGATGAACGTGCCCTTGAGGATGGCCAATAGGAGCGTTCCCGCCACTAACAAGGGCAGTCCCGTCAGATCGACGATCGCCGTCGTCACGATTTCCAGGGCGGGATACGTTGGCCCGATCGGGAAAAGCGGGTTGGGCAGAAACAGCCGGCGAGCAGTGATGAGATCGTCGGCTGCGATCCAATGCAAGAACTCGTCGTAACCGCTGAAGCTCGTCGGGGAATAGACCTTCTTGCAATAGAACAGAGCTTCGACAAGCAGGAACAGGAGGAACAGGCGCTCACCTCGGGCTGTCGTCGGCCAAGCGATGCGGAGGCTGGTCGGAACGATCAGGAGGACCATACCGGACCAAAAGAGCGCGGGCGCCACGTCATAGCCCCGGCGCCCGGCTGCGTGCCCGGCCACGACCAGGAGCAGAGCCGTGGCGGCGGTCAGGCACAGTATCGCGATCCAACCGTATTTGGCCCGTTGCGGCGGGACATCGGCGCTGCCGCCGTGAATATCGGGACCGATAACGGCCGATAAGAGCCGTATCCCAGCCTGGAGTGGTTTGATCCTGGTTCTCGCGGTGAAATCAGCCTGCGTCATCAGCATCATACCCTCGTCGCGGGAGGCCAGGATGTCACGCCGCCGGGGGCCGAGCGGACCGTGGATCGGCTGCCCAGGACGTTACAATAGACGTCACTCAGCGCTTGCGCGCAGGCATCCCAGTCGGGCAGCGCCAAATCCGGGACCTCCCGATGGGCCTCCAGTTCCTCGGCCATAGCGGTGGCCAGCTCTCCCGCATCGGCGTTGCACGAAATCGCCCGGCACAGGCCATTGGCAGCCAGCTCCCGCAGACCGGACGTGTCGCTGACGAGGACCGGACGGCGCAGCGACAGGGCTTCCATCACGGCGACCGGATGGGCTTCGTATTCGCTGAACAGCACGAACAGCGCGGCACTCGCCAATAGATCTGCCATTTGCTGCCGCTCCGAGGCGCGGATACCAGCGATTGTGACCCGCCTCTCGAGGCCGAGCGTCGCGACGAGGCGCCGCAATTCTCCCTCGTACGGGCCAGTACCGACGATGTGAAGTCGTACATCCGGTACCCGGCGGATCAGGGCGGGCAAGGCTGCGATCGCCCGGTGATGGCCCTTGTAGCGCTCCAGCCTGCCACCCGAGACGATCAGGTGAGGATCGACCTTGACGCCGGGGCTCGGAGCCGGCATCGCGGCGCCGTTCGGGATGACGACAAACCGCTCCCGCGGCACGCCCATCCTCCGGCTGAAGAAGTCGGCTTCGAATTCGGAGACGCCGATCAGCCGCGCGGCCCGGGCTACCAGCGGCCGGAGCAGCATATGCTGGGTGCTGCGTATGGCGTTGCGCAGCCGGGAGGAATGCCCGCCGCTGTGGAAGGTCAGGACGAACGGCAGTTGCCCGCGCACAGCCGCGAGCAGTCCGATCGGCACCACGAAAGTGCTGTAACCCTGGAAGTGAAGCAAATCCCAGGCCCCGCGCCGGATCGCGGTATAAATGCCGGGTGCCACATAGAGGTCCAGTTCCCTTGGCCAGGCCGGGACACGCCGCACACGCATGCCGCCAAACTCCTCCTCAACTGGCAACTCCCCGGAGGGATCGGTAGTGAGCACGTCGACCGCATGGCCACGCGCCACCAAGCGGGGTCCGACTTCCTGGATGTGAGTTTCAGTGCCGCCCATAAAGGGGTAACAGCGAGCGGCAACCATCAGGATTCGCATCAGGCCTACCCGCCGTCATCACAGGCTGTCGCGCCCCGCCCGTGTTGTTGGTACACCCACTCACGCAAGATGGTCTTGAGGACGCGCCAACCGTCCGGGATGGCACGCAGATGGCTCACACCGCTGATGCGCGGAGCTTCGAAACTCGGCACCTCGACGATATTGAGGTGGTTCTTCAAAGCCCGCACGTTGATGAGGGTCTCGATCTCGAACCCATCGCAGTCGCAATTGAGCGTGCTGACGTGCCTGGTCCAGAAGGCAATGTATCCGTAACATAGGTCGGAGAACCAACCGCCATAGAGGAGTCGCACGAACAGGGTCAGCCCTCTGTTGCCGACCATCCGGAAAAGCGACATGTCGTCGGTGCCGGCGCCCTGGATAAAGCGTGAACCTTTGACGAGATCCGCGCCGGCCATCAGCGCACTGACAAAGACGATCGCCTCCTCAGGGACCATGGAGCCATCAGCGTCCAGCATGACGATGATGTCGCCTGTGGCGGCGCGGAATCCCGCTTGCAGTGCGGCACCCTTGCCCCGGCGGGGCTCCATGACAACCTTTACGTCCCCGCGTAGGCGGCGCGCGACCGCGACCGTGTCGTCGGTCGAACGGCCATCCACGATGATGATCTCGTGCGCCCAGCTGGGGATGCGCGGCAGAAGCCAAGGGAGGTTCTCGGCTTCGTTGAGCGTCGGCACGATGAAGCTTACTCGGGGTAGGGCCAACGATTGCCGCAGCCCGAACTTGATTGGGTCAGGCGGCGACACGGCACTGACAGGGGTGAGAACACTAGCACTAGAGAGACCGGCATTCATGGTAGCGCTGCACGATCGAGCGATGGGACCCAGGGGGCGGGTTGGAAACGCACCAAGACTGCCGACAGGTGTCCGGTGCGATGATGGGAGGAATGATAGGTCCCGGAAAGGACCTGCCCCAGAATGGCGGCCATATCCCCGGGTTCAGCTATGTTGATCATATGGAGACTCCCGGACGTGACGAAAGATGAGATGAAACAAGACTGAGAGATTGAATGATTGAACCTTCCTTGGCCTGGATTAAGCAAGGATTGCTGATGCGACGCCGCAATGGAAGCTTCAATAGATGGTTAGAAGACACCATAGGTGATTAGCTCTTTGTGGTTATCCCTTCAGGTTAGCTCGCGCCAACCGCCATGACAGATGGCACGACAGTGGCACGATCACCTTCAGCGGGTGCGGCAGCAGCGCTGCCGCCGATAGACCTGAGGAGCCGCCAGCAGTGCGATGCGTCACGCCCGCGAGGACAATCATCGAGCTGCGACCGGGATCCAAATCCCCGGACGACAGGCTCTCGGAGCAAGCAGGGTAGAAGGCAGCGAACATCGCCGGCGCGATGAATCTCGCTGAAACGTCGACATTGCCACTGGCCAGAAGCCGCGGGGCCCCGGATATGGGCTCGCTTCTTCATCCGCCCGTAATTTCCGAGCTACCCCTTAATCTTGCGCGCCAGAAGGATCGAGGGCCCGACCGCCTGGCCATGCTAACTGTTGGGGACGAGAAAGGGGCCGCCCATGTGACGCTGAGGGCGGAACATCGGGCGCAAACAGCCGATACGAAGTCGTGACCTGGCGCAAGCCACGGACGTGACCGAATAGGTCGATCACCTCCAGGCCAGACCGGCGGTTATAGGTGTGACACCCGAACGCTCCGGACGAAATGCCACCGATCGGGGTCTGGGCAAACTCCGACTCGCCGAGCGCATCGATCCGGCAGAACGTCACCGCGCCGCCGTAGCTGCGAGCGCAATTCTGGACTGGGCGTAGCATGCGTCCGCCGTGTCGGATAACGGCGCCTGCGGGGCGGCTGAGCGCAGCATCGAGCAGAATGGGGTTTGCTGCATGCGGCGTCCAAGGTTCGGTCAGGCTCGCGGCATGGTAGAGGCTAAGAACATCCCAGGACGTGGACCTCCACAGCCTTGGGCTGACGAAAAACCAAAAGCGGCCCTTATGGCGCAGCGGCGTGGTGTCGTAGCCCTCAATGCCTTCCAGGAGGCATGCCTCCCGCTTCCACCGGTACGGGAATTCGACCGCCCTGTAGAGACTGACATTCCTTGCCGCACCCGATTCGGGGATCATCCAGACCTGCCCGTCCTGCTCGAACACGAACGGGTAGGAGAGGTGGTGCGGCTCCTCCAAGACGATCTGAGGTGCGCCGGCAGCCCCGCTCCGATCCGCTGTCACGACCGCAATGCACCCCCGGTTCTTTGAGTAGAGGTACTGTTCGACGAAGATGAAATCCTGCCCCTGATGCCGGAACGGGAACGGGTCGGCAAGGAAGCTGCCGGTGTCTCCGGTGAGCACGCTGAAAGCTGCTTCGCCTTTGTCGAGCAGACTCGCCGCCTGGTCGAAGCGCCAGCCGATCCCCCACGATCTGCCGCCTCTCGCCAATCCGTCCAAGAACGCGATTGCCTTCGATGCCGCCGTGCCGGTCTCCCATGCAATGGCCGAAAGCGCGCCGAGCGAAGGCGCGGCCGTCGGCGGACCGGGAACACCGGACGGAGCTGAACTGGTTTCCTCGCGCAAGGCTTTTAGAATCAGCGCCACAGCGCAGGAGAGGACGCTGTCGAGACCCGCTGCGAACACTTTACGGTCCACACTGGCCGGACGCGCCATCCACGGCTGCGACGGGCGCGCCGTATCGTAGAGGTCGACGACAAGGTCCTGATCATTCGCCAAGGCCGTCATGACTCCGATCTCGCTCGGTAGCCCGTTGAAGAGTGGAGTAAGCACGCGTCGTCCCGACGGGAGCGGCTCTTCGCCGCTCAAATTGATCACCACATCCACTTGGTTGGCCGTTGGCGGCGGCAGGGATCGCAGCTCGGCCTCGACGGAGCCGGTGACACCGTTGACACGGTAACCATAGAGTAGTCGCTCGAGTTCGATCAACAGGCGGAAGATCAACGGCAGCGGGCGGCAGCCAGCCGCGAAAGCGCAGGAGACATCGTTGCCGGGCACTTCAGCAAGCGCCTCTGCCAGCCACAGATGCCAGCGCAGCAGCCGCGACGGATCGAGACTCAAGCAAATGCGCATTGTTGTTCTCACGGCGAATTTCAAGCAGACGACAGCTTTGACGAGCACCCGCAGCCAGGCACCACTATGCCCGATCGATGCGGGGCTGTGCGAGGCCAGAGGAGGTAATCCTTAGGGGCCGTTGCACTCGGCGCCCGGCGAGAGCCATATGCAGGGATGATGGCTGGCTGGCAACGGGCGAAATACTGGCTGCGCAATGCCGGATCAGGCGCGCTCGTATTCGTGTCCGTTCTGGCAGTCGCGAGCACCGCGCACGATCCATCGGTAACGTCCTTCATCAAGACTTCCGGAACGACCTTCACGTTGGACGGCAAGCCGTTCTTCGTGACTGGCGTAAACAGCCACCATCTGACCTACGGATCGCAGGACGAGGTCACCCGCGTTCTCGATGATGCGGTAGCGATGGGCGCCAATGTGGTCCGCAACTTCCTCCAGCCGGTGATCGGGTCGCTCGATGGAAGCGTCGCTACGATCTGGGATTGGCGGCTTGAAGGCGATGCCAGCGTCGTGATCTGTGCCGACCACACTCGATCGCTCGGACGGTTTGAACGACCACGACGCGGCGGTGCGCCGCCGGACCATCGCCCGGTTTATCGAAGAGTTTGGGAACACATTGGCAGCTCAAGTCGGGAGAATTCCTAAATGCATATTGCGCAATCGGGTCCACCGATCGGCGTTGGCCAGGAAAGCCACGTCCGCAACCCAAGTATCGGTCTCGCCCGCCGCAAACCTGACGCTGCCGCTGCCACAACCGGTCAGCCTGGATCGCGAACCGAGCAGACCGAGGATGGCGTCGGCAGCGAGCGCCGGCAGATTCCCCCCACGATCTCGGTGATTATCTGTGCCTACACTGAGGAAAGATGGGAGCTGATGCTCCAGTCGGTGGCCTCGGCACAGGGGCAGACCTTGCAACCCTGCGAGATCATCGTATGCGTCGATCAGCCGTTGTTTCGCCGTTGTGCCGCCCACTGGGCTGACTTCGCCGCATCCACCCCCCCGGTACGGGTGATCCAGAACAAATGGGATGGGCATCTCGGGTCGGCTCGAAACACGGCAGCCGAGACGGCTGCCGGAGAGATCCTGGCGTTCCTGGATGACGATGCGGCGGCCGACAAGGACTGGCTCGAGATTCTCACCGCCCCGTACCAGGACGAGCGCATCGGCGCCGTCGGCGGGCGCCCCATACCGGTTTTCGAGACCGGCCGCCCGGCCTGGTTCCCTGTGCAGTTCGACTGGGTGTTCGGATGTGCTTATGATGGCCTTCCGACCAGCCGAGGCCCTTTGGCCCGCCTCATTGGAGCCAATATGTCGGTGCGGCGGATCTTCCTCGAGCAGGTGGGAGGGTTCCATTCCGACAGGCACGACGACATGGACATGTGCCACCGCGTGGCGCACATCAAGGGCAGTGAGGCGGTCATCTATGAACCGGCGGCGACCGTCCGCCACTTTGTACCCGCCTCACGTGCGGCCTGGAAGTACTTCTGGCGTCGCTGTTTCTTCGTCAACAAGGGGAAGGTCGAGGCCTTTGCCCAGATGGGCGACGCCGCCACGCTGAGTGCAGAGGCCCGTTTCGTCTGGCATGCGCTGACCAAGGGTGTGCCGAGGGAGATTTTGCAAGCGGCCAAGGGTGACGCCGCCGGACTGGCCCGGTCCGCAGCAATAGTCGCTGGCGTGGGGCTGGCCGCGGCAGGCCACATCGCCGGCCGGATCGAGCTGGTACGGCGCTTTCGCCGGCGGCGCCCACAGGCAACCAAGCAGATACTGGACACAGCCGCGCAAGGCGGTGGCCGCGGGAAGTAGATGCCGTCTTCGATAATCATTGGTTCGGGTCCGGCTGCAGCCGCCGCCGTGTTGGCGCTGTCCGAAAAACCGGACGAGAAGATAACCGTGTTCGATCCGGGCACCGTGCTGGAGGCGGACACCCAGCAGGTCATAGCCAGGCTGTCCAGGCTGCGTGTCGACGATTGGGATGAGGAGGATGTCCGCCGGGTCAGCCAGCAGCCCAAGCGGGTCCAATCCGACTCGCTGCCTGAAAAGAGAAGCTACGGATCCGATTTCCCGTTTGCCAACAAGGGCCAACTCGACGGCGTCCATTCCGTGAGCAGAGTGAACCCGGCGGTCATATCGAGCGCCTACGGGGGGTTCAGCAATGTCTGGGGGGCCCAGATCATGCCCTTCAGCGCCGCCACGTTCAAGGGATGGCCGTTCGGCTTCTCGGATATCGAAGAGCACTATCGAACGATCCTGGGTCACATACCTTTTGCCGGAGAGTCCGACGATCTCGAGGAGTGGTTTCCCCTCATCGGATCCCCGGACCCGCTTCCGCCGCTGGCGCCGCGAACACAAATGGTCCTGGCCAACTACGACCGGCACCGCGAGCGAGTGCGCTCCACCGGAATAACGATGGGCCGCGCCCGACTCGCCTTCGCTGCCCCTCAATGCCAGCCTTGCAGCCTGTGCATGACCGGGTGCCCACGGTCGCTAATCTTCTCGGCCTCGCACAGCTTCGATCGCTTCCGGCGCAACGGGAGGATCGACTACCGCAGCGGGTTGCTCGCGGTGCGAGTCGAACAGGAGGGCGACACGGCCGTCGTGCACGCCCGGGAGCTGTCGAGCGGCCGGATCCAGCGATTCACGGCCGACCGGGTCTTCGTGGGCTGCGGAGCAATCGGGACCACAAGGCTGATGCTAGGCTCGCTCGGATCGAACCAGCCGGTGCATCTTTCGGAATCTGCTCAGTTCGTTCTTCCAATGATTTCCATGAAGCCAACCCCCGACCCACGTGCAAGGCGCGAGTTCACACTCAACCAGTTCACCATGGTCGTCGCTAGGGACGACGAAGGCTTGGATATTTCACAGATTCACCTCTATCCGTTCAATCAGGCATATTACGATGCGCTTCCCGGTTTCCTCAAACACCGCGCCGCCGCCTTCGCAACCGATCGGCTGCTCAGCCGCTTGACGGTAGGCCTGGGCTACTTGCCGTCCTGGGCATCACCCAAGATCCGAGTGAGCGCCCAGCTGTCCGCGGCAGCTCCTGATGAGCTACCCCAGATCACCCTCACTTCGGAGGGCTTCAGCGAGGCCAAGGTCAGGGGCAAGAACGTGCCTCCGATGCTGCCTGACGTGATAAGCCGGATCCGCAGGGCGGCACCTTACCTTGACTTGTGGCCAGTCACGCCGCGGATGTTGTGGTCGGGCGGAGCCAAAAGCTACCATTTTGGCGGCAGCTTTCCTCACGCCAATGAGCCGGATTCCGGGATTGAGACGACAGACCGCCTCGGGCGGCTGGCGCGCTGGGACCGGATCCATCTCATCGACGGGTCGGTTTTCCCGAATGTTCCGGCTACCACCTTCACGCTGACGGTGATGGCCAATTCTCATCGCATCGCCCGCGAAGCGATGCAACTGACGGCTTGACCGTTCGATGCGGGTCGGTATCACCGGAGCGAACGGATATGTCGGGACCGTCCTGCGCGCCGCCTTCGCCGAAGAAGGGCATGAGGTCATCGGCTTCGCCCGTTCGAGCCGGGTGACCTCCGAATCTGCCGCCGGCGTCGCCGAATGGCGCCCATACGAGATCAAGCGCCCGCCATCGGGGGCTGCATTCAGCGACCTGGATGTGCTCATCCACGGTGCATGGGACCTGACCCTCGTCAGCGCCGGCGATGTGTGGGGCACCAATGTATCAGGCTCGCAGCACCTGCTCCGCAATGCCGCCGACGCAGGGGTTCGCCGGGTCATTTTTATCTCTTCGATGTCCGCCTATAAGGGAACCCGGCAGTTGTACGGTCAGGCGAAACTGGCCTGCGAGCGCACGGCCAGCGGCCTGGGAGGTGTCTCCACCCGCCTCGGACTGGTGTACGGCCCCGGTTGGGGCGGGATGGCAGGCGCGCTCCGTAAGCTCACCACGCTGCCGGTTACACCTCTCATCGGGGAGCAATCTCATCAGTTCATGGTGCATGAGGCGGACATGGCAGCCGCTATGGTGCGTATTGCCGAGTCGGACATGCCCCTGCCGGAACCGGTGGGGCTGGCCAACCCCGAACCGGTGCCTTTCCGGCGGCTCATGAACGAGATCGCCGCATCCCAAGGCAGAACACTGCGCGCCGTCCCCGTGCCCTGGCAGCTTGTCAGTGGCGCCCTCAAGGCAGCTGAGGCCCTGCATGTCCCCCTGCCCTTCCGATCCGACTCCATCCTCGGGCTCGTGCGCCCGGCGCGAGAGGTTCCCGGCGTAGAGCGGCTCAAGCAGTTCGGTATCGAGTTTCGGAGCTTCTCGCTGGATGGCGAGCGCCCCTCATCCGGGGCATTGCGTCGGTATTCTTAGTCGAAGGCCGGTTCGATCCGCCAGAGACGCAAACGGCGAGATTGTGCGGCTGGCACGATCGCCAGGATCCGCAGCCGCCGCCCCAGGCGGGCGCGATGCGATTCAGTCCGGATCAGCAAAATGGGGCTACCCCCGAGGAATAATCGCGGATCGAAGAAAACCATGCAATGATTCACAAAGACGCAAGAGACGCATGACCTCAAAGACGGGCGCAGAGAGCCCCCGTCGAACTCCCGGCTGTCCAGCGGTGAAGGCTTGCAAACGGAAGTCATTGCAGAATCCGGAAGGCTTTGGCGCGAAAGCTTGCGCACAAAAGGCAAGGGGCGATCCGATTGGTTGAACCGCGCGCCATCTTCATATCGGGAGTGGCCGGCTTTGTAGGAAGCAGGCTTGCAAGGATCTTTATTGATCGTGGATATTCGGTCTTTGGCTTTGACAACCTGTCGCGAGGTTCTCGGAAAAACCTCAACGAGCTTCTTACGCATGAGAGGTTCATTTTCGAGAAAGTGGACCTCTCGGACGCGGCTGCGGTGAGAAGCCGCTTTATGAACTGTCACAGTCGCATTCCGATTTCCGAAGTCTGGCACATGGCTGCCAATTCGGACATTCCCGCAGGAATCTCCGATGCCTCTGTCGATCTGCGCGATACCTTTCTAACGACGTTCAACGTGTTGGACGCAATGAGGGAGGCGGGAGTTCCGTTCCTTGCTTTTGCATCCAGTTCAGCCGTGTACGGCGATTTGGGGGAGGTTCCGATCAGAGAGGATGTCGGGCCGCTGCTGCCGATTTCCAACTACGGCGCCATGAAGCTCGCATCGGAAGCGCTAATCAGCGCAGCCGTCGAGAACTGGTTGGGGCGGGCCTTGATCTTTCGCTTTCCGAACGTGATCGGCGTTCCGGCAACACATGGCGTCATTCTGGATTTCATCAGAAAGCTGAAGGTCACACCAAACAAGCTGAACGTTTTGGGATCGGGCCGGCAACGGAAGGTATATCTTCACGTCAATGATCTGATCGATGCGATCGTCTACCTGCGTGCAAACTCATCCGAGCGGCTTGGCTGCTACAATATCGGCCCCGAGGACAAAGGGGTAACCGTCAGCTTCATAGCGGAAACCACTGTCGAGGCTGTCGCACCGGGCGCGGGGATCGAATACGGGTTTGAAGATCGCGGTTGGACGGGGGATGTTCCCCGGTTTTCCTATGACGTAGCAAAGCTCCGTGCACTTGGTTGGCGGCCCCAGCTTGGATCGGCCGACGCTGTCCGAAAAGCCGTCGTGGAAATCGTGCGGCAGGAAGGACACCCGTGATGCAGGCCGTTGTACTTGCCGGTGGTCTGGGGACACGGCTCAGGGGCCGGATCGGTGATCTGCCCAAGTCGCTGGCCAACATTGGTGGCAAGCCACTTCTCGAGCATCAAATCCTCCTCGCCAAGCAACACGGGATCGAGAGGATCTTGATCCTGGTGAACCACGCAGCCGAGCAAATCGTGGAATTTTGCAATCATCGCGGGAATTGGGGGATTGAAGTTCGTTGCGTAGATGACGGCGCGCCTCGCGGGACTGCCGGAGCGGTTCTGTCCGTTTTGGATCTGCTCGACGAGGACTTCCTCACGATCTACGGCGACACGATGCTCGACGTCGATCTCACCCGCTTCAAGCGCTTCCATGAAAAACACGAGGCAGCAGCCGCAACTGTTTTCACCCATCCGAATGATCACCCGCATGATTCCGATCTGATCGAAACGTCGGAAGATGGCGTGGTTACCGCGTTCCATCCATATCCACACGATCCCGGTTGCTTTTATCCCAACAAAGTCAGCGCAGCTCTTTACTACATTCGAAGACAAGCCTTGTACCCATGGCGCGCCACGGCAACTCCGCTCGATTTTGGCAAGGATCTCTTTCCTGAAATGCTTCGGGCGGGCGCGGAGATCAGAAGCTATAGCAGCCCTGAGTACATAAAAGACGCGGGAACCCCGGCGAGACTTGACAAGGTTTGCGCCGACCTTGCCTCCGGCCGCATAGCCCGAGCTTCACTCGCTTCTCCGCAGAAAGCAGTATTTTTGGACAGGGACGGCTGCATCAATGTCGACGATGGGCACATCGATCGTCCCGAACGCTTCGAACTGATCGAGGGGGCCGCGGCCGCGATCGCTTGTTTCAACCAGGCCGAATACCGGACAATCGTCGTCACAAACCAACCCGTTGTGGCGAGAGGGGATTGCTCTGTACGAGACTTGCGGATGATCCATAACAAGATGGAGACCGAGCTTGGCCGCCGCGGGGCTTTTGTCGATGCCATCTATTACTGCCCGCACCATCCAGATCGCGGCTTTGCCGGTGAGGTGGCAGCGCTGAAGGTCCACTGTGAATGCCGCAAGCCCGCCACCGGGTTGATCGACCAGGCGATCGAGGCGCTCTATATCGATCGCAGACAATCCTGGGTCATCGGCGATTCCTCTACCGACATCGCACTCGCAAAACGGTCCGGCATCAGATCGATCCTGGTCGAGACTGGCGCGGGCGGGCTGGACAGCAAGTATCATGTCATGCCCGACTATACCGTTCCGGACTTGTTCGAGGCTGCCAAGTTCATTCTCACCGTTCATCCGACCTTGGTGGACACGGCATCCGATCTGATCGCGCATGTGAATCCGGGTGACGTGTGTTTCGTGGCAGGGCTTTCCAGGAGCGGAAAGAGCGTCCTTTCCAGCGCTATCGCCGAGGTACTTCGCGGCCGCGGCTTTGATGCGCAAGTCGTTGCCCTTGATCGTTGGATACGGCCCGCCACCGATCGCGAAGCAACGGTGATGGGTCGCTACGACATGAAAGAAATCAGGAAGATTCTAAGCCGCCTAGTGAGCGTTCGTTCTCGCGAGACGCTCGATCTGCCCTATTACGAAAAGCTGAGCCGCGTATCGCATCCAGGATCGGAAAAGATAAGCATTTCTCCGGAAACCATCCTGGTCGTGGAAGGAGCCGTCGCTCTTTCGCTGTCCGATGTGGTTTTGCCCGGTCGTGCACACACATTCTTCGTTGATATCGATGAGGAGCTGAGGAGGTATCGAGTAACGCGGGAATACTCGCGTCGAGGTGTGGATCGGGAGGCTGCAGCGCGTATCTATAGTTCCCGCCAGGAGGACGAGACACCAATCGTCTTGGCATCGCGGGCGAGCGCCAACCAGTGTGTCCGATTGCGGGCGATCGAACTGATTGAGGCCGTCGGATGATCATCAGCCAGACGCCGCTTCGAGTGAGCTTCGTGGGGGGTGGCAGCGATCTGCCTGCCTTTTATCGGGAGGAAGGCGGCGCCGTCCTAAGCGTTGCTATCGACAAGTACGTATACGTGAATGTGAACCGCAAGTTCGATAACGGCACTCGAATCGCTTATTCAAAAACCGAAGAGGTCGATAGCGTTGAGGATATCCAGCATCCGATTGTCAAGGCGACGATGGGATATCTTGGGATATGCGGGGGCATTGAGATAACGACTATTGCCGATATTCCATCCAAGGGAACCGGACTTGGATCATCGAGCGCTTTTACGGTTGGCCTTCTCCACGCGCTGAACGCGTTTCGGGGGCAATATGTCTCCAAGGCAAAGCTCGGTGCCGATAGTTGTTGCATCGAGATCGAACTTTGTGACGCGCCCATTGGAAGGCAGGATCAATACGCCGCCGCCTTCGGCGGATTGAATCTCATCGAGTTTCACTCCGATGACAGCGTTTCGGTGTCACCGCTCATATGCCCGCGTGATTTCATCGCTTCGATCGAGAAGCAAGTACTCATGTTCTACACCGGCATTACGCGCAGTGCTTCGGACATCCTCGTGCGACAGTCGGAGTGCATCGCAAGAGCTCCGGACAAGCGCAAAGCGCTCAGGCGGATGGTCGGGCTCACCTATCAGCTTCGTGATGAACTGCATCGATGCAACCTCGATGCCTTCGGCGAAATCCTCCACGAGAACTGGCTCTTGAAAAAGAGCCTCTCTGAGGAAATCACGAACGATGCAATCGATCACTGGTACCAGACCGCGATACGGGCGGGTGCCACGGGCGGCAAGCTGCTGGGTGCAGGTGCAGGAGGTTTTCTCATGTTCTTCGCACCTCTCGATCGCCACGATGCAATCAAAGCGGCCCTCGGGGACCTAAAGCACTTCCCTGTCAAGTTCGACTTCGCCGGGAGCCGCATCGTTCACTATCAACCGACATCGGAGTCCACCCAATGAAGCATTTTGGCGGCAGTACTCAATCAACCGACATCGGAGCCCGCCCAATAAAAAATCTTGGCGGCAGTGCTCAAGCCTATTTCAAGAAACTCGAGATCGTCCTGGCTTCGTTGGACCACGAAAGCATCGACAATGCAGTGGCCTTGGTCGCCCAGGCACAGGAGGATGGCAAGCAGATAATCACGCTTGGAAATGGTGGCAGTTCGCTCACGGCGCTGCATTTCATCACCGACTGGAACAAGAGCATCTATCTCTCCACGAAGCGCCCGTTTCGTGGCCGGACGCTGATCGACAATGTGGGCCTTACGTTTGCATACGCGAACGATGTTTCTTTCCAGGATGTGTTCGTCGAGCAGCTAAAGAACATCCTGAACGAGGGCGACTTGGTCATCGCGATTTCGGGAAGCGGAAACTCGGAAAACGTTCTGCGCGCCGTTCGATACGCCAATGATCATGCCGCAGTTACGTTAGGCCTTTGCGGATATGGCGGAGGAACGCTCAGGCAGATCGCCCAACATGTGGTTTGGGTCAATGTGAATGACATGCAAATTGCGGAAGACATACATTCCATGTTCGGGCATGTCGTCATGCAGCGTCTTTGTCTTGCGGGTAATCAACAGTGGAGCGATCGGCCGCAGCGGCGCAGCGCTGCTGGACGCTTCGATGCAAATCCAGTTGGCGCCGAGACGAGCTGGCAATCCTGATCGAGAACAAGCGATGCAGCATTATCGGCTCTACGTTCTGGACGACCGCGGCCAGTTCAAGGGCAGCATCAACCTTACCTGCATAGACGACGTTGCGGCGAAAGAGCAGGCCAGGCTGTTGGCAGATGGCCACGAAGTGGAGCTTTGGCGCCTCGTTGCGCGGTTCAAATTTGACAATCCGCGGAGCCGACCCGCGGGGACGAAGCGCACGCGCGTCCTGGCGCCACGTTCCAGCCATTTCAACAAGCCACCCAAGCGATCGCACTCTCCCCTTGGATGCGGTTGCGCGTCTGGGCACCGTTCAGATCTTGAAAAATATGATGCCGATGAGGCACCGTTGGCGTTGCGATTGAGCGGCTGTCCAGCGCTATAGAGATCGCGCCCGGTAACCGTGCCAGGCCTTCCGCCTTCGATCATTGAAAGCGGATGACGCGGGCTTCGCCGCTGTGTGTTGGCGACGTCGCTCAGCAACACGTGTAGAGACTGGAGCGTGATCAACCGCGCAACGGCTGACCTCGGCCAAGCGCATCGGCGCGCCAACGGTGGTCGAACATCCGGGTCGGCAGCTCCAGCAATAGGCTCGACGGCTCGTCCGCCATGCAGCATCGGAAGACAATCCCGCCCACTCCTCTCGACGACCTCAAATGCGAGCGG
The DNA here is from genome assembly GCF_006439375.1 of Mesorhizobium sp. B4-1-1. Taxonomy (NCBI): domain Bacteria; kingdom Pseudomonadati; phylum Pseudomonadota; class Alphaproteobacteria; order Hyphomicrobiales; family Phyllobacteriaceae; genus Mesorhizobium; species Mesorhizobium sp. B4-1-1. The sequence goes on from NZ_VFTH01000003.1 coordinate 371,626, forward strand.
CCCGCTCGAACCAACGGGGGCCCAGCGAGCGCAACATCTCAGCGGACGGGCATGGTTTTGGTAGGGCGTCCGGAAGGCCGTCTCGGTGCGGCCGTACGATCACTTTCTATATTAGGACGTGTTTATAAGTTACATTAGGAATGTGTTAATAATACCGCACCGGGCCTCATTCTCGCCGTAAATGGTAGTATGGTCGCTCATGTCACGTACATCGTCCTCAAGTGATCAATTCACGCAGGTACAGATGGTGCGCGTGCGTAAATTAGAATGCGGAAATGCCTGTGTTTTCTTAGGGGCGCGGGTGGAATGAAAACAAAAAAAGACGCAATGAACTAAGGAACTGCTGTGCTTATACTAGATAGCACGCTCGGTGGCACGTCCACCGGGAGGGATGCGCTCAACTTTTATCCGGCTGCGGCTCAAACCGTTGAACTCCTTTCGCGCGTTGGTAGCGACACCGTTTATGGGCTCAAAGGCGAGCGCATGATGAGCATTTCCGTCGACAAAACTCGCCTTCGATGGTGGGTTCAACGTTGAGCTCGCTCGACCAGGATGTCTGGGGCGAGGACATCCAAATCTCCGCTACTTTGTAATCAGTCCGCGTTGTCTAGCTGCGAGTTTGAAATCAGTTCGCGTCGCCTAGCTGCGGACATGCGACATGTCGCGCACTTGGCGATGCGCGGCAGTGGAATTTTCTGTTTTCAACGCCAAAGAAGGATCACGGAATGGCTCTCTCCGCACCCGTAGGCTTTGCCTCTAGCGACCTCGTCTATCAGGAAAACTTCTCCGGTACGGCGCTCGGCAGCGATTGGCACACCTACATCACAAGCAAAGCCGCCAACGGCTGGCCATGGAATACCAACGGGTCGGGAGGAAGTACGCCGGGCGGCCCGTATAATGCCGACTACGATGTGCCGAGCCAGGTGTCCGTGAGCAACGGGACCTTGGATCTCACGGCGGTCCGACAACCCATCAGCGGTGTCAATCAGGGGGGAACGGCACAGACATTCCCGGTCACGTCCGGCGCCGTCAGCAGCTACGGCAACTTCGAATTCAACGGTGGCTACCTTCAGATCAGTATGAAGGCGCCGAGCGGCGACGGCGCATGGCCGGGCCTTTGGCTGATGCCCGGCAATGGCGCGGGCAGCGGCGACAATTTCGAGCTCGATATACAGGAGGGCGGATTTACCGGTTCGGGACCGGCGGACCAGAATTTCTCCTGGCATCTCCACGGGCCGTCAGGGTGGGTCGGCAACACCATCGACAGCGGCATCGACCTCACGGCCGGCTTCCACACCTACGGCATCTATTGGGATCCTGGCAAATCGATCACCTGGTATCTCGACGGGAAGCAGATGGCGCAAGTGACCAGCGCACAGGCCGCGATCCCGGATGAACCGATGCAATTGATGATGAACAATGGGGTCGCGAATTCGAACGCGTCCGGATGGCATACGGCGCTGGATAGCTCGACCCCTTCGTCGATGCGGATGCAGATCGACCAGGTCCAGCTCTATCAAAAAGCGGGCAGCGGAGACACCGTCACGGGTGCCAACGTCAGTCCCCAGACGATATCGTCAACCTCCACGACGCCGTCAACGACCCAGCCGGCAGTGACGCAGCCGGCAGTGACTCAGCCGGCGGTGACGCAGGTCGCCGCCTCACCGACAACGGGGATCGAGCATACCGGCGATGCCATCACGTTGACGGTCGGCTTTAACAAGGCGGTGACCGTCACGGGTACGCCTGCACTGTCGCTCAATGACGGCGGAACGGCCAGGTATGTCGGTGGCTCGGGCACGAACGCGCTCACCTTCCGCACCACCGTCGCGCCGACGGACGCGAATACCTCGGCGCTCGCCATTACCGGAGTCAATCTTCCGAGCGGCGCGAGCATCAAGGATGCATCTGGTATTGCGGCGAACCTCTCGGGCGCAGTGAAGACGTTCTCCGGTCTCCAGATCGATCCGGTTTTGCCGGCGGTGACGCAGGCCACAGCCTCGCCGGGAACCGGTACCGAGCACGTTGGAGACGCGGTCACGCTGACACTCGGCTTCAACGAGGCAGTGGCGGTATCGGGCACGCCGACGCTATCTCTCAACAATGGCGCGACCGCCACCTATGTGGGCGGCTCCGGAACGGGCGCGCTCAACTTTCGCACAACTGTCGCGTCGACGGACACCAATACCTCGGCGCTCGCCATCACCGGGGTCAATCTACCGAACGGTGCGAGCATCAAGGACGCGAGCGGTGTCGCTGCTAATCTTGCGCGCGCGGTGAAGACGTTCTCCGGTCTCCATGTCGTGACGTCATCGACAGCCCCATCGACCCCAACCACAACGCCAACTACGCCAACGACCCCAGCCACTCCAACCACACCGCCATCGATCGCGCCGGTCCTCACCATCGCGGATCCGACGCTCAACGTGAGCGGGCTGGGCGGTACGGTCGACCTAGGGGTCAAGGTGACAACGACCGACCCCAACGATGTCGTGACCGTGAAGGTGACGGGCTTGCCGAGGTACGAGAGGATCACCGACAAACTCGACGGCAAGACGTTTGCCGGCAAGAACATCACCTTGACGGCCGCGCAGGTCGACAGCGGATTGACGCTGCAATCGAACTATAAGGGCGCGGCTCATCCGGTGGCGACACTCACGCTGACTGCAACGGCGAAGGATCCGGTCACCGGCGCCGTCGCGACAGCCTCGCCGCGGACCATCGCCGTAACGGATCCTCGGCCTGCGGCCACCACGACTTCGCCGCGGGTGATCGCCCAGACGGATCATCAGCATGCTCCCGCTACGTCGCTAGGGTCCTCGGCAACCCGGGGCCTTGCTTGGCTGCACGAGCATAGGAACCTGGTCGCCGGCCCCACTACGACCTTTGCGCCGCGAAACAGTGCCATGGCGGATCATCCGACCGGCACAGCCACGACGTCCCTGGCAAGCCAGAGTTTTGCGGTACTGAACCAGTATCTGGCCGGCCACTCGGGCCATGTCGACTCTGGTCAGATCGTCGCGTCCTTGTCGAATGGAGCCAACTGGAATCACGACTCGTACCTGACCAGACCGCAACATTGATCGCCTCCGCACCCAGGGGCTTCAGCGCCTGGGTGCGGCACCGTCAGGTTTGTGCTGAGAAGGAACATCGAACGCGGACGCGTATCCGCGAAGGGTTAAGCCGGAATGGCGATGCAGAACGAGAATGCCCACGCCGCAGACTTTGGATTTCGAGCCCTGGCTCTGTTCCTTCGCTTTCATGGCGTAAACGCTAAGCCCGACCAGATCCGCGACCGCTGTGGCGGCGGCGGTGCAATCGGCATCCGCGCGATGCTTCGTTGCGCCCGCGAGTTCGGGCTTAAGGTCGGTTCGCGCAAGACACGGTGGAAACAACTTGCGGGTATCCGGTTGCCCGGCATCGCTTCACTGCATGATGGCGGATTTCTGCTTCTCGGAAAGGTCAGCGACAAAGGCGCGGTTGTGCTGCATCCGCCCTCGTCAAATGCGAAGCTGATCACACGCGCGGAATTCGAAGCAATCTGGGACGGCCGTTTGATCTTGGCTGGATCACAGAACATTGCGCAGCGGGCGCTTCATGCCCTTATTGGCCGCGGGCGTGATCTGGCACGGCGCGCCTGCGATATCTTGATGCGTGCTCGTTTCGCCGATCGAGGCGATAGGGCCGCCCAGGCGGCGAGCACTGCGTCTGAGAGCGGCGATGACTCAGGGCTCATCGCCTTGGCGATATTGCTGCGTTGCCATGGCATCGCGGCCGAGCCGGACCAAATCCGGCATCGCATGGGCGCGGCGCGAGTGGGTGTTACCGAAGTCCTGCGCTGTGCAAAGGATTTCGGACTCAAGGCTCGGGCACAGAGGACGAGCTGGAATCGGCTTGCGGTTACTCCGCTGCCGGGAATCGCCGTGCTTCGGGACGGTGGATTCCTGATCCTCGGCAAAGTCGTCGACGACAAGCTCCTCGTTCAGCGCCCATCGTCGCCGCAACCCATTACAATGACCCGGGCCGAACTTGAGTCCATCTGGGACGGCGACATCATCCTGATGACCCGGCGCGCGGCCCTGACGGACCTGTCCCGTCGGTTTGACATCGGCTGGTTTCTCGGCGCGGTCCACAAGTACCGCCATCTTCTCAGCGAAGTGCTGATCGCGTCGTTCTTCCTTCAGATCTTTGCCCTCATCTCGCCGCTGTTCTTCCAGGTGGTCATCGACAAGGTTCTCGTGCATCGAAGCATGAGCACGCTCGACGTCCTGGTCGCGGGCCTTATCGCGCTGACCGTTTTCGAAACTGTTCTCGGCACGCTGCGCGTCTATCTGTTCGCGCACACGACGAACCGCATCGACGTCGAGCTCGGCGCCCGGCTGTTTCGTCACCTGATGGCGTTGCCGATCGCATATTTCCAGACACGCCGCGTCGGGGATTCAGTCGCACGCGTCCGCGAGCTCGAGAATATCCGGCAGTTCCTGACGAGCTCGGCGCTCACGCTTGTCATCGATCTCGTCTTCACCGTCGTTTTCATTGCGGTGATGTTCTATTACACGGCTCCGTTGACGCTGATCGTCCTGTCGTCGTTCCCATTCTACATCGGCATTTCTGCGGGAGCTGCGCCGCTGTTTCGCCGGCGCCTTGATGAGAAGTTCGATCGCGGCTCGGAGAATCAGGCTTTCCTGGTCGAGACCGTCACGGGCGTCGAGACGCTGAAGGCCATGGCGGTCGAGCCGCAGATGCAGCGCCGCTGGGAGGAGCAACTCGCCGCCTATGTGACCGCAAGCTTCCGCGTGCTCAGCCTGAACAATACGGCGAGCCAGGCGGTGCAGATGATCAACAAGCTGGTCGTCGCCGCGACCCTTTACTTCGGCGCCAAGCTCGTGATCGGCGGCGACCTGACCGTCGGCGAACTCGTCGCATTCAATATGCTGGCCGCGCGCGTGAGCATGCCTGTGCTGCGGCTCGCGCAGATCTGGCAGGATTTCCATCAGGCCCGCCTGTCGATCGATCGCCTTGGCGATATCCTCAACACCATTCCCGAGCCAGGCTTCAATCCTGGCCGCGCCGCACTGCCGGCGATCCGCGGTCAGGTGACATTCGAGCACGCGACTTTCCGCTACCGGGTCGACGGCCCCGAGGTGCTGCACGATGTATCGTTCAGCGTCGAGCCCGGTCAGGTCATCGGCATCGTGGGCTCCTCGGGCTCCGGCAAGAGCACCATCGCCAAGCTGATACAGCGGCTCTATGTGCCGGAGAGTGGACGCGTGCTGGTCGATGGCGTCGATCTGGCGATGGTCGACCTAACCTGGCTTCGACGCCAGATCGGCGTAGTCTTGCAAGAGAACGTGCTCTTCAACCGATCCATTCGCGAGAACATCGCGCTCGCTGATCCGGCTATGCCCATGGAGCGCGTCATTGCAGCGGCCTCGCTTGCCGGCGCTCACGATTTCATCCTGGAGCTGCCCGAGGGCTATGACACCATCGTGGGCGAACGCGGCAGCAGTCTTTCCGGCGGGCAACGCCAGCGTGTCGCAATCGCCCGGGCACTCATTACCGATCCGCGCATCCTCATCCTCGATGAGGCGACCAGCGCCCTGGATTACGAAAGCGAGCGCGCCATTCAGCAGAACATGAAACGAATTTCTGCCGGCCGAACCGTCTTCGTCATCGCTCATCGGCTCTCGACCGTGCGCCACGCGAACCGGATCATCACGATCGAGCATGGACGCATCGTCGAGGATGGCACCCATGATGACCTGATCCGCTCGAACGGGCGCTACGCAAACCTCCACTATCTGCAAGCTGGCATCCATGACGTCCGCTAGCCGAAACATCGTCCCATTTCCGAGAGCCCAAGTTCGCCGCCGGGAGCACGAAGTTGCGTTCCTGCCGGCAGCGCTCGAAATCACCGAAACGCCGCCGTCACCGATCGGCCGCGCGATCGCGGCGAGTATCGTCGCGGTCTTCTGCGTCGCGCTGGTGTGGGCATCGTTGGGCAGCATCGATATCGTCGCAACCGCGACGGGCAAGATCGTGCCAGACGGGCGCAGCAAGCTGATTCAGCCATTCGAGACGGGCGTTGTCCGCGCCATCAATGTACGCGATGGACAGAGCGTGAAGGCCGGCGACGTGCTGATCGAGCTAGACCCGACCATGACGGAAGCCGACCAGGAGCGCCAGAAAAGCGATCTTCTTTCGGCCGAACTCGACGTCGCCCGGCTGCGCGCGGCGCTCGCGGAGGATCCGCTCGCGGCCTTCCGGCCGCCGCAGGGCGCGGGCGACGGGGAGATCGAGATGCATCGTCAATTTCTGGTCAGTCAGGTCGCCGAACAGAACGCCAAGCTCGCGGAGATCGAGCGCCAGCAGAATCAGCGGGAAGCAGAACGATCGACGACTTTGGCAAGCGTCGCGAAGCTCCAGGCGACGACGCCGGTGCTGCAGGAGCGAGTCGACATTCGCAAGAAGCTCGTCGACAACGCGCTTGCTTCGAAGGTCGACTATCTCTCGGAGTATCAGGAGTTGGTCGGCCTTCAGCAGGATCTCAACCTGCAGCAGAGCCGGCTGCGCGAAGCCGATGCAGCCATCGCGGTGCTAAGGGAGACGAAGGAAAAGACCGCCGCGGAGTATCGGCGCGCGACCTATGACGCACTCGCGAAAGCCGACCAAAGGGTTGAGAGTGCCGAGCAGGAGGAGATCAAGGCAGAGCAGCGCACGAAGCTCCAACGATTGACCGCGCCGGTCGACGGCGTCGTGCAACAACTCGCCGTTCACACGGTAGGAGGCGTGGTTACGCCTGCTCAGCCATTGGCCGTGGTGGTTCCGAGCGAGAGCCATCTCGAAATCGAGGCCATGCTCTCCAACCGAGATATCGGATTCGTCCACCCGGGACAGAAGACGGAAATCAAGGTCGACACATTCAACTTCACCCGCTACGGGCTTCTTCATGGAGAAGTGCTCAGCGTGTCACCGGACGCCATACCTCGCGAGAGGCAGAGCGATTCGAACGACCGCGTATCGGGCGCAGAGCAGAGCGACAGTGAGCCGAGGGGCCAGGAACTGGAATATGCCGCGCGCGTTTCGCTTGACCGTGCGTACATGCAGGTGGACGACAAGCTCGTCAAGCTCGGTCCGGGCATGGCGGTGACGATCGAGATCAAGACCGGCGCGCGCAGTATCATCGGCTACTTTCTCTCGCCGCTGGCGAAATACAAGCAGGAAGCGCTGCGAGACCGTTAAAAAGCGCACGAGACATCCTTGCGGCCGTCGGCAGGCATGCTCCAATTGTATGGGGGTGCGAACCGGGGCATTTGGGCTACCCCCAATTCATGAAGAGAGCCCGGGCCCGGCTGCATGTTAGGATCGTCCCGCACGCAATTGCGGATCAGAAACCGTGACGCTCAACATAGCCGGCCAGGCCAAGTCGAACACAGTCGCTTTCGAAACCAATGCTCTCATCAGGGCCACTGGCTTCCGCGAATACGACGCGCGTTGGTGGTTCGGGCATCCGGGCTCCGAGGAAGAGCCCGAGCGCAACTTGATGGAGGTACAGGCGCTCGGCATGGGGCCCGGCACCATGATCCATCGAATGGGCGTAGGCCCTGACATCGTCCATAACTTCCTCGGTCATTCCGTGGCGTCCCAGGCTCTCGATTCTGTCCTGTGCCGCAATCCAGAAATCGGCGCCTACAATCAGACATGAGAGGAACTGGACCATGCCGGGCCGGATCGTATGTTTTGTCATGAGCGGGGGCGTTGGTTCACGGCTTTGGCCGCTCTCGCGCGAAGACAATCCCAAGCAATTCCACGACCTTTCCGGCGACGGATCCATGCTTGCGAAGACCGTCCGGCGTCTCAAGGCCCGGCCCGAAGGTGAGACCCCAATCTACCTGATAGCGTCCGAGCGGCATGCCGATCGCGTTATTTCCGACATCGGTCCACTCGGCCTGGACGGCGGAAGACCGATTTTCGAGCCAGTTGGCCGCAATACCGCCGCGGCAGTCGCCATAGCCACCCTGCAAACGATCTTCGAGCATGGCGGCGACGCGCTTGTGCTCGTGGTCCCCTCCGATCATGAGATATCAACCGAGGCGCAATTCTGGGAAACGGTCGAGGTGGGCCGGCCTGTGGCCGAGTCAGGACGCCTTGTCATATTCGGCATCAGGCCGACACATCCGGAAACCGGGTACGGTTACATCGAGGTTGCGGCAAATGCCGACGGCGTGGCCGCCGTTGCGCGCTTTGTCGAGAAGCCCAATGCCGAGACAGCTTGCCAATATGCGTCGTCGGGAAGGTTCTATTGGAACGCCGGCATCTTCCTGTTTCGCGCAGACACGATGCGGCGAGCATTTCTCGAGTTCCGGCCAGACATCTGGGACAGCGCCGAACGGGCCCATAAGACCGCACGGGACGACGTTTCGGGCATCTACCTGCCACAGAGTTTCTACTCGGCTGTCCCGTCGACCTCGATCGACTACGCCGTCATGGAGCATGCCCACGATACCGCGATGGTTACGGCCTCCTTCCGCTGGAATGATCTTGGATCGTGGCAGTCGCTGCTCGAAGCCAGCCCGACCGACAGCGACGGCAACGTCGTGATGGGGGACGTCGTCGCGATGGACTGCAGCAGCTCCTACCTTCGAAGCCAGGGCAGACTGCTGACCGTCATTGGAATGAAGGATGTAGCCGTGGTGGCAACGCCAGACGCGGTATTCGTCGCCCCCGTCAGCCACAGCCAGAACGTCAAGAAGGTTGTCGAACAGTTGGAGAAGAGCGGACGACTCGAGACCAAGTTAACAGCGTCGGAAGACCGGGTCATCGTCAGCGGGTCATGGCGCAAGCGCGTCGAGCACTGGCTTTTCAACGAAACCCTGCCGGTGTGGTCCACTGCAGGCGTTGACGACGTGTATGGCGGATTCCATGAGTCGCTCGGTTTTGATGCGAGGCCGCTACGCAAGCCCAAGCGCACGAGGACGATGGCTCGTCAGATCTACGCTTTCGCGGTGGCCAAGGAGCGCGGTTGGCCTGGACCCGCCGAAAAACTTATCAACCACGGGATCGACTTCATCGCGAAATACGGTCGCACCGACCGCGGCGGCTGGGTACGCACCCTAAATTGCAACGGCAGCGTGGCTGACCCTGCGGAGGATACCTACGACCAAGCCTGCATGTTGCTGGCGCTGGCCCACGCTCATCGATGCGGCCACCAGGACGCCCTACGGCTTGCACAAGAGACATTTCATTTCATCGACACGCATCTCGAGGACGCCAGCCTGAACGGCTTCCTCGAAAGCCCCGTCTGGAGCGGGGTGCGGCTCTCGAACCCACACATGCACATGCTGGAATCCTTCCTTGCCTGGCATGGCGTCACGGGCGACCGCGCATACCTGCGTCGCGCGGCACGCGTCATCGATCTCTTTCGATGCCATTTCTTCGACCAGGAGAGCTGGACACTTGGAGAACGCTTCGACGTCGATTGGCTGCCGTTGCCGGGAGACGAGGGACAGTGGACCGAACCAGGGCACCATTTCGAATGGGCCTCCCTCCTCGTCGATTTCGCGCGGGCGAGCGGCCAGAAGGACCTAGTTGCGTATGCGAGAAAGCTCTATTCGTCGGCGGTTGCCAGCGGTTTGAACCGGGCCACGGGTCTTGCCTATGCAGCCGTCTCGCGCCACGGACTGCCCCTCGACCGGCTTTCGCGAAGCTGGCCGCAATGCGAGGCGATCAAGGCGGCAGTTGCCCTTGATGGTATTGGCGGGCCTGATTTGAAACCCGAGATCGAAGCGCGCGTCGCCCGGCTCTTCAGATGGCATATCGATCCCGCACCGCTTGGCTTATGGGTCGACAGGATTGATGAGCGCGGAAGGTCAGTGGCGACGGAGGTCCCCGCGAGCATCTTCTACCACCTGGTCACAGCGTTGATGCAGTACCTGGACAAGACCGGGGGACAGGTCGAGGCTTTCCCGCTGCCAGTTTCGGAAACAGCTAAGTCCTCTCTTAGGCAGGTCTACGCCTGACTTGGCGGTCGGTCCCTCGTCAGGCGGAACGCAGTGCAAGCTCGCTGGATTGCCGAGGGGCTTCACGCTGCTCGGACTGAAAGTCGCTTGGCGCCTATCTCGTCGAAGCCGAGCCTTCGACCAGCGGCTCATGTATGTGATTGGCAGGCGTAGGCTTCTGCCTCCGGCGCTCGAGCTTTTCGTGCCGGGTCGCCCCCGCACTGAGATCCTTCGGGCGTTCATTTTCGGGCGTCATCCCGACGCCATGCGTTGTAAACATTAGCAAATACTGATATATGGCTTACGGAGCCGGCTGGCTCACAACGGCGGGCTCTAGGCCCGGCAGTCATACCCGCACACCCAAACGGCAAGATTGTCGGGCCGCTTTATGGACAAGTCATCCAACATCGAGTTCTTGCCCGTCGGGCAAAGGTGAGGGTGTTCGCCTCCTCGATCCTCAGGCTTGAGTGCCCAGCCCCCGTCTGCTGGCCGATCCTGACAATGTCATCCAATACCGAACGGATCTGCGGCCATGGAAACTCAGGGGCGTCCTCTGAAGGCTGCCCTTCGCTCAGGACCGCGTCGAACTTGGCCGCCACTCCCGCAAGGAACGTGTCGGGGGTCCGGCCGCCTCGTCGTGCATCAGCTTGACGCCCGCCATGCCGAGGACGTTGGCGATCTCATGCGGGTCGATCACCATCGAGGTGGTGCCGTGCGGGATGACCGCGCGCGAACTCGGTAACGGTCACCATGCCGCTCTCGACATGCATATGCGCGTCGCAAAGGCCAGGCAGCGCGTAGCGGCCCTCGCCATCGATAAGCTGCGTCGCGGACCGACGGCATGGTCGGCATTCGGGCCGACGAAGGCGAAGCGGCCGGCGGCAATCGCAATATCCGTTCCGGGATCTCCCCCGAATGGACATTCACCCAGCGCACGTTGCAGATCACCATGTCGGCCGGCGTGCGCCCCATGGCGACATCCACCAGCCGCGGCGCACATTCGAACCGGCTTTTGGTCATCTGTAGTTTTCTGTTCCGGAACGCGCGCCCGCAAAGGGGCGCACGACCTCGACGCAATACCTCGGCGAACTGTAAGCGGCGCGCTGGCGGTAATAGTCCAGGCAAAAATCCAGGAAGGCGGCGAACTTGCGCGACACATAACGGCGTCGCATGTAGAGAAGGTTGATCGCAACCAGTGGCGAACGCCATTGCGGCAGTACCGGCACCAGATCGCCGTTCATGCACTCGATCTCGGTGAAGAAGGCTGGCAGATAGACGATGCCCTCGCCGGCCACGGCGAAGTATTTCAGCATCCAATAGTCGTTCGCCATGCACTGCGCGGCGGGCGTGAAATCGACCGTTTCGCCGCCGCTCTCGAGATGCCAGGATTGCACGCCGCTCGGCCGGCGGAAGGCGACGGCTCCGTGGCCCGCCAGATCCGCAGGCGCCGACGGTGCCCCGAATTGCTCGATGTAGCGCGGGCTGGCGTAGAGGCAGAACGACGCTTCTCCGAGCTTGCGCGCGATATAATCCGAATTCGCCGGCTCGCCCCAATGGAATATGCCGTCAAAGGGCTGGTGCTTCTCCGGTGCCAGGAAATAGCCCAGCGAAAGGAAGATCACGTCGACATGCACCTGCGGAAACTTTTGGCGGAAGGCGAACAGCAGTTCCGAGGTGAAGGAAGTGCCGAACTCGCCGGTCGAGCCGATCGTCAGCGTGCCGGCGATATCGTGACCCGCCTCTGCGATCGCCGCCTTGGCTCCTTCGCAGCTTTCCTTGATGCGTTGCGCATGGTCGAGGAATTCGGCCCCGGCATCGCTCAGATGCAGTTCCCGGCCGTCGCGCACAAAGAGTGCGACGCCCAGTGAATCCTCCAACGCGCGCACTTTGTGGCTGAGGCTGGACTTGGGCAGCCCATACAGTTTCGCGGCGTGCGAAAGCGACTGCGCCTCCGCCACCTTGATAAAATAGTCGATCGCTTCAAAATCCATCGATCGTCCAAGAATTTGAACGGTATGTTCAAAATTGGCAGAGAACTGCCGTTTGCATGGACGACCCTAATACGACAGGATCAGAGCGTGCAAGGCGGGATTTTTTGGCGCAGACAAGCTTGGTCCCGAGCTCGAGTAAGACGACACGAGCGGAGATGAAGTTGTCCGACATACGCGAATTCATCCGCGCCGGCCGCGCTGAGCATAAATCGACACTCATCGTCAGCGGCGGCACGCTGGTCAACGTCGCTTCGGGTGAGATCTACCCGGCCGACGTCGCCGTCTACAAGGATCGCATCGTCGCTGTCGGAGACGTCTCGGAATATCGCGGCCCCGAGACCGAGATGATCGACGCTACCGGTCATTTCCTCTGCCCTGGCCTGATCGACGGCCACCTCCACGTTGAATGTTCCAAGATGTCGGTCACCAGCTTCGCCAAGGCGGTGGTGCCGCTCGGCACCACTTCGATCGTGTCAGGATTGGACCAGATCCTTGTGGTGTCCGGCCTGGAAGGCGCCCGCGAATTCCTCGACGAAGCCAAGGGAACCCCTCTCAAGATCTTCTGGGGCGCACCATGCAAGACACCCTACACGCTGCCGCGCTCCAACGTCGGCTATTATTTCGGACCGGACGATCACCGCGCCACCCATTCCTGGCCGGAATGCGTCGGCATATGGGAGACGGTGCGCGAATTCGTCGACACGATGGATGAGCACGTCCTGCAGGCGGTCGAGATCGCCGAAAAGAGCCGTCTGCCGATCCTCGGCTGCTCGCCGATGTGCCGCGGCAATCGGTTGAACAGCTACCTGCAGGCCGGAGTACGCTCCGACCACGAGAGCTACACGGCGGACGAGATGCTGGAGAAGCTGCGCAAGGGCATGCACGTCGTCATTCGCGAATCCTCCATCTCGCATTTTCTCGAAGAGAACCTGCGCATCGTCACGGAGATGGGAATAGCCGCGACGAGCCGGATCAGCTTCTGCACCGATGACGTGGTCGCCTCGGATATCCTGGCCCGTGGCCACCTCGACAACATGATCCGCATGGCGGTCGCAATGGGAGTTCCGCCGCTCACCGCCATCCAGATGGCGACCATCAACGGCGCCGAGGCGTTGCGCATCGGCCAGAAAGTCGGCTCGATCTCGCCGGGGCTCGCCGCCGATATCCTGCTGGTCAAGGATATTGCGGATTTCCGTGTCTCGGCCGTGATTGCGAAGGGGAGGCTCGCCGCTCGCGGCGGCAAGCTCGTGGACGATCTTGCGCCGCCTGCCCGCAGCGCCCTTGTCACCGACACATTCAAGGTGGCGCCCGTTTCGCGGGAAGACCTTTTGGTGCGCGCGCCCGGAGCGGGCGACAAGGCAGCCGTGCTGACGATCGCCGTTACCCCCGAGAAGATTTTCGTGCGCACGCGGCGCGATGTCCTGCTGCCGGTCCGCGACGGCTATATAGAGGCCGATCCATCACAGGACGTGCAGTATCTCACCGTCGTCGAGCGCTATGGCCGCACGTCCAACCGGCCGGTCGCGTTCGCTTCCGGCTTCGGACTGCGCTCAGGCGCACTCGCCACTTCGACGGCGCCCGATGACAACAACATCGTTTGCGTGGGCACCAATCCCGACGACATGTCGTTGGCGATCAACCACATCATCGAGAACAATGGCGGCCAGGCGGTGGCGGACAGCGGTCGGATCGTGTCGTTCCTGCCGCTGCCGATCGGCGGTATCGTCTCGGACGTCGACCCTGCGGAGATGGCGAAGAAAGAGCAGGAGCTCGACGACGCCGCGCGCGAACTTGGCTGTAAGCTGCCATGGCCTTTCATGTACATGTTCGTGCTACAGATCACCGCGATTCCCGATTTCGCGATAACCGATCTCGGCCTGATCGATTGCATAAACCTGACGGTGGTCGATCCGTTGAGCCAAGCTTCATAACTGGGAACGCTAGAAAAAGGGAGGGAACCATGCTGAAGACCTTTGTCGTGGCTGTTTCGCTCGTGGCCGCGACGTGGTTGGCGGGCGGCCGCGCACAGGCCGAAGAGCCTACCAAGCTCAGGATCGCCGGCATTCTATCGGCCGGCAAGGAAGCGCCGTGGGAATCTTCCTTCGTGAGTTCCATGGACCGGATCATCGCCGCCAAGCCGCACGGCGTCGACATAGAGGTGAATTATACAGAGAACGTCTCCGATAATGCCGAGCAGGTGTTCCGCACTTATGCGGAGACCGGCGACTACGACATCCTGTTCGGCGACACCGCCTACGTCGATGCGATCGAGAAGCTGAAGGACGAATTTCCCAACACGATGTTCGTCATGAGCGGTTCGGGCAATCGCGGCCTTGGCGGCAATGCCTATTGGATGTTCGTCCACGCGCACGAGCCCGCCTATGTCATGGGGCAGTTGGCCGGCAAACTCACGAAGTCGAATGTCGTCGGTGCCATCTCCACATTCCCGGCCGAAGACACCAACGATCAGATCAATGCCTTCTTCGCCGGCGCCAAGGACGCGAATCCCAAGGTGAAGCAGAAGATCACCTTCATCCAGTCCTGGTTCGATCCGGCCAAATCGAACGAGGCAACCTCGGCGCAGATTGCCGCCGGCGCGGACATGGTCTACCAGATGTCGGGCGCCTTCGAGGTTTGCGAGGAGCGCGGCATAGGCTGCTTCGGCAATTATGTGGACATGTCGAAAGTGGCGCCGAAGTCGATCGTCGCCTCCACCATCGTCAAATGGGATCCGCACATCAACTGGATCATCGACGAATGGTGGAAGGCAAAGACCACGAACGCCAAGTTCGACGCGCCGAAGGAACCAAGGTGGTTCACCTGGCAGCAGGGCTCGGGCGACCTCGTTCTCAATCCCGCCTGGGAAGCCAAGATGCCCGACGACGTGAAGGCGCTTGCGGCTGAAACGGCCAAGGCCATCCAGGGCGGCGGGAAGAAAATCGAGCTCAATCTGAACGAGCCGAAATCGGACTGACGCGGGAGAGGAGTCAAGCCGGGCCGACCCGAGATGAGCAAAATACCGCGCCTGTCGGTGCGGCACCTGACGAAGCGTTTCGCTGCGCTTGTCGCCAATGACGACGTCTCGCTCGACGTCATGCCCGGCGAATTGCATTGCCTGCTGGGGGAGAATGGCGCCGGCAAGTCGACGCTGTCGTCCTGCCTTTACGGGCTCTACCAACCCGACGCGGGCGAAATTCGCGTGGACGGCAAGACCGTCCAGCTACGCTCGCCGGGCGAAGCCATCCGCGCCGGCATCGGCATGGTGCACCAGCATTTCGTCCTCGTTCCCGGCTTCACCGTGCTGGAGAATGTGGCGGTCGGCACGGGCTCCGGCTGGCGGCTAGGCCGGGCCGAGGCTCTCTCCAGGATCGAGGCGATCTGCTCCACCTACGGCATCTCGCTCGATCCGCACCAGCTTGTCGGCGACCTTTCGGTGGGCGAACAGCAATGGGTCGAGATCGTCAAGGCGCTCTACACCGGCGCCAGACTGCTTATCCTCGACGAACCGACGGCGGTGCTGACGCCTGAGGAATCGCGCCGCCTGTTTGCGATCGTGCGTCGGCTCACCAGCGAAGATCTGTCGGTCGTGCTGATCAGCCACAAGATGGCGGAAGTGATGCAATCCGACCAGGTCAGTGTGCTGCGCAAGGGCAGGTTGGTCGGAACGGTCGTAACCTCGGACGTCAGCCGCGGCGAACTCACCACCATGATGGTCGGTCGCTCCGTTGCGGCGCCGGCGCGCGCCGGAGATGCGAAAGCGCCCGGCAGGACGGTGCTTTCGGTGCGTGGGCTCACGCGGCTGCGCGATCGGAGGCCCGTGCTGGACAACGCGTCTGTCGACATCGCAGCCGGCGAGATCGTCGGCATTGCCGGCGTTTCCGGAAATGGCCAGGACGAGCTGTTCGAGTGCCTCGCCGGCCTCAGCCCGCTCGATGGCGGTACCATCTTGCTCGACGGCGAAAAGCTGCAAGCGTACTCGCCGGCGACGATGGCGGCCAAAGGCGTTGGCTACGTGCCTAGCGACCGCTTCCGCGACGGCCTCGTTGCCGATCTCGATATCGGCGAGAATCTCGTCCTCGGCCAGCAATGGCAAGCGCGCTGGCGCAACGGGCCGTTCATCGACGCCGCGGCGCTCGACGCGAACGCGCGCATGGCGATCAGCGCCTATTCGATTGCCGCAACCGGGCCGTCTGCACCCTCTCGTAAATTGTCTGGCGGCAACGCCCAGAAGATTATCCTCGCCCGCGAGTTCGCCAAGGCGAACCGGCTTCTGCTGTGCAACCAGCCAACGCGTGGACTCGACGTCGGCGCCATCGAGTTCGTCCACCGACAACTCCTGCGCAAGCGCGACGAAGGCTGTGCCATCCTGCTCGCGAGCGAGGAACTGGAGGATCTTTTCGCGCTCAGCCGTCGTATTTGTGTGATGTTTCGCGGCCGCATCCTTGCGGTGCTCGATACGGAAAAAACCACCTATGACGAAATCGGCAGCCTGATGGCGGGCCACGGGAGCGAGGCTGCGGCATGACCGATTTCAACCTCGCGGAGTGGCGCCTCGAGCGCCGGCTGGAACCGCGTCCGACCGCGCGCATCGTTGCGCTTGCCTTGGCGGCGGCAGCGGCGGTTCTGGTGTGCAGTCTGCTTTTCACCGCCGCGGGCGCCAGCCCAGGGGCGGCCTTCGCGGCTCTCCTGCAAGGCAGCTTTGGCTCGTTGCGCGCTGCCGGCGAAACGCTGGTCAAGGCCACGCCTCTGATCTTCACCGGCCTTGCCGCGTGTGTCGCCTTCCGCGCGCGCATCTGGAACATTGGCGCCGAAGGCCAGGTTTTTGCCGGCGCCATGTTCGCCTATTGGTTGCAGAACAACCTCGCCGGCTTCTCGCCTTTCGTCCAGATTCCCGTGGTCATAGCCGGTGGCATTGTCGGCGGCGCACTCTATGCCGGCCTTGCGGGCGTGCTGAAGACCCGCTTCTCGGTCGATGAGGTCATCTCGACCGTCATGCTCAACTACATCATCGTCTACGTCCTTTCGCTGCTGCTGCTGCGCGGCCCGTGGAGCGAGGCGGGCGCCTTCTTCGAACAGACGCCGAAGGTCGATCCGGGCGCGGCGCTTCCGCTGCTGTTTTCCGGTTCGCGGCTGCATTCCGGCTTCCTGCTGGCAATCGTGACGGCTGGGCTGGTTCATGTGTTGTTGACGCGCACGCCGCTGGGCTATGAGATCAAGGCGGCCGGTTCCAACATGCGCGCGCTCGATGTGCAGGGCACCAACACCCGGAGACTGATCCTGACGGTGCTTCTTGTTTCCGGCGCGCTTGCGGGGCTCGCGGGGATCACGGAAGTCTACGGCGTGCACTACCGCCTGAAGGCGGGCATCGTAGCAGGCTACGGCTACAGCGGTATCATCGTCGCCATCCTCGGCCAGTTGCATCCGCTTGGTGTCGTCGTCGCCTCGGTGCTGTTCGGGGCGTTGCTAAACGGCGCTACGCTCATGCAGATCAAGACCGGCGTACCCTCGGCGCTGATCTATGCCATCCAGGCGATCCTGCTTCTGTTCTTCCTCGCCGGCTGGGCGGCGTGCAATTTCCGCCTGCGGAGGGTCGGCCGTGCTTGACGCTCTCCTTCAAACCTCAATCCTGATCAGCGTGGCGGCGGCCACCATCCGCATCAGCACCCCACTCCTGCTCGCCGCACTTGGCGAACTCGTCGCAGAGCGCAGCGGCGTCTACAATATGGGCCTCGAAGGCATGATGCTGATGGGAGCCTTCACCGGCTATCTCGCCGCCTATGAAAGCGGGTCGCTGTGGCTGGGCGTCCTCGCAGCCGGACTAACCGGCGCACTGATGGCCCTCGTCTTTGCCGTGCTGGTGATCACGCTGAAAGTAGAGCAGATCGTTACCGGTCTTGCCGTCAACCTGCTCGGCGCCGGCCTTTCCACCTACTGGTTGCGTTCCGCTTTCGCCGGCGACGGCAAGACGCCGACCATCCCCTTCTTCGCCGATGCGCCGATACCGGGCCTGAGCGATATCCCGGTGCTCGGCCCCATTCTGTTCGACCAGCGGGTGCTGACCTATATCGCCTTTCTGATGGTGCCGGCGGTTTGGCTCTTCCTGTTCAGGACGCGCTATGGGCTGATCGTCCGTTGCGCCGGCGACAATCCCAAGGCCCTCGATGTAAAGGGGGTGAAGGTGGCGCCGGTGCAATATGCAGCCGTGGTCTTCGGCGGCCTGATGGCGGGCCTTGCCGGCGCGTTTCTCTCCGTCGGCCAGGCGGCGCGTTTCGTGCCGGACATGACCAACGGGCGCGGCTGGCTGGCCATCATCATCGTCATCGCCGGCCTGTGGCGGCCCTACCCGATTTTGGTGGCGGCGCTGGTGTTCTCCTTCCTCGACGCGCTGCAATTGCAAATCCAGGGCGTCGGCATTGCCATTCCGTACCAATATATGTTGATGATGCCTTATGTTGCGGCGATCGTCGCACTGATGATCCGTCGCTCGCGGACCAGCGCCCCAGCCATGCTGGGCGTGCCGTACACACGGGAATAGTGGCGGTGGATTTATTCTACTGTTGCTTACACGACTTGACCCCGCAATGGGTGCAATCCTGTAGGTTCGTTTCTATACTGAAGCCGACGGCAGGCTTCAGAATATCCGTGAGTACAAAGATCAAAGCGAGCCAAAGAACCTCTGCAGGCGATCCATTGCCTCGGAGATACGCTCGATCGACTGCGATCCGAAGCACACCCGCAAATGGCCCTCGCCGGCGGAACCGTAGAAACTGCCGGCCTCGACGACTACGCCGGTCTTTTCCAGGATCAGCTCGGCCAGTTCCTGCGACGGCAGGCCGAGTTCCGCGGTCCTGGGGAAAGCATAGATGGTGCCTTCCGGCCATTCGCAGGTGACGCCCGCCATTTGGTTGAGACGCGACACCACTAGGTCGCGCTTCGTCTTGTCCTCATGAACCAGCTTGGCCAAGATGCCGTCTGGTCCCGTCACCGCCGCGAGGGCCCCCTCCTGAATGAAGGTGTTGACGTGGGTAACGTCATTGGTGGTGATCGTGAGGATACCCTCGATCATCGCCTTCGGTGCCGCCAGATAGCCGATGCGCCAGCCGTCCATGGCGAAGCTCTTGGTGAAGGCGAACATGGACACGGTGCGTTCGCGCATCCCCGGCAAGGAGGCGATCGAAATGTGGCTCGCGCCATCGAACAGGATCTCCTCGTAGACCTCGTCCGAAATTACCACCAGGTCGTGGCGGATGGCGATTTCGGCCAGCGCCTCCAGCTCGGCGCGGCTGTAGACGCGGCCGGTGGGATTGCATGGGTTGACGAGGCACAGCATCTTGCTGGTGGGAGTGATCTTTGCCTCGATCCGTTTCGGATCGATGGAGAAGTTGTTGGCGGCGTCCAGCTCGGCGAACACTGCCTTGCCGCCAGCGAGGTCTATCTTGCCGAGATGCTGCGGATAATAAGGTTCGAGCAGGATCACCTCGTCGCCCGGATCGACGAGCGCCATGATGGATGCATACGAGGCGTGGGTGAGGCCATTGGTCACCACGATTTCCGAAACGTCGACATCGAGGCCGTTCTTGACGCGCAACTTGTCGGCAAGCGCCGCGCGCAGCCTTGGCAATCCCTGGAAGTGCGAATAGTGCACATTGCCGGCAAGCAGGGCGTCGATCGTCGCCTGCTTGACCGGAAGGGGCGTGTCGGCATGCGGGCTGCCAAGTTCCATATGGATGAGATCGCGGCCGGGCTCAGTGATGGCGGCCGCCTTGGCGAACATGCCATAGGACTTCTTGCGCCCCTGAGTGATGCGTCGGGCGAGATACGACATGGGGCGGGTCTCCTGTTTGACGACGCGGTTTCGGCCGCCGGATCGAGGTGTTATGCAAAGTAGCCGGCGCCGAGCGGGTCGGCGGGGTCGACCAGCAGCGTGCCGCAGGCCGTAATCCACGCGCTGCCCTCGACCTCGGCGACGATGGCCTGGTGTCCCTCCCATGCCGTTCCACGCAGCGGGACGCCGCGGTAGATGGTGCCGAGCAGGCCCTCGTTGACGAAAGTTTCGCCGACCTCCAGCTCGCCCTTGGCGACGAGCGTGGCCATGCGCGCGCAGGTCGCGGTGCCGCAGGGCGAGCGATCGAACGATCCCGACGACGAGATCGGCACATTCCTGTGCCGGGCGGACGGGTGGCTGGGCAGGCCGGTCCATACGATGTTGCCGATGGTCGGCGCGGGCATCTCGGCCGAGCTCGACAGCGCCATTCGCGCCGCCAGCGCCTCCCGCACGGGAACGGCGGCGGCGACGAGGCAGCCGATATTGGCGGCCTCGATGGCGGAGCGGGCAGCCGAAACCGGAATGAAGGCATACCACTGGCCGGCATAGGCGACGTCGACGGCGAGCGGTGCGTCGCCGTACGGAGCGATGTCGAAGCTTCCGAGGAAATAGGCGCCGTCGAACGCGAAGGCCACCGCCTTGCAGCGGCCGTCCTCCAGGCTTGCGCGCAGGGCGACGCGGCCGGCTGGTGTCTTCAGGCCGAACTCGAGCGGACCGCAGAAGCGGTCATGCGGCGGCACCATGAGACCCAGTTCCAGGAGCGTGGTCGCCGTGCCGATCGTGGCGTGGCCGCACATATCCGGATAGGTCGAGGCATCCATGAAGACCACGCCGAAGTCCTCGCCCTCGCGCGCGGGCTGGATCAGCGCGACGGAGAACATGGAGCGATGCCCGCGCGGCTCCATCACCGACACGGTTCGCACCCAGTCGCGCTCGCCGCGAAGGATTTCGCGCGCAACTGTGGGGTCGGTGCCGGGCACCAGGCCGTGCCCCGAAAGGATGACCCGCGTCGGCTGGCCGCATGTGTGCGAATCGACCACTTCGAGCGAGCGGAAGGCCGGGTTTCGGGAGCGCAGCAGATCGAGGGCGGGTTGCATCGGCACGGGATGGCTCAGGTTGTTGTAGGTACCGGCGCGTGAGTTCGCCGCGCCGGCTTGTGGCATCTTGCAGCCGGGCGCGCGGCGCCCGGTGCTGCGTCTGGCTGGATCAGACCGCTTGCTACTTGATCTTCGCCTTGAGCGCCGCGACGTCCTCCATGGACATCTCGCCCGTCGTCGTCACCTTGCCGTCGGTGACCTTCCACAGCCGAAACGGCCCGGTGATGTCGCCGTACTGGTCGAAATTGACAGGCCCGATGACGCCCTCATAGCGGATAGGCTTGCCTTCCTTGATCAGCTTGAGCGCCTTGGCGAATTCCTCCTTGCCCGCGAAGATCGGTTCGCCCTTGGGATCGACCACCTTGTAGATGGCGTCCTTGATCTTGGCCGGGTCCGGCCCGCCGGCAACCGCGATCGCCAGGCCGACGATGGCTCCGGCGTCGTAGGCGCGGTCGGCGGCCGGGTTGGTCGGCTCGATGCCGCCGGAGAAGGCCTTGTAGTTAGCGTTGAAGTACTCCGTCGATTTGGTCGGGCTGGTGCCGGACGAGGTGCCGTAGGCATTGTTGAGATATTCGGCGCCGACCGATTCGATGAAATCGGGATTGTTCATGCCGTCATTGAGCAAGAATTTCTGCACACCGCCCTGCGAGATCCAGGTGCGAGCGATGGTCGCTCCATCCACCGGCGTGCTGACGAGGTAGAGCGCATCCGGGCTGCCGGCCATCGCGGCGGTGACTTCCGATGCATAGGTCGACTGCTTCTCGTTGTAGGGCGTGTCGGAGATGATGGTGCCGCCCAGTGCCTTGTAGGCGCTGGTGAACTCGGCCGACATGTTGACGCCGAAGTCGTTGTTGACATGGATGATGGAGAGCTTCTTGAAGCCGCTGTCGACGGCGTATTTGGCCGCCGCGACGCCCTGCAGCGCATCGGACGTGATGGTGCGGAAGAAGATGCCGTTGGTCTTGCCGTCGCGGCCGAGCTTGGTCAGCGTCGGCGAGGAGGCGGCGGGCGAGACCTGGACGATCTTGGCCGGCGCGGTGACGGAGGTGAGGATCGGGATCGTCACCGAGGAGATGATGCCGCCGATGATGGCCGGCACCTTCTTCACCTGGACGAGCTGCGTGGCGGCGTCGACCGCGACGTTGCCCGTGCTCTGGCTGTCGCGCGTGTCGGTCACCAGGCTGCAGCCGTCGACACCGCCGGCGTCGTTGATATCCTTGAAGGCCATTTCGACTGACTTGGCGCCGGCCTGGCCGTATTCGCCGGCCGGGCCGGTCAGTTCCATAACCACACCGACGGCGATCTTGCAGTCGGCAGCGTGGGCGACGCCCGCCGTGCCGGCAAGCAGCAGGGCGGCGGTGAGCTTAAGCATGGTTCTCTTCATCTTGGTTCCCCTTCTAGACGTGATCATTATCGAGATTGAACCCAGTCATTCGCTGCCAACCACCTGCATCCAGGTCTCATGCAGGTGGCGCCATTCGACGCCGTTCGGCGCCGATGGATTTTCGGTGAAGAACGCCGAGGCCAGGCGCGCCGTTCTCGCACCGGCACGCCGCTGCCACTCGACATAGGTAACAAGGACGGCGTGGCGGTCTTCCCAGACGAGGTGGATATCGGTGATCTCGATGTCGAAATCGCCGTCGAAGGCGCCTCGGTTGGCGCGCACGTAGCCGACGACCGCCTCTCGGTCGAGAACGGCGCCGGAGGGTGGGATCATCCGCATCCCAGGCCCCATGGCACGTTCGAAAAGACCGAAATCGGCGCCCTCCGCCGTCGCTCCATCGTACCATTCGACGAAGAAGCGATGGAGCGCTAGGATTTCCGCGCTGGCCTTGCCGAACAGGCTCATGTCCTACCCGCGTTCAGATTGTAGTGCATGATCGAGCCGTGCCGGCCGGTGCGGTCCCGCTCCAGCGTGTAGACGTCGCCGGCGAGCCCGCCGCTCTTGTCGATCACGGCCTGGATGGAGGCGAGATCGTCCTTGTCCAGCTCGAGGTCCATGATCGCCGCGTTGGCTAGCGCATGATGCTGGTTGCGGGCGCCGACGATGACTGCGGCGACCAATGGCTGCCCCAGCACCCAGGCGCTGGCGACGCTGGCGATGTCAGCGCCGTGCTTGTCGCCGATCGCCTTCAGGGCGCGCAACATCTCCTGGAACAGGATCCAGCCGCCGAAATCGTCGATGACCAGTTTGTATTTGACAAGCGAGCGGTTCTCGAGCCGCATGTCGGGCTCCGCCGCGCCCAGCCATCTTTCGCTAAGGAACCCGCCGGCCACCGTGCCGTAGCACAGGAACTTGATGTCGTTCGCCCGGGCAAGATCGGTGAGGCCGCCGGCCGGCCGCTGGTCGAGCACCGAGTACTGCAACTGCTCGCTGACCAGCGGAACGCCGGCGTCGAGGATGTTGGTGAGGCGCGGCACGTCGAAATTGGTGACGCCGACATTGCGGATCCTGCCTTCCAGGTGCATCTCGTTCAGCCAGCCCATGGCATCGACATAGGCCGGCTGCGAATAGTCCCACCAGTGGAACTGCACGAGGTCGAGCCGTTCGGCTCCCAGCCGCCTCAGCGAGGTTTCGACGATGCCCCTGATGTATTGCCGGCTGATCTTCGGCAGCACTTCCAGGTCGGGCACCAGTTTGGTGTGTACCTTCATCCGCGCCGCCGCATCGGCCCCGCGCTCCTTCGCGAGTCTGAGCCGTGCCGCGCCGATCAGTTCCTCGACGCCCGTGTATATATCGGCGCAGTCGTAAGTCGTAATGCCGGCATCGAAGGCAGCGACAAGATCGCTCACGGCTTGCCGCGGGTCGATGGCACCGTGCCCTCCGGCCAACTGCCAGCCGCCCCGGATGACGCGGGAAATGGCATAGCCCGGCGTGAGTTCGAAAGTTCGGCTCATGCTACGCGCCCTCTTTTGGCAATGGCACCGCCGTTGTTTGCGCGTGGCTGAAGCGACGCTTGCCGAGCCTCACGATCCTTAGCCGGCTGGCGCAATTCGGGTCCGGACAGGCGATCTCGGCGTCGGACGTCATCCAGTCGTTCTTGTGCGTGGGTCGCTGCTTGGCAGCCAGCAGCGGCAGCACGGCGGACAGGGAATAGACGGAAAAGCCCTGCCCCGGCGGCAATGTCAGCATCTCGCCGCGCAGTTCGAAATAGTCGCCCTCCTTGGCGCCGCAATAGATCGGCTTGCCTTCGGGGATGACGGCCTCGACGCGCAGGTCGTAGAGTTCGAAGCTGTCGTCGTCCATCTCAGACCTCGGTCCGCGCGAAGGTAACGTCGCAGGCGCCGCTCCTGCGGATGATCGCGCAGGCGGCGGCCAGCGCGTCGCGCTCGTGCGCCTGGACCTGCGCCACGATGCTGCCTGCGAGCCAGCCGATCGGGAAGAGCAGGCGCGCGCCCGCGCCGTAGAACAGGCCGATGTCGAAGATGGCGTCGGGGTTACCACCCCACATGCGCGGCGGCACGTAGGAAAGCACGATGTCACCCGGCTGCGGCGTAAGCGTGGCGTTCTCGGGCGGCAGCGGCTTGGCATAGGGCGCGTGCCTGAGCTGCTCGGCCGGTATCGGGCAGGAAATCTCCGGCCCGGTCCACATGGCGTGGATGCCGCCGACGATGCGCGGCTCGTGGAGATAATTCCACAGGAAAGCCGCGTTTTCAGGGGCCTTGCTGTCAAGAAGGGGAGCCGAGACCGCAAGGCCCGATCTGGTTTCGGTGATGCGTATCGCGCGAATCTTCATTCGGCGGGCTCCCAAGTGGTGGCGTTGGCGTTCAGCTTGTCGCGCAAATGAGCGAAGGGCCGGCTGATGTCGGCGACAAGCGCCTCGCGCGCTGCTTGCGCATCTTTTGCAGCGAGCGCCGCGACGATGCGCCGGTGATAGTGCGCCGTGTCGACCTGGCGGGCTTCCGAGAAAGCATAGATCGCCACGCGTATGCATGGGCCCGACTGAAGCCAGAGGCTTTCGATCATCGGCATCAGCACCGACGATCCGCAGGCGCGGTATATCTCGAAGTGGAAACGCTGATTGAGGACCAGTTCCTGGTCCACGTCCTTCTCGTCGACCAGTTCGCGGATCTCGTCCCATTCGGCCAGCATCGCGTCGACGGTGGCGACCTGGCTGGGCGTCATGCGGGTTGCGGCGAGCGTAATGGCCTCGCCCTCGATCAGGATCCGCGCCCGCAGCAGGTCGTCCATGCGCTCGGGTGTGATCGGCGGGACACGCGCCGACCGGTTGGGCATGGCCTCCAGAGCCTTCTCGGTGACAAGCCGGCTAAGCGCCTCGCGAACCGGCATGGTGCTGGTAGCCAGCGCATCGGCGAGCATGCGGATGGTCAGCACCTGGCTCGGCGCGAACAGGCCGCTGATGAGCGCACGCCGCAACTCGCTGTAGACGCGGTCCTGCACCGTTTCACGGCCCACCGGCGCGAGTTGGGCAAAGCCTTCGTTCTTCTCGGCGGTCGACTTCAGCATGCCGGTCCCATTTTCAGCTTGCGAAATATCCTAAGCCCAATATTGTGATCATCGCAAGTGTGATCACTGATCAAAATTCAAGAGGGCGGATGCACGCCCCTGGCCGGAGGGATTGAAGACTTGGTTTCAATCGACGAGGTGGCTGTCGGCGCCCCCGTGCTCACGGCGAAGCACGTCGTGCGCCGTTTCGGCGGGCTGCTTGCGGTCAACGACGTGTCCTTCGATGTGCGTCGCGGGGAGATCCTCGGGCTGATCGGTCCCAATGGCGCTGGCAAGACCACCATGTTCGACCTGCTGGCCGGCAGCCTGCCGCCGAGCGGCGGCGACATCGTGTTGAACGGCATCAACGTTTCGGGCGAGTCCGCGCATCGCCGCCTCGGTCGCGGCCTTGGCCGCACCTTCCAGATACCTAGGCCGCTGGCCAATCTCAGCCTGATCGAGAACGTCATGCTGGCGCGGCAAGGGCAGACGGGTGAAAGCCTGCTTGCCAATTTCCTGCGTCCGTTCCGCGTCGCGGCCGAGGAGAAGGCCGCCGAGGACAAGGCCATGGACCTGCTCGATCTGGTTTCCCTGTCGCGGCTGGCGCAGGAGCCCGCGCGGGTTCTTTCCGGCGGTCAGCGCAAGCTCCTCGAACTTGCGCGCGTGATGATGGCCGATCCCGCCATCATCCTGCTCGACGAACCGGCGGCCGGCGTCAACGCGACGCTGCTGGAGGTCATCATGGATCGCATTCGCGGCATCAACGATCGCGGCGTGACCTTTCTGCTCATCGAGCACAACATCGACATGGTGACCCGACTCTGCCACCGCGTGCTGGTCATGGCGAGCGGTCAGCTCATCTGCGAGGGAACCGCCGGCGAAGTCGCGCGCGACCCGCGCGTCATCGAAGCCTATCTCGGAGGCACGGCCGATCCTGGAGGCGCGGCATGAACGAACCCGTGCTGGAGGTGCGCGATCTCGTGGCCGGCTACGAACCCGGCGTGCCGATCGTTCGCGGCGCCTCGATCCGTGTCGACCGGGGCGAGATCGTCGTCGTCCTGGGCCCCAACGGGGCCGGCAAGTCAAGCTTCATCAAGGCTATCGCCGGCCTTGTGCCCGTCTCGGCGGGTCAGGTCCTGCTCGAGGGGCGCGACATCACCGCCGTTCCCGCCCACAAGATGGTCGGCATGGGCCTGGCCTTCGTGCCGCAGACCGAGAACATCTTTCCGCTGATGAGCGTCGAGGACAATCTCAAGACGGCGGGCGGCGCCCTGAGGTCCAGGGAAGCCGCCGAGCGCATCGCCCGCATGTACGACACCTTTCCAGACCTTAAGGCGTTTCGCCGCGTCAGCGCGGGCAACCTCTCGGGGGGCCAGCGCCAGATGCTCGCGGTCGCCCGCGCCCTCATCGTCGATCCGAAACTGCTGGTGCTGGACGAGCCGTCGGCGGGGCTGTCGCCGAAATTCGTCTCGATGGTGTTCTCGATGCTGAGCGACATTCGCAAGTCGGGCGTCACCATTCTGCTCGTGGAACAGAACGCCAAGGCCGCGCTCGCGATCGGCGACCGTGCCTATGTGCTGGTCGAAGGCAGGGACGCGCATGAGGGCGTCGCGTCCCAGCTCTGGGACAACCCGGTGGTGGCCGAACTCTATCTCGGCCAGCGTCCGCGCCAATCCAGGGGAGGCGACGCATGAGCCTGCAGTTCCTGGTGGATGGCCTGCTCACCGGCTCGATGATCGGGCTCGGGGCCATCGGCGTGACGCTGACCTATTCGATCCTGCGCTTCTCCAACTTCGCTCATGGCGACTTCATGGCCTGGGGCGCCTACGCAACGCTGGTCGTGGTCGGCGCCATCGGAGCGACGTTCGGCAAGGTGGCGCCCATCGGCGCGCTGTCCTTCGGCTGGCCGCTCGTCCTCGCCGCCGTCATCGGCTGCGCGCTGACGGGATTGATGGCGCTGCTGCTCGACTTCCTGCTGTTCTCGCGCCTGCGGGAAAAGGGACAGGCCATCATCGTGGTGATGGCGAGCTTCGGCGCCTCGATGGCGCTGCGCAGCCTGCTGGAATTCATCTTCACGTCACGGCCGACCTACTTCTCGCGGGCGATCCAGATCGCCATGCCGGTCGGCTTCGGCATTCGCGTAACGCCGGACCAGATCGTGCTGCTGATCCTGACCGTGCTTCTGGTAAGCGCCACGCACCTGCTGATGACCCGCACCCAGATAGGCCGCTCGATGCAGGCGGTCAGCCAGAACCCGGCGCTGGCTCGCGTCGTCGGCATCGACGTCGCCAAGGTGGTCCGCGCCACATGGCTGCTCGGTGGCGCGCTGGCCTGCGTCGCCGGCGTCATGGTCGGCATACTGGTGCAGATCCGACCCCTGATGGGCTTCGACATGCTGCTGCCGATGTTTGCCGCCGCCATTCTCGGCGGCATAGGTAGCGTTCCCGGCGCCGTGCTGGGCGGCCTGATCATCGGGCTCGCCGAAGCGGCCGCTGTGCAGTTCATCGGCGCGGAATGGCGCGCGGCGGTTTCCTTCGTCATCCTCATGGCGGTGCTGTTCGTCCGGCCAATCGGTCTTTTCGGGAGACGGGAAAGATGATCGACCTGATCGGATACGGCGCTTTCTTCCTCACGACGGCCCTGATCTTCGGCCTCATCAGCCTCGGCCTCAACCTTCAATGGGGGCTCACCGGCCTGTTCAATGTCGGTGTCGCCGGCTTCGTGGCGATCGGCGCCTATGTGTCGGCCCTGCTCACTACGCCGCATGATCCGGCCCGTTTCGGCGGCTTCGAACTGCCGATCCTCGCCGGCTGGCTCGGCGCCATGGCGGTTGCCGGCGCCGCCGCCGCCATCACCGGCTTCGCCACGCTGAGGCTGAAGTCGGACTATCTCGCCATCACCACCTTCGGCGTGGCGGTGGTGGTGCAGCTCGTCGCGCTCAACGCGCAGTCGCTGACCGGCGGCGCCTTCGGCATCGGCTTCATCCCGCGCCCCTTCGCGGCGCTCGCCGAAACGCCGCTGCTGTTCAACCTCTCCAACATGGCGATCGTCACAGCGGTGGCGTTGGTCGCCTTTCTGGCGCTCCAGCATTTGTCGAAAAGCCCGTGGGGCAGGGTGCTGAAGGCGTTGCGCGAGGACGAACGCGCCGCGATCTCGCTCGGCAAGAGCGCCCGCTTCTACCGGGTCCAGGCATTCGCCGTCGGCGGCGCGCTGATGGGCCTGGCCGGCGCCGTGCAAGCGCATTTCATCGGCTTCATCGCGCCCGACAATTACGCCCCGATGCTGACCTTCCAGGTCTGGGTTATGCTGATCGTCGGCGGTTCGGGCAGCAATGTCGGCGCCGTTGTCGGCTCGATCCTCGTCTGGGCGATCTGGGCCGGCTCGGGCGCGCTGACCGCCACGCTTTTCGCTCCCGAACAGCAGGCGCGCGCCGCCTCCCTCCAGATCGTTGCGATCGGCGTCATGCTGTGCCTGATCCTGCTGTTCCGGCCCAACGGCCTGTTTGGCAATATGACGCAGCGCCGCCGCTTCCGGCTCGGACAACGAAAGCCGTCATGAAAGACATCTCGCTTTGGCAAGCGGTCGCGCGCAACCAACGGCGCCGGCCCGCCCTGGACCGCGCGCTCGATGCCGATCTGGCGATCGTCGGCGGCGGCTTTTCCGGCCTGTCGACGGCATTGCACGCGACTGAGAAAGGGCTCTCCGTCGTCGTCCTCGAAGCGGAGGTCGTGGCCTGGGGGGCGACGGGCCGCAATGCCGGCTTCGTCGTGCCGAATTTCGCCAAGAGGGATCCGGACGACATCGTGGCGCTGCTCGGGGCCGAGCGCGGCGAACGTCTGGTCAGCCTTGCCTGCGGCAGCGGCGACCTCGTCTTCGATCTGGTCCGGCGGCACGCGATCGATTGCGCGGCCGACCAGAGCGGCTGGATCCAGCCGGCGCCCACGGCCCAGGCTTTCGCGAAAGTGCGGGCGCGGGCCCGGCAATGGGCGGCCAGGGGGCGCCCGGCGGTCGTTCTCGACCGGGATGAGGTAAAGGCCCTGACCGGCGCAGAAGGCTATGCCGGCGGCTGGATGGATCGCTCCGGCGGGGTGATCAATCCGATCGAATACGCGCGCGGTCTGGCCGACGCCGCCGAGTCCCGGGGCGCTCATATCTTCGAGAATACGCGCGTGGGAACGATCGCCCGCGAGGCGTCCGGCTATCGATTGACTACAGAGGGTGGATCGGTCCGCGCGAGCAAGGTCTTCGTGGCGACCAATGCCTATGGCGGGGGCCTTTTTCCGGAACTGTCACGCACTTATTTTCCGCTCCGCGTTTTCCAGTTGGCGACAAAACCGCTGCCGGCATCGGTTCGCCGGCGCTTGCTGCCCGGCAACCAATGCGTCTCGGATACGAGGCGCAACCTCTTCACTTTCCGCTTTGACGCCGCGAACCGGTTGATCAGCGGTGGAATGCATGTTTTCGGATCGGGCTCCGAACAGCGCGTGCCCCGCGCAATCCACCGGCGGCTTGCCGAGAAACTCGATCTGCCGGATATCCCGCCGATCGAATACGCCTGGTCCGGCATGGCCGCCGTAGCGCCCGATTTTCTGCCGCACCTTGTCGAACTTGGTCCCGGCATCATCGCGGGGTTCGCCTGCAACGGGCGCGGTATCGCGATGACGACAGCGATGGGCGGCGTGGTGGCCGGGTGGGCGGCGGGCGCCGACCCGAACAGCCTGCCCATTCCCTATGCCCGCCCCGGCGCCATACCCTTTCACGCCCTGCTCAGGCACGCGCCGAACGCACTGCTTCCGTGGAGCATGCTTCGCGACCATCTCGACGAAGGCAAGGCGTAGCCTCATATCTCGCTCAACGTGCGTGGTCCTACATGACACAGGAGCGAGGATCGGTTCCTGTTGCAAACACATTGTGCCGTCCGGACTTGTCGGTCGCTATGCGGAATTCAAGCGGAGGCTCCGCAGATCGTGTGCAGCGTCGTTTCGAGATGAACCGCCGCTTGTGAGCTCTGCGACAACTCTAGTAACGAGGGAGGCGGCCATCAGCCAATCGATTCGCCTCCTCTGGCCCGCAGGTTTCTTCCTCGGGCACTTTCGTACGCCTGCCGGGGCCCGAAACTCTTCGCGACGCAGACCCGCAGTTCCTGGTGCCCCGAAAGCGAAGTGAACGTTCCGCTCCTTGGGCCAAGTTCTCTACGGCACCTCCGAGAACGGAAGACCCGCGCGGCTTGCTGCCATGCTGAGATGCTTGCGCATGTAATATCTGGCGCCATCCGGATCGCGCATGGCGATGGCCTGCAGGATATGATCGTGCTCCTGCACGGCCATCAGCAGATTGCCGCGCCGGCCTGCGATCAGACGCTGGCTCTCCAAAAGCACGCTGGCAAAGGTCTGGTGCATGTCTACAAGCAACTTGTTGCGCGAAATGCTCATAACGAGGTGATGGAAATCGAAATCGGCCTGCGCATAGGCCACGAGATCTTCCGCCGATGCGGCCTTGCGGAAAACGGCGATCGTTGCCCTCAGCGCCCCGATCTCGTCGGCGGTGTCGCTGATGGCGGCGAGCTCCGCCGCATAGCTCTCGACCACGTAGCGGAACTGGTAGACCTCGGCCAAGGGATAGCGCGCGCCGAAGCGCCATGGCGGCGTGGCGGGCATGTCGGCCGGATCGGCGCACAGGAAGCCGCGGCCATTGTCCTTGGCCACGATCTCACCCAACGTGGCGAGGATGGACAAGGCCTCGCGCAACGTCGCTCGGCTGACGTTCAGCGTGCGTGCCAGATCGCGCTGCGGCGGCAGCGCGTCGCCGGGCTGCGGCTTGCCGTCGCCGATCATCGACCGCAGCGCGGCGATGGTGGCCTGCGCTACGTTGCCGCCATGATCAGCGCGTTTGTCCGGTTGTCCCGACGAACTATTTTAAATTGGTTTAGGTCGAACTCTGGCGCAAATTCGGCGACGTTGGGATGGGCCTGAATCATTCCCACTCGATTGTCTAAACACCATATAACATATTGAAATCACTAGAAAATTTAGTCCGACGACGCGCAAATTCCGACACCGAGGCCGCCAAAAAGTTATGCTTTTGATTTTAAAGGGAAAATCGCCTAAAAAATATTTTCGAGGTTTCGCCGACTATCGGTGTCAGTCGGCCTATTTTTGCGCTCGCGGCGTCCGGTAGCGGACGTAACTCCCGTCGCAGAAAGTACCGTCACCATTGTCCATCACACCTCGCCAGAGCGAGCCATCCACCGCAGCAAAATCGCAAACCGACAGAAACGTCCCGCATGGCAACCTGGCCGCGCTATCACTCATGCAAACCCCAGTTTCGGTCTGGATCGTTGCGTCGATTGTCTGCCTCTGGAGGCATCGTCTCAGAGTGTCGGGGCTGGCCATCGGAACCTGTCCAGTCAAACCTAACCCGCCAACCAGTGCTCTTCCCGCTGTTGCTCTTGTAGCCGATGACCTCCTTACGCACTGTGATGCCCGCCAACACCATCGAACCTGAGCCGGTGCCCGCATTCGCGATAAACACGCTGTCGATCAGGCGATGATCCAAAAGATCGCTTTCCAGAATCAGCGACGGGTCTTTAACCGCTTGCGCCCTCCTCTTTCGCTCCGCGATCTGCTTCCTAAGTTTGTCACCTTCCTCAAGATAAGCTTCTGCCGCCGGCGCGTCTGTCGGCGTATAGCCCCTCTTCATCGGAAGGCGTCCGGCCTTGTATGCCAATAAAATCGCTGCCGCCGCATCAGGGCCGACCTCAAGAACGAGATCGAGCCAATTCCTGTCACGTGAGTAAATGTCGGATCGCTCAGCCTTCGATAAAACTCCTCCTTCAAGAACGAGCGTTCTCGTCTTGATGGGCATGATGCCAGGCAGGCCGGAAAGGAAGTCCGTGAGAGAGCGCATCGCCGGCCCTAACAAGTCATTTCGTAAGCCACTGACCATAAGCTTCGACATCGATCATAGGAACGGTGCCACTAAACTGAAGCTGCGATATCAACTTAAACAAGAATGCCGTCGCCGGCTTGTTCTCGTTGACGAACGTATAGCTCGCCGCAGTTTGATCGAAGAAAAAATGGCCATGTGACGCGACGCAGCCGATGTCGAGCCTCCCATCACTAAAGTCGGCGACCAGTGCCTTCTCAAATGACGGTCCCAGCGCTGGACTCCACTCGCTCTCGAAGGTCAAGAGGCCGCCCAAGATTGGAATCAGCGGCTTCGCCGGATAAACGCCCTTCGCGTATGGAATGGGGAGACTCGTGCGATGCAGCCGGCGAACGCTTGCGACCTTCTCCTGCGCATACGCGACTAGACCAGCGTCTGTTGTCTGCTTCGCCTCGAAAACGGCGTAGACGCTCTCAGCTGGAATAATGGTCTCGTTTTCGTATGTGAAGATGAACGGCGAATATTGACGGTCGAAGATCACGACATCGATCTGCTGGCTGAAATTTCCAAGACTGTCCACCACATGTGCCTTCGCCGCTTGGTAGCGCTTCGGCAAATACGTCTCCAACATGCTGATCCAGACATTCTCGCTGGCATCACCTTTCGTACCCGGATGGTTGAACGACTTCCGAACGGTTGCGAGACGCTGCTGAATATCTTCATGTAACGAGGAAAGAAGCTGGGATAGTGACCATTCTGACATCGGTAAACTCCACTGTGATTTTAGCGCTGGCCGTCAGGACAGCGGAAATTTCGGGCCGAACAGTTCGCGCCAGGCTCGCAACGCTTCGCCATTCCGGCCGCGACGCACATGGTCGATTGCAAGAGTTGCTTCGCGCTCCGCCGCACGCAGAAGGTCGCGCCCTCGCATCTTGCGCGCAGTGTCCATTCCGTTACTGATCGCCGGGCCGAGGCCGGCAGGGTCGGGCCACTCATCGAAAATCCGGGCCGCGAGCGTCGCAAAGAACCCCTGAATCTCGCGGTCAAAGCTGCCACCCCAGCCGCCATGTAGGCACTGGAGCGCCATAACCTCGATAAGGAACGAAGGCTTCACCGGCTTCTCGCCGTGCTTCGGATTATTGTTCCAATATTTCACCATCCGCACGAGACCCTTCCATTCGTTGGAATAAGCCTGATGCGCCGCGGTGGCATCTGCGGCATGGGTTTGAGGGTTAGTCTCGATCCACTTGCCGAGTTCATTGTCGGGGATCTCGAAATCGTCGTCCTTATCGAACGCCGGAACGACATCGACGCTGATGACGCGATAGTCGGTGTTGTCGTCAGCATCGGCCTTCACGCCGAAATCAACGTTGATTGAGCGGTTCTGCTTCTTGGCCTTGACACCATATTTTTCGACCAAGGCATTGTGAAAGTCGGTCAACACCACTGATGGCGCCTTCGAGCGGTAATGATCCTCCGATGGCTTCAGAACGAAGAAGATATCGACGTCCTTCAAAGGCTTCGTTTTGGTCCAGCGCGCGTATGAGCCAGTCAGAAAGCTCCGATCAATCTTGAATTTTGTGTCGAGATAATCCCGCACTTCCTTCTGGCGCGCCGACGCGTTCGCCTGCTCCCTGTCGTTCAGCTCGAGACGGCTTTTGAATTTGCGGAACGCTTCATCGACCGTGAGCATCAGGCCCTCCTCAGATATGACGTGCTGGCGCCAAGGCCGCTGTGTTCAACCGTGGTGCCGAGGCTTTGCCGCACCATCCCGTCGGTCGAGCGCCCGGTCGTCGTGCTCCACCCGATCACATCGGGTCGGCCAGGTTTCGTGTGCAACAGGAACCGGTAGCGAGCCTCGCTCGGAACCAAGCCCGCCTTCCTGATTGCGTATTTGAGCTGTTCGGTATCGGTCCAGAAATTACCGTCGCCGCCTGACCAGCCGTAGGAGATATCAATGTCCCATCGGAAAATCAGAGCATCGGTTTTCGGGTTGTAGATTTCCAGCTTTACGGTTTCGAGATCGCCAGTGTTCATCCAGGTCTGAACGCCGCGCATGTGCGTTTCCCAGTCGCCGACGAACTCCGATGGATCGAGCCCGCTGAGGCGAATGATATCCTTCAGGCTCTTCAGGATGTTATCCGCGACGTAGGTAACGGAATGCGTATAAGTGTTGACGGCAACGTTGGTCATGAGCCGAGAAATCCCTTCGGATCGAAGACAAGCGCCTGAGATTTCGTGGTTGTCGCTTCGTCTGCGCTGGACACCGCTTCGTTGAGATCGCGTGCCGTAATACGGGTGCTGTGCTTCTTCAGGGCGCCCTGAACCCAGGCAAGATCATCCGCCATGCATGGAAGAGAAACCCGCCAGTCCCCCTTCAAAGGGTCAAAGCCCAGAGCCTCTTCGTTAGCGTCCGAGCCCTCGACAGCATCATCGTCATAGAGACAATAGATGCGAGTCCGAGGACCATCGCAGGTCACCGTGATTGCGGCGTCTTTCGGCGCCTGATCTGCGATCACGCTGGTGGCGACGCCGGAGACGGCAAGAAGCTCAGTCCGCGCACCGCCGGTGTTTCCCCGGGTCAACAGATCGACAATCGCTATCCAGGTCCGTGAGGCGTCACGCTCAGGCGTGCTTTTGAAGGTGCGGCTGGCAACAGTGCTCATGACGCCTTGCCTCCCGGCATACGGCCCATCTTGGCGGCCCGGGCTGCGGTAAAGAGATCTTCGACCGTCACGCGTTCCGGATTCATGGCCGTCTGCGGGCTGCTGGCCAAAGCGTTGGCCACCATCTTGCGGATGGCTCGCCCGTCGAGCCCGACACATTCGGCTGCACAACGGTCAAATCCTGCAGCAGTCGGCAACCTCGCGATGGCCGGATAGGTCTTGCCAAGTCCGGTCAGGCAGTCCCTCAAGATGCGCGCGCATGCCTCGCGATCCGGCAAGGGCACATGCATGACGAGATCGCAGCGCGAAGTGAAGGCGGCGTCGACGGCCTGGGGAAAGTTGCTGGTGGCGAGGAACAAAAGATTCGGGTGCTGCTCGGCCAGTGCGTCGAGCTGAACGAGTACGGCGTCGGTGGCGCGATGGATATCGATCGGATTGGCTTCCAAGCTCATTTTCGACCGGTCGGCGGCAAGCGTCTCCACTTCATCAAGGAGGACAATGGTCGGTCCTGCGGCGGCGGCTTCGGCGATCGACTGTGAGAACAGCTCGGATACGGCACGCTGGGTTTTGCCCATCGCTGAACTGGTAAGCGCGTGCGGCTCGACTTCGAGCAGGCGGAAACCACCACCCGGAAATGTCTCTGCGGTACGATGCGCCAACCCGCGAGCGAGAGAGGTCTTGCCGGTCCCAGGCGGTCCGACAAGCAGAATCACGCCGTGCAGCGGAATGACACTGCGATCGACCTTGCCGCGCATCGTGAAGTTCAGCATCGCCTGAGAGAGGAGTTGGGCCTTCAGGCGCTCATCTAGGATGATCGAATTCCACAACGCTCCTAGCGTGGGATCGGGAAGCCGGCGTG
The DNA here is from genome assembly GCF_006439375.1 of Mesorhizobium sp. B4-1-1. NCBI lineage: Bacteria > Pseudomonadati > Pseudomonadota > Alphaproteobacteria > Hyphomicrobiales > Phyllobacteriaceae > Mesorhizobium > Mesorhizobium sp. B4-1-1. Next base: position 407,394 of record NZ_VFTH01000003.1, read on the forward strand.
CGCGCTGGATGCCCTTCGGTTGGTTAAAGTCTTCGTTCTGTACCGCCGTCAGCTTCTGCATCTTAGTTTGCCTCGTGCCGCCGATGGCGGTGGTTGAATGCACCTCATAAAAAAGCCGCGCCCGGATCGGCACGGCGGTCAGCCCTTCGGCGGATTGGGATCGTGCCCGTGGCTGTCGCTCTGGCCGATGCGGCCATCCTTGTTATGGATGCGCAGCTCCGTTTCCTGATTGCGGCTCACCTGCCGGCCGTAGTCGATCGCGTCCTGCTTCCTATCGAAATGTCCCGAGGCGCGCTCACCGCCGCCACGCTTAACATCCCACCCGCCATCACGGCTCGGCACCACATGATGGGTGTCTGGGCCTCGCTTATCCGCCATATCTTGATCCTCTCTCAGGGTCGTAAAATAAAAAGTACCGCTACTCCGAACTAAATATAGGAGGTGAAATGCGCGTTGTCAAGGACCACATATATCGCTACTCTGAACAGAGGCGATTTGGAGTATGGAGAGCATGACATGTCGACGCCGCTAGGCGACAAGATCCGGGATCTGCGAAAGGCGAAGGGCTACACCCTCGACAAACTCGCTGAACTCGCCGAATCGAGCAAAAGCTACATTTGGGAGCTGGAGAACAAGAATCCGCCCCGCCCCTCGGCCGATAAAGTTGCAAAGATCGCGGCGGTTCTCGGTGTTACGGCTGACTACCTTATCGACGCGACCGAGAAGGTCGGCGTCGAAGACGCCACAGACAACGCCTTTTTTCGCAAATACAGAAAAATGGACGCAGCCACCAAAGACAAGATTCGACGCATGGCAGACCTATTGGGCGACGACGAATGACGCGGCCGCTGTCACCCGAGCGCTGGGCTTTCGAGATCACCCATCTCCTGAATGCTGTGTTCGGGGCGGATCGTTTTCCGATCGATATTCCGGCGGTGGCACGGGAATACACGGCGCAACGATTTCCCGATGATCCGATCATCAGCGTTCAGGGTGACAACTTGCCGGGCTTCGATGGCGCTCTGTTCAAAGCTCCAACTGGCCGCAAGGGCTGGGGAATCATATACAACAACCGGATCAGTTCGAAGGGCCGGATCAATTTCACACTAGCCCACGAGTTCGGCCACTTCCTGCTGCACCGGTCGGCGTACCCAAATGGTTTCCGCTGCGGTGAACAGGATGTGGTTCGCTGGGATTCCGAATATGGACAGGTAGAACATCAGGCCAACGTATTCGCCGCCAACTTCCTGATGCCGCTCGATGACTTCCGTCGCCAGATACCGGAAAGGGACAAGGTCGATCTCGACATGATCGCCCATTGCGCAGATCGGTATCGTGTTTCCCTCATCGCTGCGACATTGCGTTGGCTCAGTTATACGCAAAAGCGAGCGGTCCTCGTCGTATCCCGCGATGGTTTCATTCTTTGGGCCCGTTCAAGCCCATCCGCGCTGAAAACCGGTGCGTTCTTCCGCACGTCGGCAGGACCGATCGAGATTCCGGCGACATCGCTTCCCGTCAAACAGGACCTGCTCATTGATGGCAGGGCGACCATCGATCATGGGGCCGGTGTCTGGTTCCGAGAACCTGTGCGGGAGATGACGGTGTTCGCCGAGCAGTACGATTTCGCGATCTCGCTGCTTCTGCTCGATGACGCTGGGCCGTCCGCTTCGTTTGAAGCTGAAGATGAGCCTGACGTCTTCGACAAGATGATGCCGCAGCCCGGCCGGCGCGAATGGTGACGAGGATGTGTCGTGCTCGATGAAGATTTGCGACACCGCGCTCGCCGGCTGATGGCTGGCGATTTTCGAACCGGGGATCTGGATCGCCTATTCCTCGGCCAAAGGGACAGAGCATGGGGTCGCGCCGCTTTTCGCGAAATCGGCGATTTTGTTGCTCATCGCGACACCCGCGAAAAAGGTCTCGTCACTCAGGCGGGAAAGGATGTTTTCACGAGTGTCGACGTCTGGAGCCTCAAGATGCGTGGCCTAGAGCCGTCCTGGATTGATATCGCGCGTGCGGCCGAGGCCAACCTGCGGCTCGCGTCCGACGAACAGACAAGATCTGGCTGCGGGTGTCAGCGCGGAGTGGCGAAAAAGAGAATGCGGAGCGCTCTTGAAAAGATTGATCGGCAAGAGACGCCAACTGGCCCAGAAATCAAAGCGCTCGACTATCTTGGCAACCGGTTCATATGGAAACCTGCTTTTACATCCGGACAACTGTTCGGCGAATTCAAGGAGGTTCTGATCCGCAACAACATCGTCTCGAAGACTGATATCGCGACACTGAATGAGGCGGAGGTTTTCGTTACCCTATACGCGTTATCCGTCATGCACGGGTCGACGATCATGCTGAACGAAACCAATAAAGCAAGACTGTACGCCGGCTTCGCCAACCGCGATCGCTTCCTCGAGATTAAAGTCGAGATACTTTTCAGCGAGTTGAGCAAGCCTCTGATGGCTCCGATTTGCCTTTTTCTGACAGGCCTCGGCCCCGACGGGCATTGCGATCCCAGTCTTGGTACATCTGCTGATACGGTTTTGTTCAATAGTTGGGATTTTCCGATTGATATCGATCGAGACAATCGGCTCTGTCAGATTCATTAGGGCCCTTGCGGGTTCCCACAATCGAGGCAGAAGGGGTTGGGCATTCACGCAGCCGCTGAAATCACACGTCGCCGAGCAAGGCCGCACTCCTTCGCTGATCGCCTTGCGGGTTGACCGTATCGGCGTGTCCTTCGCCGCTCATCATGGCCCACAGGTTCTTGGCCGCATGCCAGCCGATGGCCTGAGTTCCTTCAGTCGTCCAGGCCGCGACATGCGGCGTGCACAAGACGTTGGGTAGCGAAAACAGCGGATCGTCGATCTTCGGCGGCTCCTGGTCGAACACGTCAAGCGCGGCACCCGCGATTTGGCCATTGGCCAGAGCTGCTCGCAGGGCCGTGTAGTCGATCAGCGATCCGCGCCCGGTGTTGACGACGATGGCCGACGGTTTCATCTTCGCGAAAGCAGCGGCGTTCAGGATGTGATGGTTATCCGGGCTTGGCGTTGCGTGCAGCGTCAGGAAGTCGGATTGCTCCACCAGTGTGAGGAAGTCGACGAGTTCGATGCCGGGAGGCGCTTCCTTCAGGAAGGGATCATAGGCAAGGATGCGGGCCTCCCAGCCCGACAGCCGTTGCGCCACGCCACGGCCGATGCGGCCGAGGCCGAGGATGCCGACGGTGGCGCCGCGCAGCGTCGCGCCATGTGTCAGGCCGCGCCACCCGCCACGCCGCATGAATTCGGGCGTCCACGTGCCAAGTTGTTTTGCAACAGCAAGCATCAGGGCGACCGCGTGCTCACTGACCGTGAAGATCTGGAAATCGTTCGGCGTGCTGGAAACCAGAATACCGTGCTCGGTGGCAGCATCGATGTCGATGCTGTCGACGCCAATGCCATATTTGGAGATGTAGCGCAGATCCGGAAGCGCCTGCATGACGCGCCGGGTGATGCGGGTGCCGCTTGCCCCCATCAACGCGACACAGCCCTGTGCGTTGGCAATCAGCTCATCCTCGGTGAAGCGCTTGAATGGCATTTCCCAGAGCGCATTGCCGAAAATGACGTTAACCCCACGCTCGCGCAGCCAGTTCAGCGAGGCGTCAGTCGGGTCGTAGCGTTCAAATGCGAGAACGCTGGGCAAGCCTTGAGCACTCATGATGGCGCAGTTCGCCGATACATTGTCCCCACTCCCCGCGGAGAATGGCACACGGCGGCATAGCTTGCAAATTTGCTAATATGATCCTTCGGGCTTGAGCCTCCGACGACCCGGTGTCGAGGAACTAGTTAACAGCTCAATCTCGCGCTCGACTCGTTGAAAACTTAACGCCATGATGGCCTCCTTCTTGGGAGGGGATATCGCGCAGAATCATTGGGGTATCGACGGCTGTACTTTTGGCCGCTTGCTCGACCACGCAGCAAGCAAATACAGCTCTATCGACAAAATTCGCGGGCAAATCGGCGGACAGCTTTTTTCTAACATATGGTCCGCCAGCGTCGTCCTACACTATGAATGACGGCAGACGCATGTATATCTGGGCTGAGACGCAGCGCAATTTTCAGCTGCCCGGAACTTCGACTTCGACGGTCAATATGATCGGGAACACCGCCTTCGTGAATACGACGACGACGCCAGGCGCCAACATTGCCATGCAATGTCAAGTGCGATTGGTTGTCTCGAAGTCGGGCATTATCGAGCAGATAGGTGCGCAGAGTGACTCCATGGGAGTCTCGCAAACCAGTCGCTGCAACGAAGTCTTTGGGCGATCATAACAGCTTAATCGGCTCGATCAGTCCGGCATGGTCGTTGGGCTGCTTGTTGATTGCCGCCGCATTCACTTCCCGGCCGACGCGGTAGAACTGCAGCCGATCGTCGAGGTCGTGGGTGAGGATATCCTTCAGGTCCCCTGTCGGTGTTTTCGGGTCAAGCCAGGCACCATAGTAGGCCGGGTCGAGGATGAGTGGCTGGCGGTCGTGGACTTGGTTGATCGGCGTCCCGGACGGCTCGGGGATGATGGTGCAGCTCGTGACGTCGAGATTGGAATTGTAGGCCCACAGGCCCGCGAACGAAAATGGGGCGTGGTCGGGCTCAAAGATGAACCACGGATCTTTTTTGCCGTCGGCGGGCGATATCGACCATTCGTAATAGCCATCTGCCGGGATGAGGCAGCGCTTCGATTTGAAGGCGTCGCGGAAAGCCGATGTCGTGTCGACGGTCTCGATGCGGGCGTTGAACATCGCTGCCTTGGGCATCTTCTTTGCCCAGAACGGCACCAGCCACCATCGCCCGTTGCGAACCTTGTGGTTGCCATCATCGGCGGCCGTGATGAACGGAACCTCATCTGTCGGCGCGATGTTGTAGCGCGGCGCGTCATTGCGCCCGACATCGGCCGGTGCCGTCAGCCGGTATAGCCGATGGATTTCAGACCACGGCAGATATCGGGTGTAGCGACCGCACATTGGTGCTTGCTCACTCCATGTCGGGTACGTCACCGCTCACGAACAGAGTGTTTGGCGGACCGTAATCACCGAGCGCCGGATCGGCATCCCGGCTCCATGCGATGACGCCTACATGCTTGCCCGCAAGTGCTTGCGCAGTCCGAATTGCCCGCTCTTCGCTTTGCTGATCAGTCGGCCCGTACATGGGAAACAGCTCTCCGTCTTCGCCGCGGTCAAAGGCGACTACAACGATCAGCTTCGGCTTCTTCTGCTCAGGAAGGACGTACGTTGACATTCAACGGCCTTTCTCAATTGAGGGGCGCAGATCCCACTTCAAGCGCATCTATCGCGTCGAGCACCGCCTGGCGCTTCGGCTCGATAGGCTCTTCTGGGTGGAAGCGTGCGAGTGATAGCGAGGAATAGGCAACCGTTACGGCGCTGACGAGTTGCTGCGCTTTCGAACCATCTGGAACCTCCGCAGTGGCGGCGAGCGCCAAAAAAATATCCGATTGTCCCTGAACTCCCGCTGGCCATCCTCCGCCTGGGTGATCTCGCGCATTCGCGCCAGCGCGGTTGCGCGGTCAGCTAGTTCCGTCTCGGGATCGTGAAGCAGCTGCAGGCCGCAAACCTGGCCGCGTTTCTCGTCCGGCCAGCCCTCACAGCACGCCTCGATCGCGGCATTACTTGCCGCCCACCAAACCTCGGCCGCGGCATACTCGTCTTCCGATGGCTCTTGGTCCGGCGGGAAGCCCATGTCGTCCCAACGCTCGACGGCGAACGAGCCGCTGGCGGCATCTTCCGCAGTCATGCCGGCGCGGTCGAGCACTGCCGTTCCAGCGGCGATACCGCGCCGTTTCTCTTCAGGGGTGGCACCCCTGGCATCCATCAAAATGTCCATGACTGCCTCCTATGTGGCTGTCCGACCCACAGTGAACGAAATAAGAACAAAGAGTCAAGAGAGCCCTTGACGGCGTAGGACTATGTTCCTCATTTCAGCATATGCCGGAACAACCTGAGAAGTGGCCGCGAGGGCAAGCTTGGACGCTGACGCATGCCCATGACGCGGGGCAGGCGTGCGGTATTCGCTGCGGCAAGTGCAACCTTAAGCGCTTCTATAAGCCGCTCGAGCTGCGCGAGGTCATCGGCAATGTCACGATCGACGAGGTGCGCGAAAAGGTGCGTTGCCAGCAGTGCGGAAGCCGGGAATGGATGGACGCGGAGCTATTCCATCCAACCGGAGAGCAGGCGCATACGATCCGATATCGGCGCCTGGTCCAGATCCGATGGGAGAAGCGGGTAATCTGGCGCGATGAGTGAGCATCGAGCCTACCTAATTGGGGTCGGTGTCGACAAGCTATGAAACTCTTCGAATTGGTCTGGGAAGTTGTGTGCTAGGTAGCGCACCACCTTGGAATTATCCATCAGCCGGTCCAAATAGCGACCGGCCGCCAGCAGTTTCAGGCTCACGGAGCCACGTCGCTCCACAGCGCTCAAAAACTCACTGCTTAGCCTGCCAAGTTCTGGCGTCATCGCGCCGAGTTGATCTTCAGACACGTTGGCTATCGTCGTTGGATCGAAACCCTCGGCCAGCAGAGGGCGCGGGGTAAAGGCGACAAGGATCTTCGTGTATGTGAATGTGACCCGCTCCATACCGACCATCAGTCGGGCAATTTCCATTTGCCTGGCCGGGAGCACATGCCGCAGCAAACCGAAGATCTTCACTTTCACAAAGCAGTCCTGGAGGAAAGCGAGGACGTCCGGGCAAATCCCGCTGACAGGTTGCCCGCCCGCGCTGCTGCCTGCAGGCAACATGCCGGCATGCTTTGCTGTTGCCGTCTCTAACGGAGCGTCGTCGTGTAACCTCTGCACCAGGCAGTTTGGGATGGTGGCAAACCCCTCTGACATGAGCAACGAGAGAAACTCTTTGTCATTCATTATCACGTGAAGCGCTTCGGCCAGACGGACCAGGCAGCGTTCCGCTTCCTCGGTTTCTCGTATGAAATCGCGCTTGCGGCCGCACGCCGCCTTGTAGGCCGGCAACAGCTTGGGCGCGAACAGCTTCTCCTTCGACCCAGGTTGATCGGCAGCAATTTCGCGGGCGTGTCTCTGGGCGCTGCCGTGCAAAGCCTTGTAGGCAGCTTCCCGAGTCAAACGGCGCTTCAACTGTACCATAGGGTCTCGGCACTGGCTCGCGCTGACAGCTTGACGAGGGGGTCGAGCGTGGAAAAGAGGTAGGTGTCCAGCCGCGCTCCATTGTTCGCGGCCAATTGCGATTTGCCGACGATTTCAGAAGCGGGGGCAATGAGGTAGTCCCGAATGACCAGGTCACCCGGGCGCATCCTGATCAGGGTGAAAATGTCGGCCACCGACTGGCGTTGGGTGTCCATGGACCAGAAAGGGTAGCCGTGGTCGGAAGCGCGGCAGCGTGCGATTTCGACCGCAACCGTGAACTCGTCGTTGATCCGTAAGAGGTCGGCCTCTCTTTCGTAGGTCGCCTTGCCGCCAACGCATCCGATCGCGGCCAGTAGGTCCCCGATCGCCTGTGTGCGCAGCGACGCCAGTCGCTCTCGCGATGTGATAAACTGCCAGTTCTTGGGTGGCTGATACCCAATCAATTCGTAGGCCTTCAGAAGGCTCCCGAAACGATGATGATACAAGCTGGCCTTAGGACAATCAGGCGCAGCCTCGATGATCGAGCTGGACAGGGCGCCGTGACGCACCAGGACCTTCTTCAGTGCAGCCAGAATCTCGTCATTGCTCACGCGCAGATGCGAATAGAGCTTTCTGTGGATGGCTTGAGCCCGATCGAACAGCTTGCGGTCTACAATCGGCGCGAATGCGCCTTCCGCGCGCACCCACTGTTCAGGAGGATTGCTTACTGCCTTTGCTTTCAGCTTGCGGGAGCGCCTGTTCCAGACATTGGTGCCGACGTATTTTTCATTGGTCAGGACGCCGCGCACGGTTTCCCGCTTCCATGGTCGCTCAAGGTCCGTCAGCATGCCGCGCTTGTTCAGGAGCCTTGCCATATCGAGTTCTGTCATGTGCGTTTTGACGAATTGACGGAAGATCCACCGAACCGTTGCAATCTCTTTCGCCGGCCCGGGTACCAGGATCGTTCTGTCGGTGTGCACGCTCTTTTGCTCGTGCTCAGAGAGGATAAGTTTGGGGCGTCCCCAATGGTCGATAATCTGGCGCCTCAAGCCGAGACCTGGCTTACCACCCTGGCGGAATCCCAACCGGATCAGCCTTGCCTGCCCTATGAACGTTTTTTGCGAGAGCATGCGGCTGTGCTCGGCCGCCATGCTGCGTTTGATAGCCTTGAGCACGTCCGAGCCGATACTGCCATCGTTCAAGAACTGCTCGGCGCAGAATTCGATCCGCACGCCGGCCAGATGGCACCGGTACTCGTAGGACGCGCTTTCATCGACGTTCTGAAAGCGGCCCCAGCGGCTAACATCATAGACAACGATGGTTTCGAAATCGGCGCGCCCGCTCTCCACGTCGGCAAGCAAACTTTGCAGGCCGGGGCGCCCTTCCAACATGAGGCCGCTGCGACCGGCGTCCTCGTAAGTGGCGACGATCTCGTAGCCCATGATATCGGCATAGTTGCGGATGGCATCTTTCTGATTTTCGATCGAGTAGATCTGCTGCTCTTTCGACATGCGCACATACTGCGCAGCGCGAACCCTCCGCCTCCCTTCAGGAGTGGTGCGGGTCGATGTAGCTTTGTCCATCGTCTTGCGCCGTCGTATTGGCGCTTTAAACTAGCGGTCGATGACCGTGCGGCAAGAGGAACGGAATGCGCCAGTACGTCGGGCTGATCCACAAAGATGACGCCAGCGACTACGGAGTGTCCTTTCCCGACCTCCCGGGCGCTATTACGGCCGGGGCAACTCTCGAAGAGGCACGCGAGTTGGCCGAACAGGCTTTGGCCTTTCACGTTGAAGGTCTGATCGAGGACGGCGAGGCGGTTCCAGATCCCACTTCCCTTACGAAGGTCATGGCAGAAGCCGACCGTCGGGCGCTCACTCCGATCATGGTTCCGCTTGGCGCCTTCTGAACATCTTTCCCCTTTGGCAACCATGGCGATCAACTGCCGGGAAACCGTGATTCACTTCGTGAGCGAGCTCCGCCGCCGTTCCGCCGCAATGCGACCGCAGGTGGGCGAAATCGCCCCTGTTTTCAACCTGTTGCCATTTCCTGGGGCTTCAGAGGAGTTCTAGTGATGATCATCAAGAAGGCTATTCTGGCGGTGCTCATGGCCGCAGCCCTTGCCGGCTGCGAGACGCAGACCGAGGGCCAGCAGCGGGCCACCACCGGTGCGTTGCTCGGCGGCGCCGGCGGCGCACTGGTCGGCCAGGCGATCGGCGGCAACACCAAGAGCACCGTAATTGGCGCAGCGAGCGGCGCGCTGCTCGGCGCCGTCGTTGGCTCGGCCACCACCCCGCAGGAGCCGCGCGGCGGTCAGCTCTGCCGCTACCAGGACCGCTACGGCCGCATCTACACTGCGCCCTGCGACGACCGGTATTACAACAGCAACTATTGATCGAAGTCTGATCCGCGGGAGGCCGGCGCCGACAACGCCGGCTCCTTTGCGCCGTCATTCTTTTGTACGGTTTGCAGAATAAGAAGGTTTGCGGCGGGCAGGAGGAGGTCGAGAATGACAAACCTTGCCGGCGCCCTGAAAAATCGTGGCAAACACGCGGTGAAGCGGCTGGTTCGCTATGATAGCCGCAACTGGCTGCGCATCCGCCAGATCGAAGCTTTCACAGTTTTCCTCGAAGCGGCCAACCGCAAGTCGCGCGACGTTGTCGAGATCTCGCCGGGCTGGAACCGCTATTGGCGAGCCCTATGCCCGGACTACCGCTCAGTCGACTTCCCCGACTTCGACATCTGCAAGGACCGCACCGACGACCAATATTCGATCGTCATCGCCGACCAGGTGCTGGAGCATGTGCAGCGCCCGCAAATGGCCGCCGCCAACATCCACGCCATGGTGAAGCCCGGCGGCTGGGCGATGGTGGCGACGCCCTTCCTGTTCCGCGTACACGCCCGCCCGCACGACTACAACCGCTGGACGCCCTCGGGGCTCAAGCAGCTGATGGTCGAAGGAGGCTTTGGCGAAGACGACGTGCAGGCCTTCGGCTGGGGCAACAAGGCCTGCGCCAGGGCGCACATTGGAGGGCCAGTCCGCGCGTATGGCGTGTGGCGGGACCTGAGCAACGACGAGGAATATCCCTTGATGGTTTGGGCGTTTGCCAAAAAAGCCGCCTAAACCGGCGGGTCATTCATGTTGATGGTATGGCTAATTAAACGGCCGGCAATAATCGAGATGCTACCTCTTTCGGCCGTGAACGACCGTCCATTAGAGATCGCTTGTTTCGAACGGGCCGCGAACAGAATGAACACACCGCCCCTGGCTGCACAAAGACTGTCACCTGACCGTTAATGGGACGCGTTTGTTGGCACCGCAATTGCACTGACCTGTTGGACAGCCAGGGCGGACAAATAGATGCGTATATCGGTAGGACCAGCTAAGCGCGAGGGTTCGTCTCGAACGATATTTCATCGTCCGTTGACCGATGGAGACGTCCGACAAGGAACACCCGGAGCGGTCATCGTGTCGATCGACGCCGAGGGCCTATATACCGACGGGTCGCGGTATAGATACACAATGGAGTTCACACTAGACGATCTGCAGGTGGCGATAAGGGGGTCACAGCGCTAAGTCAGTTTAAGAGGCGGCCTCGCAGGGCGCGGGAATCGAAAAGCCCGTCGCAGCTAATGAGCATGAAGCGACGGGCTTCTGAAGAATAGACGGCTGCATCCTGCCACTCGGAATCGACCGCTAGCCTACAACCGTTGAGCGATTGAATTGTTCCAATTCGGGACGAAAAGGCTGCTTCTGGACGCTCGCCTCTTTGATGATCCGCAAGGCTTCTTCGGTGGTGATCCCGCACCTGCGAGCACAATAGGCGGCTTCCGTTTGAAGTTCTTCATCAAACGGAAGCAGGCTAAGAAGAAGGTAGCCATCTGTAGCACCGATCCCTTCAATCGCTTTCAGATTTTGAAAATGCGGCGATGATTGCCTCGAGCGCGACGTTCAATGCATTGGAGAAGGTGCGCCCCTTCTGCCACACCGCGACGTAGTGATAAAGCGCCGAGGGTTCCACTGGCCGTGCTTCGAGTCGGAACGCTACGTACTCGCGCGCGATAATCTCGTTGGTTATCGCAATGCCGAGCCCTGCTGAAACATATCCGGCCTCGTGACCGTTGCAATCGAACTCGACCAGAATGTCGGGCTCCGCGCCGGCAAAGCGCAGGGCGTTGAAATTCATCTGGTGGGCAGCGAATTGCGGATCGATGTCGACGATCGTCTCGCCGGCGAGATCCTGGGCATCGACGCGGGCCTGGCGCGAAAACCGGTGGCCGGGAGGAAAGATGCAGACGTTGCGCGCCGATCCGAGCGGCGCCCATTCGAACAGGCGCGGGTCGAGCGGCAGTCTCGAGATGCCGAGATCGGCGCGGCCGGCCAGGATGTGCTCGCCGATCTGGTCGTAGCTGCCCGAGATGGAGCGCACATTCGAGGCGGTCCTGGCATGGATGACGCCAACCACCTTCGGCAGGGTGACGAAACCGAACACAGACGGGGCGGCGATCGCGATCCGCTGTTTTTCTTCATTCTTCATCGCGAAGATGGATGCTTCCAGCCGCCCGAGCGACGTCAGCGCCATTTCGACGTTCCGCAGCAACTCCCAGGCCTCGAGCAGCGGCACGATGCGGTTGGCGGACCGCTTGAAGAGCGTGAGGCCGACGGTCGCCTCGAGCTGCTTGACATGCTGGCTGACGGCCGGCTGGCTGATGCCGAGCTCGGCCGCCGCCCGCCTTGTCGAGCCGGTTCGAAGAACGGCGCGAAAGACCTGCAACTGACGGAACTTGAAGCCGCCTGGCAGCAGTTCCATTGCCTGCGCTCCTTCCAACGGACGGGCCGATGCCCTTTGCGGTCGCTGCTGGCAGACGCCGGGGGCAAAATCTGCAGGGTCCGCCCCCGAGATCACGGGCGATCTCGGGACACACTATAATATGGTCACTATAGTGACTGGTAAAGCTGAAGGTTTGCTTATCGCTATGCGCGCATGCGCCTGGCGGAGATTTTTGGAGCGAACGTTCGCACGGTCCGCCTGAAGCGCGGAATGACCCTGGAATCGCTCGCGACCGAGGCGGGCCTTGCCTACAGCTACATGGGCGGGATCGAACGCGGCCAGAAAAATCCCAGCCTGAACGTGGCCGAGAGGATCGCCAAGGCGCTGGAGTGCGATCCCGTTGTCCTCTTCCGCGTGAGTTCAGCAGACAAATAGCCGGCTCCAAGATCAGGAGTCCGCCCCTCGATCGCCTCCATCCCCAAATAGCCGGAGCCAGCGCTCGGGCCGGGCTGGCGGATGGGCTTGGCTCGTCAGGCTTGCAAAGCGCCGGCTGCCTTCTTTGTGGCGCAATGCCAGTCGAGCGATGCGGCCGTCGCCAAACGACGATTTACCTCTAGATTAAATCTCGCGTTATAAGGATTTCTTATAGCAAAAATTATGAAAATTATAGATTGAATGCCAATAATTTAGATCTTATCCTAATACAAGTCCGCCAGTTAACTCAGAGTTATTCGCAATACAAGGCGCAACCGAAGGTGTGCCCGCCGGTTATGATCTTCACGCGGCCGGCTCTTCTCAGCGTATTGTGCTTCAAGGAAAACGCTCAATGGGTGGTTTTACTGGTCAATTTGCTGCCGCCCTCACCGTAACCGTCAGCCTTGGGCTGATCAGCGGCTGCTTGGGGACAGCCGCCGGATTGCTTCTGGCGATCTCGAAAGGCTCGGCACGCCCGCCGCTCGCCCGCATCGTGACTGCCTACACCACGGTTGTGCGCGGCGTGCCTGAGCTTCTCATCATCCTGCTCATCTATTTCGGCGGGACCACGCTCGCCAGTAGGCTGGCCGGGCGCTATGTCGAGGTGAACGCCTTCAATGCCGGCGTCATCGCGCTTTCGGTGGTTTTCAGCGGCTATGCGACCGAAGTATTCCGCGGTGCGATCGCCGCGGTGCCCACCGGTCAGACCGAAGCGGCCAAGGCGCTTGGCCTGGGCGCCTGGCAGCGCTGGCTCCTCGTCATCGGACCGCAGATGCTGCGGCTGGCGCTGCCGGCCTATGGCAACCTCTGGATCTCGCTGTTCAAGGACACCGCGCTGGTCTCGATCGTCGGCCTGACCGACATCATGCGCGTCGCCTATGTCGGGGCCGGGTCGCTGCGCGCCCCATTGACCTTCTATCTCGCGGCATCAGCCATCTACCTGTCGCTGACCACCCTCACCCTTCTATCGATCCGCTTCGCGGAGCGGCGCTATCCCGCTCTTGGCCATTAGGAGCGAGCGCCCATGAACTTTGGTCTGATGCTCGACGCGGTTGCTGTCCTGCCTTCCGGCATTGCTCTGACCCTGACCCTGACCGTGCTGTCGCTGACCGCCGGATTTCTCCTCTCGGTGCCGCTTGCCTTCGTGCGCGCTTTCGCGCATCCCGGCTTCTCGGGCGCGGCGCTCGCCTATACCTATGTCGTTCGCGGCACGCCGATGCTGGTGCAGCTCTTCCTGATCTACTACGGCCTCGGCCAGATCGAGGCGGTGCGGGCAAGCGTCTTCTGGGTGGTGCTGCGCGATCCCTTCTGGTGCGCACTGCTTGCCTTCTCGCTGAACAGCGCCGCGCACACCACTGAGATCCTGTGCCGCGGTCTCCAGTCGGTGCCTAGGGGCGTCATCGAGGCGGCTGCCTCGCTCGGCCTGAAGCGCTTCCAGACCGCCCGCCTGGTCACCTTCCCAATCGCTTTCCGGATCTCGCTCCCGGCCTATGGCAACGAGGTGGTGGGCATGATCAAGGGCTCGTCGTTGGCGAGCACTGTGACGCTGCTCGAAGTCACCGGCATGGCCAGGCAGATGGTTTCGACGACCTTCGCGCCCTACGAGATCTTCACCGTTGCTGGAGCGATCTACCTGCTGTTGACGTCGATTGCCGTCAAAGCCACGCAATTCCTCGAACGCAGGCTTTCGACCGATCGCCCGCCAGCACAGCGGTCGAGACCACGATGGCGCCCGCCGCTGCCAGGCCAAGGCATCACGACGCCGATGCCCTGACGGCGCGCCGCTCCAGAAGCTCCTTCCAACCCAGACCAAACAAGAGGTGCATCATGCGCATACCCCTGGCTATTGCTGTCGCTATCGCGGCGCTGACGCCGGCCTTCCCGGCCGGCGCCGAAGGCGAACGCGTCGTAACCATCGCCTCCGAAGGCGCCTCGCCGCCCTGGGACGGCACGGACGACAAGGGCGAGCTTTATGGCTATGACATCGACGTCGGCCGTGAGCTTTGCCGCCGCATCGCGATCAAATGCACCTTCGTCCCGCAGGACTGGGACGGGATCATTCCGGCGCTGCTGGTGGGCAAGTTCGACGTCATCATGTCGGGCATGGCGATCACCGAGAAGCGCAAGCAGTCGATCGCCTTCTCTGTCCCCTACGCCAGCGGCTTCAACCAGTTCGTGGTGCGCAAGGAGCTCGGTCTCGACCCGGGCGATACCGGTCAGAAGGTCAATCTGTCGACAATCGGGGACAAGGAGAATGCTGCCATCGAACGCCTGCGCTCGACCCTCGGTGGCAAGGCGATCGCGGTGCTGCGCTCGTCGAATTCCGAAGCGGTGGTGAAGCAGCTCATGGGCGATGTCGTGACGATCCGCAGCTATGACAGCCTGGACAACATGAAGCTCGACCTTGCCGCCGGCCGCGTCGACGGCGGCCTTGCCGACTATTTCACGTGGCGGGATTTCCTGGAGACGCCGTCGGGATCGGGAGCCGTGTTCTTCGGCCCTGAACTGAAGGGCGGGCTCTGGGGGCCGGGCGTCGGCGCCGGTATGCGCAAGGACGATACCGAGCTCCTGACCAAGTTCAACGCGGCGATAGAGGCCGCCATCAAGGACGGGACGATCAAGGCGCTCAGCCTGAAATGGTTCAAGACCGACATCTCGCCTGCGGTCTCGAACTAAGCCAGCGCCGAGCCCGCACCCGACGCAGCGCCGCCC